>NZ_JBFPKF010000089.1:0-2161 GCF_040948685.1 Paraburkholderia sp. BR14374 | reverse complement strand
GAGAAGGGCACGAAGTACTTCCACGCGAACTCGACGGGCGCGGATTCGTCGGCGCGGGGCAAGGACTCGGTGGCAATCGGTATGGGTGCGGTGTCGAACTACGCGAACGACGTGGCGCTGGGCGCAGGCTCGACGACGTCGGCTGCGGTGAGTCCGAGCGGCACGTCCATCGGCGGCACGACCTACTTCTTTGCCGGTTCGAATCCGATTGGCACGGTGAGCGTGGGCAGCGTGGGTAACGAGCGCACGATCACGAACGTGGCCGCGGGTCGCCTGAGCGGGACGAGCACTGACGCAGTCAATGGCTCGCAGCTGTACGCCACAAACCAGCAGATGGACCAGTTGAGCCAGGACATCAAGAATGGCGCCGGCGGCGGGACGGATGCGCTGGCAGTGCATTACGACAATGCCGCGAAGGGCACGGTCACGCTGGGCGGTGACAGCAATGGCACGAAGATCAAGAACGTGGCCGCAGGTGACCTGTCGTCGACGAGCAAGGACGCGGTGAATGGCTCGCAGCTGTACGCGACGAACCAGAACGTAACGAACCTTGGCGATCGGGTGACGAACGTCGAAGGCGATGTCACGACGATCAACGGGGACATCACAACGATCAACGGCAAGCTGGCCGATGCGGTGCTGTACGACACTTCGGCACACGACAGCGTGACGCTGGGTGGTGCGGGTGCGAGCTCGCCGGTGGCGCTGCATAACGTTGCGGCCGGTGCGGCGGACACGGATGCGGTGAACGTGTCGCAGCTGAAGGACGCGGGCATCGTTGATGGCAGCGGCAATATCCAGAACGTGGTGACGTACGACGATGCGTCGAAGGGCACGATCACGCTGGGTGGAGCAGGCGGCACGAAGATCACGAACGTGGCGGCCGGCACGGCACCAACAGATGCTGTCAACGTGTCGCAGCTCAGTACGACTGTCGATACGGCTACGCGTTACTTCAAGGCGAACGGCAAGAACGACGGCACGGATGATGCGTCGGCAACAGGCACCAGGTCGGTGGCCATTGGTGCGAACGCAAATGCGATGTCGGGCAATTCGATCGCATTGGGTTCCAATGCATCGACAAGCTCTATGGGGTCCATCGCTCTCGGAGCGAATGCCGTTGCGTCGGCCGCTAATTCCGTAGCGCTGGGTGCCGGCTCGATTGCGATGGACTTCAATGTCGTGTCGGTGGGTTCGAGCGGCGCTGAGCGCCGGATCACGAACGTCGGCGACGCGCAGTTAGCTACGGACGCGGTCAACCTGAGGACCTTGGACTCCCGCATCGGCAGTGGCACGGCGGCAACACTGGAGCAGGTCAGCGAGCAGATTGCCAAGGTGGACCAGCGAGTGGAGCAGATGTCTCTGATGTCGATCACGCCACAGGATGTCGTTGGCAATGGCGGCTACTTCGTTGCGGATGGAGTGAACGATGGCAGCGACGCGGCTACGGTGGTTGCCGAACAGAGTGGTCTTGCCGCGGGCGCAGGTGCGAGTTCGCGGGGCTACGGCGCAGTTGCCGTCGGTACAGAATCCGTTGCGAATGGCACGCAAGCTACGGCGATCGGCAGTGCCGCGCAGGCTACGATTAGCAACGCCACTGCAATCGGTGGTGGGGCGCGCGCCAACGGTAGTTCGAGCGTTGCAATCGGTTCTGGCGCGGCGGTGGATGCCGGGGCGAATTTTTCGACCGCGATCGGCTCGCTGTCGCATACGACAGGCGTAAGTGCAGTAGCGATCGGCAACAGTGCGACTGCAGCCGCTCAAAGCCTGGCAATTGGCACGAATTCTGTCGCCTCTGTCAGCAATTCTGCCGCAATCGGCTATGGCGCCCGCTCGACTTCGAGCAACTCCGTCGCGCTCGGTGCAGGTTCCATTGCAGATGCCGTCAATTCGGTGTCGATTGGTTCGCAAGGTAACGAACGGTACCTCACCAATGTTGCCGCTGGTGTCAATGATACCGACGGCGTAAACGTGTCACAGCTCAAGCAGTACGTGGCCGATAATGCGGGCAGTGATCCGCTGCTGGCAGTAAAGTACGACGATGCGTCGAAGGGCACGGTCACGCTGGGCGGTGACAGCAATGGCACGAAGGTCACGAACGTGGCCGAAGGCGAGCTGTCGTCGACGAGCACGGACGCGGTGAACGGCTCGCAGCTGCATG
>NZ_JBFPKF010000088.1:0-2181 GCF_040948685.1 Paraburkholderia sp. BR14374 | reverse complement strand
CGTCGTGGTCGTGACAGGCGACCCGCCGCCCGGCCGTGGACAACCCGCAATTTGATCTTATCGGGAGGTGCCACACCGCATTAAACTCAACTGCAGATCTGTCCGTCGAACCGGGTCACCCTCAGACCGTCTGGAGGGCAAGGTTCGCGACGCTGATGGTCGTGAGATTTCCGGGCCACGGCAAGCACCATTCAAAGGGAGAAACAAACCGCATCGCGGTGATCGCAAATGGGTCAATGGCTGGTCGCCCGAACAGATTTCCAACCGGCTGCAGATCGACTTCCCGGATGACGAATCCATGCGCATCTCTCACGAAGCCATTTACCAGGCTCTTTATATCCAGGACCGAGGTGCTCTCAAGCGCGAGCTGGTCAGCTGCTTGCGCACTGGGCGGGCGTTGCGCGTGCCGAGGGCCCGGGCACAGGCCAAGGCCTGGGCGCACGTTAGCGAGGCGGTGATGATCTCCAGCCGGCCTGCTGAAGCGCAAGATCGTGCTGTGCCAGGGCATTGGGACGGTGACCTGATCATCGGCCTGAACCGGTCCGCGATCGGAACGCTGGTTGAGCGGTCGAGCCGGTTCACCATGCTCGTCCATCTGCCTCGCGAGGAGGGCTACGGGCTGATTCCCAGAGCGAAGAATGGTCCTGCGCTGGCTGGCTACGGAGCTGTCACGATGGCCAACGCGCTCAAGAAGACCGTGACTGACCTGCCTGCCCAGTTGTGGCGGTCATTGACCTGGGATCGTGGCAAAGAACTATCCGATCACGCCCGTTTCACGGTCGAGTCCGGGGTACAGGTATTCTTCGCCGACCCGCACAGTCCATAGCAGCGCGGCACGAACGAGAACGCGAACGGTCTCTTGCGACAATACTTCCCAAAGGGTACAGACCTGTCCCGGTGGAGCGATCGAGAAATCCAGGCCGTTGCCAATGCACTGAATACCAGACCCCGGAAAACACTTGGTTGGAAGACACCTGCCGAAGCACTGGACGAATACCTGAGGTCTGCTCAATAATCGAGTGTTGCGACGACCGGTTGAATCCGCCCTGACTGCCACGGTCCGAGTGGTGCAGCGCGCCGGGCGCGGGCTTCCGGCGAAACCATGCCATCGTCAGCGCGTCGGTCACAATGTCGGCCGTCATGCGCGGCTTGATGGACCAACCCACGACTTCTCGATTGAACAGGTCCAGCACGACCGCCAGATACAGCCAGCCCTCGTCGGTCCAGATATACGTGATGTCCGAACTGAACACCTGATTCGGCGCAGCCGGCGCGAACTCGCGGTTCAACAGGTTCGGCGCGACGGGCAGCTTGTGCCGGGAATCAGTCGTGACGCGGTAGCGGCGTTTGTGGCGTGCCCGGATACCGTTCTTGCTCATCAAACGCTCCACGCGTGCCTTGCTGGCCGGAAACCCGCGTGCGCGAATCTCCTCGGTCATGCGTGGCGAGCCGTAGGCGCCCTTGACCTCGGCATGAATCGACCGAATCAGCGTAAGCAGTTGCGTGTCGGTCAACCGTTTCCGCTCGGGCGTGCCGCCGCGCTTCCAGACACGATAGCCGTTCACGCTCACCGAAAGGACCTCGCACAGCGTTGACAGCGGATAGTGCCGGCACTCCCCGGCAATCCAGGCGTACTTCACAGAAGGTCCTTCGCGAAGTACGCCGCCGCCTTTTTTGCGATTTCAAGCTCCATTTGCAGGCGCTTGTTCTCGGCGCGTAACCGCGAGAGCTCCATCTGCCCGGGCGTGACCACCTTCGCTCCGGGACCGTTCAGTTTGCCGGCCTGCTCGGCCTTCACCCAGTTGCGCAGCGTCTGCTCCGACACGCCCAACTCGCGGGCCACTGCGCCTACGCCTTGCCCGTCCTTGACTCGTTGCACGGCCGCCGCCCGGAACTCCGGCGTGTACGCCTGTTTTGGTACCTTGAACATCTCTTCTTTCCTTCCTTTGGGTCGAGTTTACACACGACCTGCTGGAAGGCGAAATTTCAGGGGAAGCTCAGCTGGCAGTGTCGATTCCTTCCCGGTTGCCCGGGTGAACCGCCATAACGGAGGGTGAGGGTGACCCGGTTCGACGGACAGATCTGCAGTTGAGTTTAATGCGGTGTGGCACCTCCCGATAAGATCAAATTGCGGGTTGTCCACGGCCGGGCGGCGGGTCGCCTGTCACGACCACGACGCTG
>NZ_JBFPKF010000087.1:0-2184 GCF_040948685.1 Paraburkholderia sp. BR14374 | reverse complement strand
TGTTCCAGAACCATTCGCACAGCCCGCTCACGAACTTCAGGCGAGTACCTTGGGCACTTCTTCTTCGTGTTTTCCATAGCTCCATTTTCTCAAGAAGTGGAGCCTCCGGAAATCCCGGGGCGGTTCATCTCATTGACCAGCGTGAGCATCTGTGCAGCCAGGCCGTGCGCTTCGAGAGGGTGACGGAACCGGAGAATCGTGCTCTCGTCCGGCAAACGCGTCATACCCTCGTCCAGCCCAGCAAATTCACGATACAGCGGCACGTCATAAAGCGCCCCTTCCATCGCCGGGTCTGACAGACCAAACCACTGCTGCATGAAGTGGATCTGCAGCATCGTCGCAATAGGAAACGGCGGCCTTCCAGTCTTACCCCTTGGATAGTGCGGTTCGATCAATGCAATCAACCTCGACCATGGGACAACGCGCCTCATCTCATCGAGAAGTTTCCGCTTGCGCGTGCGTTTCGTTGAAAGATCCAGACCAAGACCAGGCTGTGTCATCGAGGTACCCCTTAAACCTGCATTCTCCCAGGATAGTCCACCGAGACGTCAACGCCAGGACTTTTGCAGACCTTCCCTAAATACTTCTAACGATATTGTCACGTTGCTGAATGTGTTGGATGAATCTGGATCGCAAACAACTCGCATCCCGATTCGCTGCGTGGCGGGAATTCGCCGACATGGCTCAAAATCCGTTGACTGTCTTGTTAGCGATTGACTCTTCGGCGCAGTCCACGCTACTGCCGACAAGTTGACAGTGCTGCGAGATACGCTAGACGTCACGGCTTCTGCGATTGCACCAACACGTCTTCCACTGGAAGCTGCTCAAGCTTTCACCGATTGCTCAAGACGGTCGAACGACAAGGAACCTACAACGCCAAGCGGCCGGATCAGTGCACTCGTAATAGTCAGGGTTGTACGGGCCATTTTTTCTGCGCCATTGATTCAGATCGCGCAAATCCAAAGCCGGTAGCGGAGACCTAGGTATGTACTGTAGATTCACATAGCCCCCCTGGAAAGTTCGTAGGAGCACTTGACTAACGCTGGTTGACCGGTGCCAGCATTATTAAGCTGCGCTGGATAAAACGTGGCCGAGGGAAATTCCTTGATACTACCTTCGTCCGGTCCTTTCACAATACCTAGCCATATACCCTCGTTATCGCTGGCTGTTGCGGTGTACACACTCCCTGCCATCTTGATCTCGCCGCGCATCGGGCAGCCTTCGAACGTTGCAGCAGACACGTGATAAGATGCGCCGAGCGCAAGCGTAAGAACGAAAAGGCTCTTCTTCATTGTCTCGAATCCTCTATGTTGTAGGGGGGCATCCATAAATCACTTATGCATGAAATAATGAATTTTATAATAGATCTTGATGTGAAAGTGATTGCGTGTAAGGGATAGTCAATTGTCACTTTCGATGATCTGAAATTCTTCGCGACTAAAATTTAGCACTCGGGTTTATACCGCAATAGCGGCGACCACATCAAATAAAGACTATTTATGCCGGAGGCAATATTTTTGATGGTCATGTGAAAGCTCTGTCTATAAGCGTTGGAGGTCGCGAGCGAACGCCATCTGAATTGATCCATTTGGCTAGTAACAAGACGTCGCAGCGCGACAATCATGCCAATGCCAGACTGTTCTGGCCTTGTAGCGCCCATTTTTAGCCTAGCTCAGTTCCGGTGCCCGGATCTAATCACGCATCAGTGCCGCGTACCACCCGAGCGTCGTAGGAGCGACTGCGTCGAGGAGAAGCGCGTGTGTCTGCTGTGGCATCTTTACCTGATCCGGAATTACTTTGGTGGAGTGACGGGTGCTTCGCACTCGCGCGTGGGTTAATGCGCGTGGCCATCGGCTCGACGCTCTGCGCGACAGGGGCAACACTGACCCGCGAACAGTAACCCGTTATGGCGGCGTGACAATCGGCGTGCTATGGCTCTGGCGCAGATGATTCCAATGCGCGTCAAGTTCGTCGATGTCTTCCCTCATCGCAAGCGCCTGAAGCTTGTCTATCCAATTCTGCCAGTATCAGCTCGTCGCAAATGGATTAAGTGACACAGTAGTCGGGTCTGAATAATTCGTTTTGGACGACGCTTGCCCTCACGGCTGGTATTCGACAGCGATTGAGCGGTTGAGCAAAGCGGCCAGAACAGCGGCGTAAAAAAGCCTCAGCTTCCTGAGGATC
>NZ_JBFPKF010000086.1:0-2186 GCF_040948685.1 Paraburkholderia sp. BR14374 | reverse complement strand
CTTGCTCATGGTGGATGGTTTGTTGTTTGCTGGTTTCCGACTTCGACAATCAGATTCTCAGCTGAAACCTCCACCGCCTTCAATTCCCCGCCCCAGATCCCCCGTACACCACTTCCGACTTTAGCTCGGCGCTTGCGCACGACCTCGTCAAAGCGGGCTGGCTTCAACGCCTTTCAAGAGGCGCATACCTCGTGACCGGTGATGTCCCTACGCGAGACGGCACGATCGCGTTTCTGAGTCGTCGCGTCCCCGGGATGCACGTCGCCGGAAAGACCGCTCTCTCCTGGCAGGGCGTCCGCCACAACATTGCGTTCCGCGAGCGCGTTGTTCTGTGGGGACAGAAGCCCTATGCCTTTCCTGACTGGATAGGCGAACACCTGCTTTACTCGTACCAGACAACCACGCTATTTGACGAGGAGTTTCGCTACGAGGAGGGCCTTAAACCCCTGCCAGCAGGCGACCCCGCCGTGCTGGTGTCGATCCCGGAGAGAGCCCTACTTGAACTCGCGAGTGATGTCGGAAAAGGTCAGACCATGGAGGAAGCGACCAACCTTATGGTCGGCCTGCGTAATATCCGGCCCCATGTGCTCGACAACTTCCTGAACCACTGTACTCGCGTGAAGGTCGCCGTCCTTGTTCGCGATTTCGGTGCCGATGCAGGGTTCTCCTGGGCCAGGGATCTTCAAAGGCACATCGATCGCCTGAGTCAGGGCAAACGATGGACGCATAAAACCAAAAACGGTGAGCGACTCACTCTCAAACCACGATGAACGACATTTACGTAGACACGGTGCGGCTGATGCTCGGCGTAACACCCATCATCTTTGATACCCCTCTGTTCGCCATGAAAGGCGGAACGGCGTTGAACCTGTTCTTGCAGGCGATGCCTCGGCTCTCGGTCGACATCGATGTGGTCATGGTTCGCAGGGATCTGGGCCGCGACGACGCCATCGCAGCGATCAGCGGTGAACTCGACCGCGCCCGCGCGCAGATCGAAGCGGAGGGCCATGCCGTCAAGTTTTCGACAGCGACCACGTCAGGCAAGGCTAAGGGCGACGAAGTGAAGCTGACTGTTATCTCGGGCCAAACCTCGGTCAAGGTAGAGGTGAACTATGTGTTCCGGGGAACCTTGCTCGACCCGGTGGATCGCCCCCTTGTGCAAGCGGCAGAAGAGATGTTCAACACGAGCATTACGGGACCGACTCTGCATGAAGCGGAGCTTTACGGTAGCAAGATGGTCGCGGCACTCGACCGTCAGCACCCGCGCGACCTGTTCGACGTGTTGCACATGTATTCCACGCCAACGCTCGGGCTGCGCCGCGATATCGTCGACGCGTTCGTCTGCTACCTCGCAGGGCATAACAGACCGATTCACGAGGTCCTGTTCGCCCCTAAGCACTCCATGGCGGGTGCCTACGAAAAGGAATTTGTCGGGTTGACCATCGAAGCCGTCGACCTGACAACGCTTGAGGCCACTCAGGATAAGCTAGACCGTGAGTTGCCTGCGGCGCTTACTCCAGAACATCGCGAGTTTCTCTTCTCACTGGTTAGTCTGGAGCCAGACTGGTCACTGATGCCATACGGTTACCTAAGCGAGTTGCCTGCGATTCGCTGGAAACTACAAAACCTCGAAAAGCTCAAGAAAAAGAGCGCGGACAGATTTGCTGAACAGGAGGCGCTTCTGCGTCAGGGATTCGAAAAGATCGACGGCGGCCGGATGCCGCAATAAAGGTCACGTCTGCGCCGCCACCTTGCATCTGAAACGACGGCCAACAGTCTTTCTCAACTCGCACCGCGCGCGAGATTTCGAAGCATATTCTTCCCTGATCATTAAGGAATACAAATCATGTATGCACCCTAATCTCCCAGCTACGTTCAAACGACGTGGCCATGCCATGTCGCGCCTGTCGTGTCATGACATGTCATGTCCATGGCCATGTCCACCAAAACAATTCGATCAATTCTTTATGTTATGTCAAATTTGTGGGGTACTATCGGTAACGACTTATGCCCTGCATCGCCACAATCCGCATACAAGGAATCCCCACCGTTCTGAAGATGAACCGCCCCGGGATTTCCGGAGGCTCCACTTCTTGAGAAAATGGAGCTATGGAAAACACGAAGAAGAAGTGTCCAAGGTACTCGCCTGAAGTTCGTGAGCGGGCTGTGCGAATGGTTCTGGAACA
>NZ_JBFPKF010000085.1:0-2459 GCF_040948685.1 Paraburkholderia sp. BR14374 | reverse complement strand
GATCCTCAGGAAGCTGAGGCTTTTTTACGCCGCTGTTCTGGCCGCTTTGCTCAACCGCTCAATCGCTGTCGAATACCAGCCGTGAGGGCAAGCGTCGTCCAAAACGAATTATTCAGACCCGACTACTTAGAAATTCGATCAGCTGCTGTCGCGATACCTTCTTGCGGAACACAGCCTTACCAAACTTGTCCTGGCCGTGTAGGTGAAACGAACGTTTGCTGGGCGGCGACAATTATCTTGGCCGCCGGCCATGCTGCTTGACGCTCTCTACGTTTGCCGAGATCGATTCCAATGACTGTTACGTCTTGCATGGCATTGCCTCCGGTTGAACGAGCCGATACAGCGTAACCCACTGTCAGGTGGGGAGGACCATCCCATTACGATCCCGCTGACGCTCGCGCGATCTGGATGGCCTTGGTCTGGACTGCGATAACGATTGCGCGTTCATGAACCCGGCCGTCTTTGATTTCAAGGCAACGGGTATCGAGATGGTGCGTTGGCGTGCCTGCAAGAAAAACGATCAGGCGCGGGTCGCGCAAAAGAATGGCGCCGTCTGTACGTCATCTGGTGGGGGACGGCAGGCTACAAGGTCTCGAAGCCACAGAAAACACTTGCCTCACTTTATCAAGTGTCGCGGCTGTATATCAACTTCTTACAACCGTCATTCAAACTGAAATCAAAGACAGGTCACGGCGCCAAGGTGACAAAGCGCTATGAGGCGAGTTTGACGCCACCCGAAAAGGACGGATACCCTAGGATCGAGAGCGTGCGCGGCATGGCTGAGTTTGATGATGGCGCACTATGCGGACATGCTGGTCCTGATCGCATTGCCTCTGGGTCGGGACGCTGGTGGCGCAATACCTTTCTTTTCGCGTCCGGGCAGCCATCGCGGTGAGGCCATGACAAAGGGAGATACCTTCAGCTTCTATCAGCGTATCTGTGTGGCGCGCGGCCTCCGTCACGGCCAAAGCTGGACGTGTGTTCTGGTGCCGTACGGTATCGTCACGCTGTTTCCGTCGCCGATCGCGGCGCTGCTCGAATGGAAGGTTAGCGCGACCACCGTCATATCCGTCATGCCTCTATTGCTGGCGGTATTCGAAATTGACATCACGGATACGGTGGACTTCTCGGTCTATTCCGCGTCGGGAGCGTTGCTGGGCTTCACGATTCTCTTCGCACACACCTATGCGTTCGGGTTGCGCGCGCATCTGGACCCGAGCGGACGGGCGGTCGGGGGCACAGCGGCAATGCTGATGGTGGGGCGGCGTTCGAGTTGATTCTGTTCAATTCATGCGTCGGACCATTGGGTGTCGTTCGCCGGCCGTTCGCGACCTGATTCTCCCGCCGTGCCGATTGCGCTCGACGGTGATGACAATTTTCGGGCCAAACGTGGCGGATGCGCTAAAGTTGGTTGTAGAGTCGTTGACTTTGGTGGCGTCCGACCTTCATCGCGGTCAGTTTGCGGACGACCACCGGGGCAGCACCGTCGTGTTCGCGCGCGGCAGCAGCGCGAGCGCCGAGCGCCCGGCGCGCCGCGTGCGCCCGGCGTTGTCGAGCAGCACGAACGGCTGCTCGGGAAGTTGCTACTCCTGCGAGGGCACCGCCGGATCACGCGGCGGCAATAGGACGTTCAGCGTGCTCAAAGGCCACTCTCTCTGTGGATTGCGATATTCATAGTTGGTCTTGTACCCGCACGATACGCGTAGTGTGAGTCAGCGGATCGCGATAGACGAGCGTCGTGCGATCCACTTCGGCGCGCTCGTGCTGCACACTGCCGTGGACTAAAAAGTAGCTCGAATTGACGTCGAACTGATTCGGATCGGTCGACGCCGATCGCACGCCGGCGGCGGTCAGCGCGAGCTGCACGTCGCCGGCGTTGCGGAAAAACACGGTCTGGCGCCGCGCGACCAAGGCCTGCGCCTGCGAGACGGTCATGCCCGGCACCACCGCCGCGATCACTTCGGCCGACGCGGTGTTCATGTTGATCGCGGTGACGGTCGGCAGCACGGTGACGAACGGCCGTAGCTTTGCGACGATCTCCGGTGTGTAGCCCGGAATGTCGAGCAGCGAATCGACGCCCGTCATCAAGAGCGGCGCGACCGCCACGTTGTCCTCGCCGTCCTCGATGCCGGGCTGGTTCGTGAAGTTGCCGCCCGTCATACCGCCGTCGCCGACCTGCGGCGAGCTGCTGATCGAGGTGCCGGTCTGAAAGCGCGTCGCCGATTGCGACAGCCCCGCGCGCACGTGCAGCGCGGTCACTTTGGCGAGCTGCCCACTCAGGCCCAGCGATACCAGCAGGCGCTGATACGCGGCCATCTGCTCGGCGCTGATCTGCGTCACGCCGGGCGCCGGACTCGCGACCAGATTGCGCAGATTGAATCTGGACTGCGCGTCCTCGATCGAGCCCGACAGGTACGTGGCCGCGCCTTGCTCAGCGCGCACCTCGCCGATCTGGCCGA
>NZ_JBFPKF010000084.1:0-2660 GCF_040948685.1 Paraburkholderia sp. BR14374 | reverse complement strand
TTCCAGAACCATTCGCACAGCCCGCTCACGAACTTCAGGCGAGTACCTTGGGCACTTCTTCTTCGTGTTTTCCATAGCTCCATTTTCTCAAGAAGTGGAGCCTCCGGAAATCCCGGGGCGGTTCACTGTCCTCCAGTGAGCAATTTGGCCGGGCGCAACGAGCAGCTCAACGGCGAAGGGGTAAGTCCGACAGACGGGGCTATCGACGCAGGCCGGTGCAGTAGCGGATGGGCGCATATTTGGAAAGACATCAACGAGAAGCTGGCGTACACACCGGGAGTCGTCACGGTGAAGCGGCATGGGGAGTAAAAATAGATCCGTCGCAGATGCGAGACGTTCAACTGGTACGGCGAGCTGACGGGTGGTGATCGTTGATGATGGAGCCTCGATCGGTCAAGCCGCAAACTTATGGGGGCTCAACCTCCATTCGAGACGTATGCCGATCACAGTGGTCAGATTCCTGAGCAGGTGCTGTCGTTCGATTGCCTCATTTGCTTAACGCAGATGGTGTCAGGAATCCTTGCCGGTGGTGAACAGTTCATGTTCAGGCTGTCCCCGTTGGTTATCTATACACTGAATATGCCAGTGGCCGTTTGATGGAGCCCAACGTCCTTCTGTATACCGCAGCGCATATCCGGAGTCGCCTTCGAAAAGTCTGTAACGACAGTCGAGATTCAATCCTTCGAGAACATACGCGAGTGTGTTTTCGCTGGGCCCGCACACTAACGTGTTGCCGCAATCCACATGCAACGAGCCCCATTCGGGTAAGTCCAGTCCGGAGTGAGCCTCGCGCGACCATTGCCGCTTTTCTGTGTCGAGCCAGAGGATTGCGAATGCCATCGGACGGGTAGTATTAAACATGTCGAGCTGGACGGTAAGACGCATGAAAATTCTCCGAACACATATTCTCCACGCCTAGTTGACGTAGGAAACGGCGAACCTCGCCGCGGATCACTCGCTGATTTCTCATCTCCCAGCGTATGCGCATCGTTCGTCGATGTGCTGCTATCAAAACGATCGCGACAAGGACCGTCACTCTGCCTGAGATATCTCACGGGGGAGAGCGCTGTGCCTGTACTAACTGTGTGTCGCGATTCATGAAGATCAGAGATGGGGAACTGACTACCAGTGGCGGCCTCGGGCCATGCATGCCCGAGAGCTGCTGAACATCTTGATAAATTGTCGCGTACGGTGCGAGCGAGCAACTGCGAGATGTAGGGTTGGTGTACCACGCTGCAACGTGACAATACGGGTTTAGTTTGCCGCAGCAACAGAGGGCCTGTCGTTGACCACGATCAACCGAAGGCCCCGAGCTGCATTTGGAGTGTTGTCGGTTGCACATATGCTTGATGACAGACGGCGGGGAAGATCTGTCGCATACCGTCGTTGTGCCGCACAGGGCTAGCGCCAAGTTGCGTGTACTTCAATACGAGCATAGCGGTTCGAGGAAGGTTGCCAGCAACGGATATTCGATACTGATGTACAACGACGGCGTTTGGGTCTCGTCGCGGATGCTGTCATGGACGATTCACAAATTGTCCACGTGCCACGTGCCTTGTGTGACCACGGCGCAAACCAGTTCGCGCCGTGGTCATATCAGGTTCCTCAGTGGAACGACGGCAGTATTAGTTTATTCGGTCTGCATAAGAAGAACTCATATTGGTGCGGTGGTTCGCATGTGGCATGATCATTATCAGCTGCGGAAGAATGCAGATAACTCGAAGCGGGCCTGCGCAAGAGTTCGAGTCCGTCAATTGACATGAAGTCCAATGCGATGCGCTCGGCCGCATCGGTAACCAACTACTTTGATCTCTGATATCTGTGCGCGACGGGTGTCAGGTGGAGCATGGGCGGCGCTTTCGCGTCCTTAAACAACTGTTTTCGACTATGGAGTGTGGACCTATGACCGCACGGCAGCCATTTTTATTGACACCGGGGCCATTGGCGTTGGACGCCGAAGTAAAGGCTGAGATGCAGTTTGACATGGGTTCCCGCGACGTGAGTTTCAAGAAAATAACGGAGCGAGTAAGGGGCCTGATTGTAGATTTGCTGGACGCTCGGGGGGGGTACTCGGCTACCCATACAGGGCGGCGGGTCTTACGGCGTAGAGGCGGCATTGGCTTCGTTCGTTGGGACGTCAGACCGGCCTCTCGTATGCATTAATGGAAACTACGGCGAGCGGATCCTCAAAATGCTGCAGATCCGAGGCATTAATGCCGTCAGCATCGTTGCCCCGAGTGATCAGTCCTTCCCCGTGACAAAAGTCGCTGCGTGCCTGGGAGAGGATTCGGGGATCACCCATCTTTGTTTTGTGCACTGTGAAACGACTACGGGAGTCGTCAATCCGCTCCGGCCAATGGTAGAGTTGGCAACGCGTCATGGTGCAAGAACCATTATCGACGCAATGAGTTCTTTCGGTGCGGTGGAAATCAGTGCCAGGGAAGTTCCGTTTGACGTCCTTGTGACCTCGAGTAACAAGTGCATCGAGGGTCCGCCGGGAGTGTCTTTTGTTGTTGCCTCGCTGGAAACGCTCGGAGCTAAAGTCGGAAGTGGTGTACGGGGGATCTGGGGCGGGGAATTGAAGGCGGTGGAGGTTTCAGCTGAGAATCTGATTGTCGAAGTCGGAAACCAGCAAACAACAAACCATCCACCATGAGCAA
>NZ_JBFPKF010000083.1:0-2666 GCF_040948685.1 Paraburkholderia sp. BR14374 | reverse complement strand
TGTCACTGACCGGCATATTCGAGCCATTCCGGGATCGGCGTAATCGAGCCACCGGATGATCGCCGCAATCGAGCCAGTGCATGATCGGCGCAATCGGGCCACTCGATGATCGGCGTATTGGAGCCACCGCAGGATCGGCGTAATCGAGCCACGTAGCGGGCTCAGTGTTCTGTCGGGCGGCAGCCCGAAACGCATTTCGAATTTCCGCAACCCGGTACCTTCAGGCTTTTTGCCCGGAGGGCCGATGAGTCGAAGGAGGTTCGAAGTGTTTGAGTATCGACAGGTTCTGGCGCGCATGCGTCAGGGCGATTCCGACCGCGACATTGCCAGCGCACGCCTGATGGGGCGTGGGAAGCTGAAGACCGTAAGGCAGGTCGCGCTCGCTCGGGGCTGGCTCGATCCCGGTCAGCCCTTGCCGGACGACGCCGAACTGGCAGCGATCTTCGGACGCAATCCGAAGCTGCCGCGTAGCTGCGTCTCCACGATTGAACCGTTTCGCGATCTGGTGCGCAGCTGGTTTAGCGCCGACGTGCAAGGCACGACGATCTTCAACGCGCTTCAGCGCAACCACGGCTATACGGGCAGCTATTCGGCAGTACGGCGCTTCCTGCTGCAACTGAAGGCCGAGCGCGGCGTGAGAGCGACGACGATCCTGGAGTTCGCGCCGGCGGACGCCGCACAGGTCGACTTCGGCGCCGGTCCCGTGCTCACGCATGAGTCCGGGGGGCTGCTCAAGACATGGTTCTTCGTGATGACGTTGTGCTGGTCGCGTCATCAATACGCCGAGGTCGTGCTGGATCAGACGGTCGAGACGTGGCTGGCCTGTCACCGGCGCGCCTTCGAATGGTTCGGTGGCCGCGTCGAACGCGTGATCATCGACAACGCCAAGTGCGCGATCACAAAGGCGTGCATGTATGACCCCGAGGTACAGCGCTCGTACGCCGCGCTGGCCGAGGGGTACGGCTTCCGGATCGATGCATGCCCTCCCCACGATCCTGCGAAGAAGGGCGTCGTTGAGGCCGGAGTCAAATACATCAAACGATCCTTCGTGCCGCTGCGCGAATTCCGCGATCTCGCCGACGCCAACCGTCAATTGCGCGACTGGGTGATGCAGCAGGCCGGCACGCGCGAGCACGGCACGACGCGCGAGCAGCCGCTTGCACGTTTCGCCATCGAGAAGCCGCTGCTCGCCAGACTGCCCGATGTGCCGCCAGTGCTGGCCGTATGGTGCGAGGTCAAGGTCCATACAGACGGGCACGTCGTCTACAGGAAGGCACGGTACTCGGTGCCGTTCACGCTCGTTGGCAAGCAGCTGTGGCTGAAGGCGACCGACACGGTCGTGCAGGTGTTCCACCGCCATGAGCTCGTCGCGACCCATCCGCGCCTGCGCAAGCCCGGCGATCGCCACACGGTGCGTGACCACCAGCCGCCTGAAGCGCAAGCGTGGCTCGAGCACGATCCACAGTGGTGCCTGGCGCGGGCAAAGGATATCGGGCCAGCCTGCCACGCGCTCGTTCTCGCGATGTTCAACGACAAGGTGCTCGTCAACCTGCGCGGCGCGCAGGGCGTCGTGAGGCTTCGCGAGAAGGTCGGCGATCAACGGCTGGAGGCTGCGTGCGAGCGTGCGCTCGTGTTCGCCAGCCCCAGGTACCGCACCGTCAAGACGATCCTCGACAAGGGGCTGGACAGCCAGCCCACCGCACCAGCGCCGACGCCGGCACCTGCCGACACCTATCTGAACGGCGGCCGCTTCGGCCGTGACCTCCATTCCCTTCTGATCCATTGAACGCCTATGCATCCCAGTCCAGAACTGAACACGATCCTCAAGCAGTTGCGTCTCTCGGGCATCCTCGACTCGCTCGAGCAACGCAACCGTCACGCCATCGACGGGCAACTTGCCTACACGGAGTTCCTCGCCATGCTGCTGCACGACGAGGTCGCACGGCGAGAGCAGAAGAAGCTCGGCGTGCGGCTCGCCCGCGCTGGCTTCGCCCTCAGCAAGACGCTCGAGAACTTCGACTTTGACCGCGTGCCCAAACTCAACCGCGCTCACATCCATGATCTCGCCGCCGGCCGCTATATCGACGAGAAGGTCTGCGTGCTGATGGTCGGCCAAACCGGCGTCGGCAAGTCGCATCTCGCGCAGGCCTTGGGCCACAGCGCCGCACGCCAGGGCCGCGATGTCCTGTTCATCACGCAAACCGAATTGCTCAAGAAGTTGCATGCAGCACGGGCGACTGAGCTCTATGAACGCAAGTTGCAGCAGTTCGTGCGCGTTCCGGTGCTGATCGTCGATGACTTCGCTCTCAAACCCCTGCGTGCGCCCCACGACGAAGACTTCCACGATCTGATCGCCGCCAGGTATGAGCGCGCGGCAACTATCCTGACGTCGAATCTCGACTTCAGCGAATGGGGCGACGCATTCCCCGACAACCGCATCCTCGGTGCTGCCACGCTCGATCGGCTACGGCACGGCGCTTACCGCGTCGTCATTGAGGGTGAGAGCTTCCGCAAGCCGAAACCGATGCCCGAAAACGGCGAAAACGCGGTTGCAAAATCAGGCAAAAAAACGCATTCTTGAGTCCCTTCGAAATCGCGTTTCGGGGCCATTCCAGGTGGCCTCATTACGCCGATCATCCCCGGCTCGATTACGCCGATCCGTGACA
>NZ_JBFPKF010000082.1:0-2706 GCF_040948685.1 Paraburkholderia sp. BR14374 | reverse complement strand
GCGAGGAGATGGCATTGGCCCCACCTGAATGAAAGACTTCGAGTATCAAATCGACATCAACCAAACCGGCGCAGCGACTCATTGAAATGAAGTGCTGCTCGCCAGCGAGGGGTATTTCAACAGCC
The DNA here is from genome assembly GCF_040948685.1 of Paraburkholderia sp. BR14374. Lineage (NCBI taxonomy): Bacteria > Pseudomonadati > Pseudomonadota > Betaproteobacteria > Burkholderiales > Burkholderiaceae > Paraburkholderia > Paraburkholderia sp. BR14374. The sequence continues at coordinate 2,581 of NZ_JBFPKF010000082.1, read as the reverse complement.
TGTTAGAAACCCGTCTGCATTTTTGTGAGCGAGGCGGTTGAACAGCGGGGTATCCACGCGCCTGCGTAAATCGCTCGCCGAACAGGATAGCTAGTCGGCCCTGAAGAACTCGAAGTGCCTTGCGTAGCAAGGCTTTGAATCGGAAAGTGGTTGATGGATTTGCAGGAACCTGGCAGATTATGGGTGGTTTCCTGCAAATTCTGTCGAGGTTTGGATGGGTCCGAAGACGGCGGTGAGCGAAGGCGATTTATTCCGGCACCCTCTGCGCGAACAGATCAACCTGAAACATCCGCTGGTGCGTCTGGCCGATCTGATCAATTGGGATCGGCTTGGTGCGTCGATGAGCGCGAGCTTTGTCTCTCACAAGGGCCGTCCGGCAACGTCACCGAGGCTGATTGCTGGCCTGTTGTATCTTCAGCATGCGTTCGATCTGTCGGACGAGGAAGTGGTCTGGCAGTGGGTGGAGAACCGTATTGGCAGGTCTTCACCGGCGAGACGTATTTGCAGACCGAGCCCCCGATCGATCCGTCGAGCCTGACGCGTTGGCGCAAACGCCTGGGTGAGGCCGGTGTCGAGGAACTGCTCGCCGAGACGATCGAGGCGGCAAAGCGCGCGGGTGTGATCAAGGCCTCGAGCGCGAAGCGCGTAATCGTCGACACAACGGTCATGCAAAAGGCGATCGCGCATCCCACCGATTCACGTTTGCTCGAGCGATGCCGCGAACATCTGGTGAAGGCCGCGGCGCGGCACGGTTTGAAGCTGCGACAGAACTACAATCGCGAAGCCCCGCGCCTGGCCAGCCAGATCGGTCGCTACGCGCACGCCAAACAATACAAGCGCATGAAGAAGGCGCTACGGACGTTGCGCTCGCGCGTTAGGCGGGTCATGCGCGACGTTGAGCGTCAGATCGATTCAGTCGCCGACACCGGGCGCAGCACACTGCAGGAACTGATCGGCCGCACTAAACGGATCTTGTCTCAAAAGCAGAAGGACAAAAACAAGCTGTACGCGCTGCATGCCCCGGAAGTCGAATGTTTGGCGAAAGGCAAGGCGCGTACGCCATACGAATTCGGTGTCAAGGTGTCGGTCACGACGACCCACAAGGAAGGATTCGTGATCGAGGCGCGCTCGATGCCAGGTAATCCGTACGACGGCCATACCCTGGCTGAGGCGCTGGAGCAGGCGGCGATCTTGAGCGACGTGGAGCCGGAAGTCGCCATCGTCAACCGCGGCTACAAGGGTGTTACCGTTGCCGGCGTGAAGATCTACCACCCGGGATTGCGGCGAGGAATCACCCGAGGGCTGCGCGCAATGATCCGCAGAAGAAGTGCGATCGAGCCCGCCATCGGCCACATGAAGGCGGACGGGAAACTTGATCGGAACTGGCTCAAAGGCGCGCTCGGTGATGCGATTCACGCCGTGCTGTGCGGTGCCGGCCACAACCTGCGCATGATCCTCAGAAAACTGCGGTTCTTTTACGCCCTTGCTCTGCTCGCTTTGCTTAAACGCGTGGTGGCCACAGCGTCCAACGCATAACACGCAGTCCCCGCGCGAATCGAATTGTTCAGATGGAACGGGCGCCACCCACTCGACGCGGCCCCGATGTGCCACAGTTGACGTGCGACGTTCAACTCACGAATGGAGGCACCCGAAATGGATATTAGCGCTGTAGGTGTTGACCTTGCCAAACATGTCTTCCAAATCCACGCGATAGATAGGCATGGGCATCTGGTGTCGTGCAAACGACTGAGCCGCGCCCAGATGCCCGCGTTCTTCGCTCGCCTGTGTCCCTGCCTGATCGGCATGGAGGCGTGCGGCAGCGCGCACTATTGGGCGCGAACACTCGAATCAATGGGGCACACCGTTAAGCTGATGGCACCGCGCTACGTGAAGCCCTATGTGAAGACCAACAAGAACGATCGGAACGACGCGGAAGCGATATGCGAGGCTGTACAGAGGCCGAACATGCGGTTCGTCGCTATCAAATCGATCGAGCAACAAAGCATTCTGCATCTTCACGTGAGCCGACAACTGCTGGTCAAGATGCGCACCCAGTTTAGCAATCACCTGCGCGGCCTGCTCGGTGAGTACGGCTTGATTCTGCCCCAAGGCATTGCTCACCTGGCTGACGTTCCGGCGCTGCTCGAAGACGCGACCAACGGATTGCCAGGAGTGCTGCGGCAACTGCTCATGGAGATGCTCGATCACGTTCGTCAGCTCGAACACAAGATCACCACTATCGAAGCGCAGATCCGCCAATGGCATCGCAACTGCGAAGCGAGTCAACGGCTTGCGGAAATACCTGGTGTTGGTTTGCTCACCGCCACCGCATTGATCGGCAACATCGGAGCTGACGCACAGGCATTTGACAGCGGCCGGCATCTGGCGGCCTACCTTGGCCTCGTACCCCGGCAACATTCCTCGGGTGGCAAACAACGCCTGACGCACATCAGTAAGTCAGTATGACTCCCGTGCGACGAGGCTAGCCGCCGTGCGGATTTGAGCGCGGGTTAGCATGGCTGCCAGAGCCGCATTGAGTGGGGACGGATCCGCCGCTCAACGGTCTGTTTCCGGCACGGAG
>NZ_JBFPKF010000081.1:0-2835 GCF_040948685.1 Paraburkholderia sp. BR14374 | reverse complement strand
AATGCCGGGCTATGCGACCGGCCGCTTCTTTTTGCCATCTTTGGGTTCCTTTTGCTGGTCCCTATGACCAGCTCAGGCCCCGACCGTTCCACTTACCGACCTTGTCCGAAATTCCGGCGCCACCTCTCTGACCGACGATTTGAAGAAATGGGTTGGTGAAACGTTCACTGGAGAGTACTGGTATCCCTAACCCCGAGGATTCGCGTCTCAACTCTAGCCACGCGAAAGACCTTAGGCCGCGACCGTCCTTTACGCGGACTTGGACCGACATGGTGAACACCATGAAATGGGAGTTCAGCGCAAAAATTTATAAGACCTTTTGAAGTGCGCTTCCGACATCATCAGGAATGAAAGGGGGCGTGATTACTGCCTATAACCGAGACCCAGCAATGGTAGTCTTTACCGGCGACTCGAAGAATATGTCCGCAGCCGGATGTGCGCTAAAATTTCCTCTGCCGTCCTCGACATTGCAACTCGCATCACCGCCGATGTCTACAACATGTTGGCTGACCAGTCGAAGTAGACGAATGGCGTTGACATGTGGGCTCCAGAGTATTGGGGGGACATGGGAGTCTGGACATACACATCGACGTGTAAAGGGCAGTCCAGCCATTGCTAGCATGTCATGGTTGGCACGTGCCATACGGGGCAATCTCAATTTTTGGTATTTCTGGTCTCAGGAAACGGGCCGAATCTCACCAATTCCTTTTCTCTGCAACGGCGCTTTTGATCAGATCGCGATGATTTTTTGCACAGGTTATGCATTTCGGATGCGCCGACCGGCCGCTTTCGCTACGCGCTAGCGCAAACTTTGGTCGGAGTTAAATTCTCGAAACGCTCAAGCTACATTGTGCCTACGCATCGCACCAAGCGGCGTCGCGCGACCACACGACACACGCGGCATAACCGTTCAGGGCACGAAGCCAAACTGCGTCGAGATTCGCAATCAGGTCGCGATTGCACACACTCTCCTCGGAAACTACGATCCTTGGCTCGTGCTGCCCGTCGCCAAGTACAGAAAACCATGTCATACCGCCTCCGATGCCGACGCCACGCGCCTTCAACACCGCTTCCTTTGCCGTCCATACGTCATAAAATGCGTCGGTTCGTCTGTGCATCGGCAATGCGGTTACGTGTGCTTCGTCGCGCGGCGCAAACACCGCTGACGCGAGTTTCCTCCAGTTGAGGTCATTGCGAGCAAATTCGATATCTACACCAACCGTCCGTCGCCGCGCAATTGCGACCAGACCATACTGCTCAGAATGCGAAACGTTGAAGTCGAGTTGCCGACCGGGGCCCCCTTGTATCGACTTATCGAGACGCGGTCGACCACCGGTGTCTAGCTCGAAACGCAATTCACTTGCCTTCAAATCTGTTCGTTCGGCCAGCAACTGACGCAGCACGACGCGCGTGATGGCACAACGCAGCGCATCGTCGCGGCGTCGGAAGCGCGCGACCTTTTCACGCTCATCGTCCGAGAGTGGAGCGAATGCGGGACAGTCGAGCGTCGCGCGAAAATCGAAGGTGATGAGAAAGATCTCAATATCTGCTGCCGAAGCACGTGGTACAGCGAGCTCGCGCACATCGAAAGCCGACGTTGCTGGGACAGTCATCAATTCGCTCCGATAGTGACGGTACTCTTGACGAGCGAAGCCGCGCCGCAGCGCCGACATGTGATTCGCGATATTTTCAACGCGCTGCGCTGGATGGTGCAGGCCGGTGCATCTTGGCGCATGCTCTCGACCAGTTTCCCGCCGTACGAAATGTGCGAGTGCACCGATTGCTATCCGTCGCGCGCGGCGATTGGGGGCCGTGCCAGCAGTTCGCTGCGAGAACCCAATACGTCAATGACGCTCTCTGGATGATAACGGATCCACGGCCATGCCGTCTCGATCCGTAGTGCCCGCACTCTCCGATTGCCTTGATTGCTGATGGCCTTGGCGACCTGGCTCTCACCACTGTCACGAGGCTCAAACCGCCGCCAGAACAGTTCCAGCGCCAGTCGCGAGCCACCAACGGCCCCAATGCCACTCAGGCGTTTGAGGCGATCGATTCGCTTCCGCTCGGCTTCGGGAGGCTCCCGAGCGTCTCCTTTTCCAGTGTCGCCAGTTACTGCTTAAGGAGCACCAGTTGTTCGCATTCGCGCAACAGCCGTCGCTGAAGTTCCAATGGTAGTGGCGTACCGTCGTGGCACCGTGCCTCGCCGCGTGCACAGACGTGCGGTGAACTTCCGGCTGTCGACTCGACCCCAGTAACCGAGCGGGACCAGTAGCTTGCACGTGCGCCGCCGGTGTTGCGGGACTTCCCTCTGCAGTTGCCCACGGTCGCGTATGACGTTGCACGACGTCTCATCGGGCAGCAACGGCACACGGATCGCGTGCATGCGATCCCGTTTACCATGCGGCCAACACACGCAGGTTGATGGCCAGCACGATTACTTCCATTCGGTGCGTCTTGTCGCGCTACTTCTGGCGTTCCACAGAGATGCTAGTGGGATCGACAAGACAGCATTCGATCCCGCGACCTTGCAAGGCATGACAGATCCAGAACGCGTCTTGGCCGGTCTCATAGCTTGGGCAATCCATAGTTCATCTGGCAACGCCCATTTCTGCCGCTGCTGTGCAATCAGGGACAGCGCCGCCCTACAGACGTGATGCAGCCCGTGACCGAACCGCCCCGGGATTTCCGGAGACCGTTTTGCTTGCGTTATGCCACAGTGACAGACTCAGCGAGATTTGCATAGTAAGCGGCTTCTGCCTCGGCAGGTGGAATGTTGCCGATGGGGCCGAAGAGCCGACGATTGTTGAACCAGTCCACCCATTCGAGCGTCGCCAT
>NZ_JBFPKF010000080.1:0-3261 GCF_040948685.1 Paraburkholderia sp. BR14374 | reverse complement strand
GATCGCTGGGTGTTCCAGCAGGATCCCGTTCGCTACCGCAATCACCTCGCGCTCGTTGATCGCTTACTGGCTGGGCAGATCCAGCCACCCGACCTGAGGGGTGCGTTGAAGTACATGGAACTCGCACCGGGCGAAATTGGCGATGACGCGCACCATTACGCGTGGGTCAAGGCGTACTGCGACAAGCTTTACGAAGAAAAGGCTGCATGAGCGGCGATTCAATGGAGGGCGATATGGCTCTTGTCCCTGTGATTTCCAATTTTCAGTACGACTTCGTACTGCAACTCGTAACCGTGGATACCGACAATTCCATGGACGAGATCGCCGTCGCAGCATCTCAACATTCGGTGGGCCGGCGAGTAGCGCCTCAACCCGACAAGGTGATCCGCGTGCGTCGCCAAGGTAGCAAGCAGTTCTATCCGCGCAACGCGAAACTCGCCGAGACCGACATCAAGCCGATGGAAACGCTGGAATTCATCTTTTGCGATGATTGAGGGCGACATGAAATTTCGGAAAGTTTGCACTCTCGATGACCTGTGGGAAGCGGAGATGACCGAGGTGGAAGTGGATGGCCACGTGATCGTGTTGGTACGTCCCGAAGGCGGCGAGCCGCGCGGCTTTCAGGGCATTTGTCCGCACCACGACATTCGGCTCGTTGAAGGAAAATTCGATGGCCGCGTGCTGACGTGCCGGGCTCATCAGTGGACCTTCGACGCAAATACGGGCAAAGGAATCAATCCGGGTGACTGTCGTCTCGCCGAATATGCCGTGAAGCTCCAAGGCGACGATCTTCTGATTGCCGTAGAAGGCGTTCATGCGCTCTTTGCCCATTCCTGAGTCCGCAGGGGAACACAGCATGATCGTTGACAAGACCGCTGAAGCTTACCGTAACAACCGCGTGGGTCCCGTGCTTCGCGCGAGCAGCATCACGGCCGGCGTCATCGAAGCCGCGCACGAGGACAACCCCGGCAAGGTGATCCGCGTGGACGACAAGCTCGCATATGTGCGCATCGACGCGGACGGCGAACTGATCCTATGCCGCGCGACGTTGGAGGAAGCGCTGGGTCGGCCGTTCAGGATGTCCGAACTCGAAGTCAATCTCAGCTCGTTCGCGGGCCGCATCGAGACGACCGACGAGTATGTGCGTTTCTACTACGAAAAGACGCTTTAAGGAAGGTCTGCCGAAGTCCTGGCATTGACGCCCGTTCAGCTATCCTGGAAGCATCACGAATTAGTTGGGTAGAAGTGTATTGTCGCAGTTCCCTGGATCTTTCAACCACGTGGAAATCCGAATCTTCTCGAGGCGATGCGGCGTGTTGTGCCCTGGTCGGAGCTGATTTGTGCTGATCGAGCCGCATTTATCCGCCAGGCAAAAACGGACGACCACCTTTCCCGATCGCGACGATGCCGCAAATTCGGTTTATGCAGCACGGGTTCGCTCTGTCGGATCCTGCAATGGAAGAGGCGCTGTATCGCGAGTCCCGGGGTCTCGACGGCGGCATCGTGCACTGGACCGGAGCGATCATCCGGACGCTATACGCGATCACATCGACCGGCTCAAGGCAGAGACCCGTGCCAAGGTTAAGCATCCCTTTCCCATCATCAAGCGACAGTTCGGCTATGCGAGGGCCCGATATATGGGTTTGGTGAAAAAATGCTATCCAGACGACGCGGTCTGCTCTGAGCGATTTATGGATGTTGCGCAGAGCTTTAAAACGCTGAAGATCTGGCCGGTGCGGTCATGTGTTTCACCGGCACGGCACCTGATGGGTGACTCTGCTGGGAAATCTCCACACAAGAATGTCGTGGCCGTTCAGACTGCGATGAGTGTGGAGTCACCGCTGCAAAAACGACCTCTGCAGACCTTTTCTTAACTGGAGACAATCATGACGCATCCAGAAGTCCTCAAGCCACTGAAAACATGGAGCCATCTGGCGGCCCGGCGGCGCAAGCCAAGCGAGTACGAGATCGTCACGACCAATCTGCACTACACGACCGACAATCCCGATGCGCCGTTCGAGCTCGATCCGAACTTCGAAATGGCGCAATGGTTCAAGCGAAACCGCAATGCATCCCCGCTGACTCGGCCCGACTGGAATGCGTTCCGCGATCCTGACGAGCTCGTCTACCGCACCTACAACATGCTCCAGGACGGGCAGGAAACGTATGTCTTCGGGCTGCTAGACCAGTTCTCCGCACGCGGTCACGACAGCATGCTCGCACACACTTGGGCGGGTACGCTCGCGCGCCACTACACGCCCGCCCGCTTCCTGTTCCATGCACTGCAAATGGGCTCGGCGTATCTGACCCAGATGGCGCCCGCTTCCACGATCTCAAACTGCGCCGCTTACCAAACAGCGGACACGCTGCGCTGGCTCACTCACACGGCGTATCGCACCAAAGAGCTGTCGCAGACGTTCGGCGACCTCGGCTTCGGCACTGATGAGCGGCACTACTGGGAGGACGATCCGGCATGGCAGGGCTGGCGCAATCTCGTCGAGCACGCACTCACAGCATGGGACTGGGCGGAGAGCTTCGCCGCGCTGAACCTCGTCGCGCGCCCGGCGGTGGAAGAAACCGTTTTGCGAAGCCTCGGAGTGGCTGCGCGGCACAACGGCGATACGCTGCTCGGCCTCATCACCGATGCGCAGTTGATCGACGCCCAGCGCCATCGGCGTTGGGCCGCCGAACTCGTTCGCATGGCGCTCGAGGAGCAAAAGAACCGCGCGGTGCTGACGGCTTGGGTGAGCAAGTGGGAGCCGCTCGCCGACAAAGCTATCGCGGCGTGGTGCATTGCTCTCCCCGACGCACCGGACGCCAGCGCGCGCGCGAAAAACGCCACGCGCGAGTTCAGGCGCGCCGTCGGTATATGAGTGTCGGCACGAGCCGGCGGAGCATCGAAAGCGACGTGCTTGAGTTGTCCCCATCGACGATTGCTTCGTCGTCTGTACCGACGAATGTGGGCGCCGAGACGGCTCTACCGCAGATTCAGTCCTTGATGGCGATCAAGACACATTCAAGCAGATGAAAATCAATCGAGAAGAGCCTGATATTCTGTAGGCAACTGAGCCGACCTCGCCGGAGCAACGGGTTGCCGGACCGGGAGCATTCTGACGCGCACCACATCCAGCGCGCGTTTTTGACCCATTATGCGATCTCTGTCGCAAGATCGTGGAGGCGCCGCCTTCGTGTCCGGATCGCGCACACTGGAGCTTCATCATGCTGAACCGGGAACAGATTGCCGCAATCCAAAACGTAACG
>NZ_JBFPKF010000007.1:0-384354 GCF_040948685.1 Paraburkholderia sp. BR14374 | reverse complement strand
TTTCCGGCGTCTCGCACGTGACTATGAACGGCTCCCCGAAACTCTCGCCGGGCTTCATTTTGTCGTCTTCGCAATGCTCATGCTTGTCCACGCCGTGCCAGTACTTCAAAGTTCCTAACACGCTCTAGGACCAAGGACCGCCGAAAAGCGGTCTGGCACCACCCGCGACATGTGACGGGCGACCGCCTGCGCGAACCCCTTCGCTTCACTCCAGGCCTGTCGTCGCGTCAATGGCACGACGACATGGAATCCTTTGCCTCCGCTGGTTTTCGGGAATGACCGCAAACCTATCTCATCGAGCACGACCTTCAGCAGCTCGGCCGCTTCCAGCATTGCGCTCCATGGCAGGTTCGGGTCGGGATCGAGGTCGAAGATGATCCGGTCGGGATGCTCCAGGTCGGGTGCTGCGGCGTTCCAGCAGTGCAGTTCGACAACGCCCATCTGGGCGAGACCGATCAGCGCCTCCGGTTTGTTTGCAACTAGCAGCGGCGGATGCCTCGGATGCAATTCGGGCGGCAGTTCGTCGACGCCGGGAATCTGGAATTTTTCGCTGTGTTTCTGGAAGAACAACTCGCCTTTAATACCGTTTGGCGCGCGAACCAACGCCAACGGCCGGTTATGCAGATGCGGCAACGCCCATTCGGATATCGCAGCGTAGTACTCGACCATGTCGCGCTTGGTGTGCCCGGTCACCTCATCCATGACCCGCTCGGGATTGGATATCCGGATGCCGCCGATCGTCACGGCTCCTTTCGGCCCTGGACGCTGGCGAGTCGAACCCGTATCGGCCTCGACCGGTTCATCCGACTCGACGGCGATCATCGGCTCTTCGGTGATCGAGCCCGCGGCCTTGTCTTCCCGGACCGCGTGAAAAACCGGATGTCGGACTTCGCCAGCGGGCGTCCATTCGAGGAACGAACACTCGACGACGAGCATCGGCTCCAACCAAAGATAGTCGCGGTTTTTTTCCGGTTTGGGAGGGTTGTAGAACGCTGTTTTGCTAGCGGTGACTGTGCTGGCGCGCCGCAGGAAGGCGTGCGCGGCGCGAGGGGACAAGTATGGCTTGACGTTGCCCGCGTAGCGCAGCGACCCATCCTGTTCGTACACGCCGAGCAGCAGGGAATGAACACCTGAGCGCGCACCTTTGGTGCGGGTGAAGCCGCCTACCACGAACTCCTGGCGCAAATTGCATTTGAGCTTGATCCACTCGGTAGATCGTCCGGAGCGGTACGGCGCGTCGCCGCGCTTGCCGATGATCCCTTCGAGCTTCATGCGGCAAGCGGAAGCGACCAGCGACACCGGGTCTTTCGCGAAGTCTTCCGACAATCGCAACACATCGGCGTCCGTTTCATGCATCAATGCGCGAAGAAGCTTGCGACGCTCACGCAACGGGTGTTCACGCAGATCGGTGCCGTTCAGCCAGAGGATATCGAAGACGAACAGGACGATGTCCGCGGTGCTGCGCCGGTCAAAGGCATTCTGAAGCGCATTGAAGTCGGGGCGACCCTCCGCGTCCAACACGACTACCTCGCCGTCGAGCCACACCTCCTCGACTGGCAAAGCCGTGAGTGCGTCGGTCACACTGGGCATACGTGAAGTCCAATCATGTCCGTTGCGGGTAAAGATCTGGACGGTGCCACGCTCGATGCGGACCATCATCCGATAACCGTCGAACTTGATTTCGTACGACCAGTCGCCGCCTGCCGGTGCGCGATCGACCAGCGTAGCGAGCTGTGGCTCGATCAGAACGGGGAACGTTCCGGGCTCACCCACAGGAGTACGGGCGCGACGGGTCCGCGAGGAGTTCCACCGGCTGCTCATGTGATGAGCCTATTCGGCTTCATTGGCGACGGTCAATTCGATCGGCATCGCCACGACCGCGTTCGCGCATTGAACGATCTGGGCCGCCTTGCCTGCCGGTCGTCCAACCAGCCTCTTCACCTGCTGCGGTAAGGAGCAACTTTTCGAAGCAGCACGCGTCGGACTGTTCTACATAGGACCCGTACCGTTGAACCGCCCTGAAGCCGTTGCGCTCATAAAATCGGATCGCGCGCCTGTTTACCGCGCGAGTCTCGAGGACCAGCCTTTGATAACCGGCGGCTGCCGCGTTGACTTCAAGCTGCTGCAGAATCACTTTGCCGACGCCTGAATAATGCGGCCTGCTGTAGATTCTCTTGAGTTCCGCCGTGCGCGAGTCGAAATGCCAGAATGCGCCGCATCCAACCGGTTCCCCGACCAGGGTGCGGGCAACGTAAAACCTTCCATTCGACGAGTGAAAGTCGGCGAGACAAAACCTCGACTGCCCGCCATCGCCTGAAAGTATCGCCAGCGTGGCGCTGAGTTCATCAAGCAGGATTTGTCCATCAAGCGAGGCAGGGTCCTCGCGCCGGACGGTTATGGCAATGCATGACTGAGTCATTGGTCCTCCGTTGACGCGCGTTCGGCTTCAGCCTGTTTTCGTTGCATCAGTGGTCATTCCTGAAACCTCATACGTCCCCGTCGGGATGCAAACATGCGACTGACAAAACGAGTGCCCGAGGAATCTGCTCATCGGACATCGCCTCGCTGTGCCTGTTTACTGCGCACCTGATGCAGCCGTGTCCGACGCGCCTTTAGCGTGTGGGCCTTTCTGTGGGAGTCGGGTCGGCGACCCCGCCGTCGAACCTTTCGACATGGATGTCGAACCACTGGTCGCGCCTGTGTTCGGCGCACTGGTTCCGGCACCACCCTGGCCCGCTCCGTTGGCTCCTCCCGCCACCCCAGCACCAGCGCTCGTCCCACCGCCTCCACCGCCTCCACCGCCTCCACCGCCCTGCCCATACGCCGCGCCGACCGACGCTAGCGCCAATGCAAGACAGACGACTACTGTCTTCGTTGCTTTCATGATTGCCTCCCTTGAATGACCGCAAACTCGCGGCAACGCCGTTGGGCGAATCTGCGCTATACCCGGTGGGGTGCCAGATTTCGCAAGCCGGCATTTCCCGAAGCGCAACGAATATGCCAGACACGCATCATGAGCCAGCATGGCGTCCTTGCCGCGAAATTGACGACGATATGGAAACGTTGACCGCATGGGGCGCTATCTGCGCCGCCGAATGATTTGAAGTAACACGCGCTAGCGCCGGCCAATCGACCTGGTCCACGAGATGCATCGACGCGACGGCAAGGCGGTCGAGCACCGCGGTCGCCTCGGCGAGATAGCAACGGCCCGCTTCTGGCGAGACTTCAAAGCCGCCGGCCGCGATGAATGAGCCGGGTGGTCATTCGTCGGACCATCCATGGAGTACTGCGATAGCTGGCTGATTCCGTTCCCGTCGCATTCATATGCCTGCTCCATCCGGTGAGGAACGGGAGTTGCTGTGACTAAAACGTCAAGCGGGCATATAACGCGAGCTGCCCGCGATGGGAGGAGGACACATCATGTTGTATTACGCCCTTGTATTTTTCATCATTGCGATCATTGCCGCAGCGTTCGGCTTTGGCGGCATCGCTGCAGGTGCAGCCAGCATCGCAAAAATACTTTTCGTCATATTCATTGTGATTTTCCTCGTCACGCTCGTGATGGGCCTCATGCGACGGTGACACGAGACATTGCAAACGCGGGCGCCGTTATGTCGGTGCGAAACATCAGAAAACGCCTCTAACGTCAAATACGGGAGCAGCGCGAACGCGCCGACTTGCTGGGCGAGACTCGCCATGGCGCCTTGAGACGCAGAACATCACCAGGCCAAAAGGCTGCGATGCGGCCATGCCATGAGCCATGCATAGGGTGCTGCCGATGGGCATCGGAACCAGCAGGGCCGAGGACATGAAGTTGCCGAACTGCTGGGCGGTGACGTAGCAGCTTGAGGCCAGGCCGCGTCGCTCCCAAAGCAATCCCCGACGACGACGAGGTCGGTCGCAAACCGACGAGCAATCGAGAGGCTGCGAATAGATGGCTGGCTTCGGTCCGGAAACAGCCCGTCGCGCGGTGTAAAACTTTGTTTGTCGACTGCGGACACGCGCAATAGTGTTCGATGTCTTCATGGATCAGAAAGCGGGTCTTGCTTCGTCGCAATTCTAAAGTTCATACCAGTGATGCCGATAAATGGCTTGCCGGTCCCTGATTTCCAGGGATGGCCATTATTCAAAAGGCGCTGGGCGTCGACGCTCTCAATCCACAGATAGACAATCATGAAGACCAAAGCAATTTCCAAGTTCGTGCTTGCCGCGGGTTTTGTCGTCTCAACACTGCTCACCGGTTGCACTTCGCTTCCGAAAACCGAGCTTGCCGCCAGCAATCGACAAAAGCTCCATACGATCGCCATGTTGGACGTCAAGGAACCGCGCGGAGAGAGCGTGGTCAACTTCGGTGGCGCTGCTGGAGCATTTGGATTGATTGGCGGATTGGTGCAAGCAGGGGTCAACGCCAATCATACGAGTACGTACACGCAGCGTGTGGCAAGCGAAAAAATCGTTTTCGCTCCCGTTGTTGACGATGGCCTTACAGCGCGACTTTCCAATGCCGGCTATCAGCTCGTTGCGTTGCACGGCCAGAGCGTCAAGCTCGCAAGCGATGGCAAGTCGGACGACTTCTCAGATATCAAGACCGACGCGGATGCCATCCTGAACGTGTGGATTACTTCCTTTGGCTATGCATCCCCACCGGACACGAGCGACTTCATTCCGTGGGTCGTTATCCGTGCGCGCCTGCTCGATTCCAAGTCCAGGCAGGACATGTACTTTAAGACATTCGCTTGCGGCTGGGACATCAAGGCCAATTCGATTCATATCGAAGCAGACGCCAAATATCGTTATGGCAGCTTCGGCACGCTGACCGACCAGTTCGATCAGTCGGTGACAGGCCTCAAGGATTGCGAACAGGCGGTCGTTGCAGCAATTGGGCAGGATTTGACAAAGCCGCAGTAAGCGGTTGATAGCCGAAGACGCCCGGCCAACTGCAATCAATGCGGCAGGCACTCAGTTTGGAACCAATAGTCGACCAGGCGCTGGGCCGCTTGCAGATCATCCGGGTAGTACGGGTCGTCATTCCACGGCGACGGGTCGTAACCTGCTTTCCTCAAGGCCGCGAGTTCGTTCTGGTGCTGTGCCAAGGTCGGAGGCGCATTGGTTTTGAGCGCCGCCAGGTCGCGGCACTCCGCCGGGCTGAGATGCCGCCCGGTATATGGCATGCCGCCGACGACACAGCCAGCGAGCAAAAGTACCGCGGCAGGAAGCGTCAATCCTGAATGAAGCGACTTGGTCATAGTACGTGGACTTCCCTTCATTGCATGATAGTACGTCGTCGCGACTGGCGCCTCGTCGCCAGGTCGTTCCTTCATACCGCAGCAACTGGCAAAACGGCCCCGCCATCATCTGAACCGCGCTGGCATCGCGCTCACGTTGTCGAGCGCGCAACGGCCACTGGCATTGGTCCAAAGGAACCTTGCTTTGTACTTAATCGCGATTTGCCTGCAACACCGTGAGCGCGGCCATATTGATGATCCGACGAACCGTCGAACTGGACGTCAGTATGTTGACGGGTGCATTGACGCCGAGCAGGAACGCCCCACAGCAACATTACTTCCTCCCTCCGTCTTCAGCAGGTTATACGCAATATTTGCCGAATCGACGTTTGGACAGACCAGCAGGTTGGCGGCGCCCTTCAGTCGCGACGTGGGTAAAACACGCTGACGCAGCGCTTCATCCAGCGCGCAATCTCCGTGCATTTCGCCGTCGATCTCGATGTCGGGTGCCTGTTCGCTGACGAGTGCCAGTACTTTCCGCATCTTCTCGCCCGATGCAGAACTACCCGAGCCAAAATTCGAACGCGATAACAACGCAACTTTGGGCGACAGATTCAACCATGCTATTTGCGCTGCGGCCGCAATCGTGAACTCCACAATCTGTTCAGCCGTGGGGTTGTCGTTGACGTGTGTGTCGACGAGTGCCAGCGTGCGCTTGTCGAGCAGCAAGATGCGCACGATAAGCCGGGAATCGAACGGCTTTGGAATCAGATACTGCGGCCCGAAGGAAAGATCGTACGCACCATACGCGGCCGCGACAGAGTCGTTCGCCGCGCTTCTTAACCTGGGCAGAGATGGCGTTGCGGGGCTAGTCGAACGTACCTGCCGCTATGCCCGGATGTTTGCCCAAGGTCTCCAGGCCAGTGGCTTTGAAATCCTGAATCCTGTCGTACTCAATCAGGTGCTCGTCTCATTTGGTACCCCGGAGATGACGCGCGCCGTAATTAACCGTCTTCAGGCGGAGGGGATTTGCTGGTGTGGCGGCACAGTATGGCAGGGCCGCGTCGCCATGCGAATCAGCGTCTCCAGTTGGGCCACCACTGAGACGGATGTGCAGACGAGCCTTCGGGCAATGATTCGCGCCGCGCAAGCAGGTGTGCCGTGACGCCGTGCAGACACTGATCAGCAGCCGGGCTGCTTAACTGCTGACTATGGGGTGCGACGCATTTCACGCGTCTATTTGTGGGCTGATTGGTTTAGTTATCAATGGAAGCTATTCATATAGCAGCGGCCCTGCTTGTTCCTTTGCTGTGGGGATTTCAGTTTGTCGTCGTAAAAGCGGGGCTCACGGTGCTGCCACCGCTATTCTTCGCTGGGCTGCGATTTGCCGTGATTGCCGCGATTCTCATTCCCTTCGTGGCACGAATCCGCGGCCCCGAGATTTGGCCGATCCTCCTTATCTTTTACACAACTCCAGACCAATACATTCACGCAACCGGTTTCTTGCGACGAGGTTGAGGCCGAGGCCATGCCGACAGCGCAATATCAGCCAGCCGCTTCAATATTGCCCTGCATGCCCCGTCACAGGCTTGCGCCGACATGCCTTGCACAACCGCCTCGTAAAAGCGGGCGAGAGCTTCGGTGTCGGTTTCAGCGGCAAGCTCACCCTCGGCGACGGCACGGTCGAAGCGTGCCTTGACGGCCTGGAACCAGGACTCCCGCCGCTCGGCGACCGTCCGTGCGACGGACTCGCTCTTTTCGGCATATTGAAGAACAGCCGTCGAAATCATGCAGCCGCGCGGCCTTCCGGGGTCGGTAAAGCGTGCCGCGGCATCGTGCAAGTAGAACGCTATCGCATCATAGGCCGGCATGTCTCCTTGCAGCGCTTCCAGCCACTGCCCGTTCTCACGCTTGCTGATATGGTCGACCGCCTGTCTAAAAAGCTCCTCCTTAGAGCCGAACGTAGCGTAGAGGGACGGCGGCGGAATTCCCATGGCCTCGGTCAGATCGGCTATCGAGGTGCCCTCGTATCCGTGCTCCCAGAACAGCCGCGCGGCGACATCGAGCCCCACGTCGCGCTCCAGCAACCTCGGTCTGCCACGTTTTCGGGCGGGGTGACTCATTTTGTAGCGATTCCTATAAAAAACATTGACAGCGTGTTTCCAGCGTCATTAATATAACGATCACTATTCAATTCGGAAAGGAGTGAATGATGTCTGGAAAACTTTCAAGCAAAACGGCCATCATAACGGGAAGCTCGCGTGGTATCGGCCGTGCTGTGGCACTGGCCTTCGCGCGAGAAGGAGCCGCGCTCATCGGCGTGCATTACGGCAGCAACGCGGATGCCGCTCACGCCACCGTTCGCGAGATCGAGGCCCTCGGAGCAAAAGCCGTCGCCATCAAAGCGGATTTGAACCGCGGGAAGGAAGCAACGGACAGTATCTGGGAGCAGTTCGAGGCAGCCGCGATTGCCGCCACGGGCGAACCTCGGCTTGACATTCTAGTCAACAACGCCGGCATTGCACCCGGGATTCCCTTGTCCGAGACCAGTGAGGCGACCTTCGACGAGGTCCTGACGGTCAACTTCAAGGCACCGTTCTTTCTGATCCAGGCCGTTGCCGATCATCTCCGCGACAATGGACGAATTATCAACGTTTCGACCGGCTTTACGCGAGTGGCCGCGCCAACGCATCCCGCGTACGCCGCATCGAAGGGTGCCGTTGAGACCCTGACGCTGGCGCTTGCTCCCGAGTTCGGGCGTCGCGGCATCACGGTCAATACGGTCATGCCGGGTGTGACGGACACCGACATGAATGCGGAGTGGCTTAGCGTACCGGAGGCGCGCGCCGGCGCGGAGGCCATGTCGGTATTCTCGCGAGTGGGTCGACCTGACGACGTGGCTGACGTGATCACCTTCCTGGCCTCGAATGACGCACGCTGGACTACGGGACAGGTGATCGACGCGACCGGCGGCGCCCGGCTCTAAACATTGATCCCGGGACTGAGCACCGCCTGGGTCTACCGCGATCCCGGCGTCTCCGACGCGAGCCGCCGCGTGAGATTCCCGCGAGCACGCATCTCGCATCTCGCGTGGAAATAGTCCGTGAAATAGATGCGAGGTCGTGCAAGCAGGCTGCCCAGAAACTTTCGCTCCTGCAAGTCATATGCGAGGTCGTCGAGGTCCGAGCGCTCTCTGCGCACGCGCACTCCTTCCGCGAGAAAACGGGATCTCGCTGCGCCTAGGACAGCGAGGTCGATGTCGCATGTAAAGCGCTCATCGAGCTCTTCCGGCGCGCCGGTATGTCGGGTGGCGAGGATCATCGCGCAGATTCGCTCACACATCGCGATGCGATCGCCGGCCGAGCGTCGAAGCCAGTCCGCGCTGCGCCGCTCGTTGTCGCTTGCGCCTGGAACATAAATGATGTCGTGGCACCACAGCGCAAGTTCCACGAGATCAGGATGCGGGATCGCGCTGCGTGCCGCATCGAAATAGCGCAGACAGCGGCGAATGTGACGCAGCGTGTGATAGTGACGAATGGGTTCGCTGTAACGTTGCGCGAGATCGGCATAGACAGCCTCGGCGCGTGCGCCGCCGCAGCGCGTCCATAACTCGACGAAGCGTTCCTGCAAGTGGCTCATCTCTGCTCCTTTGCGCACGTCGGCTCACTACGACTGTCCGCCGCTTTCTTCAGCAGGCTGCTCAGAGAAACTCCGCGCGAATGTCGATGCTGGAGCGTCGACCGATATCCGCGTAGTGCCGCGCGAGCCACGCATCGGCCTGGTTCCGGCCGTTGTCGCGCAGTTCGCAGAGAAAGCTCCAATCCGCGTTGTACTTGCTGGACAGGCCGAGCGCGCACATCGCGGCGTCGGAGCGGATCGAATGAATCAGCATTTCCTTCATCTCGTCCCGATCGAGTTTACCTTGCTGGATCAGATCGGTGACAAATGCAATTGCACGCATCTCGCGCATCAGCGATGAATTGAAGCCGATTTCGCTGATCCGATTCAGAATTCCGGCGGCCGTGACTGGCACGCCGGCGCGTACGAGCGGATTGATGTGGACGATCACCACGTCGCGCGTCTTGCAGTGATAGATCAGCGGATAAATGGCGGGGTTGCCCATATAGCCGCCATCCCAGTAGTGCTGGCCTGCGATCGTCACCGCATGGAACAGCGTAGTCCTGCACGACCAATAGGAATTCATTATGCGCCGGATGCACCATGGGAGCAGTCCGGCTATTCACCTGGTGTTTCGGCCGCCGAATCGCCGGGACACGTATACTCCCCCTAAGTATTGTCATATACTGCCCCCTAGTATCAACACATCGTTGCTGTCATGCCTCATTCCGCCGAAGAAAAGAAACGTGTGCTGACACGCGTGCGCAGGGTTCGCGGCCAACTGGACGCGCTCGAGCGCGCGTTGGAGGACGGCGCCGAGTGCGCTCCGGTGCTCCAGCAACTGGCGGCCATCCGCGGGGCGATCAACGGTGTGATGGCCGGTGTGCTCGAAAGCCATCTGCGCGAGGAGTTCTCGCACCTTGCGGGATCCGCGGATGCCTCATCGGGGTCGATCGACGATGTCGTGACCCTCGTTCGAACCTATCTACGCTAGTTCAATGCGGGAATCCCACCCCGCAATTGGCGCCCCTTTCTTAACAGGACCACTATGAAATCGCGTGCTGCAGTTGCGTTTGCGCCAGGTAAGCCCCTCGAGATCGTCGAGATCGACGTCGAACCGCCTCGCAAGGGCGAGGTGCTGATCAAGATTACGCATACTGGTGTGTGCCATACCGACGCATTCACCCTCTCGGGGGACGATCCCGAGGGCCTCTTCCCAGTCGTGCTCGGTCACGAGGGCGCCGGCATCGTCGTGGAAGTGGGTGAAGGCGTGACGAGCGTCAAACCCGGCGATCACGTGATCCCGCTCTACACCGCGGAATGTGGCGAGTGTCTGTTCTGCAAGAGCGGCAAGACCAATCTGTGCGTGTCCGTGCGCGCCACGCAGGGCAAGGGCGTGATGCCCGACGGCACGACCCGCTTCAGTTACAACGGCCAGCCCCTCTATCACTACATGGGCTGCTCCACGTTCAGCGAGTACACCGTGGTGGCCGAGGTGTCGCTCGCCAGAATCAACCCGCAGGCCAATCGCGAACAGGTGTGCCTGCTCGGCTGCGGCGTGACCACGGGGCTGGGCGCGGTGAAGAACACCGCGAAGGTGCAGGAAGGCGATACCGTCGCCGTATTCGGGCTGGGCGGCATCGGCCTCGCCGTGATCCAGGGCGCCAAGCTCGCCAAGGCTGGCCGCATCATCGCCATTGACACCAACCCGGGCAAGTTCGACCTGGCGCGCGCCTTCGGGGCGACCGACTGCATCAACCCCAAGGATTACGAAAAGCCGATCCAGCAAGTCATCGTCGAAATGACGGGCTGGGGCGTGGACCACAGCTTCGAATGCATCGGCAACGTCAACGTGATGCGTGCGGCGCTGGAATGCGCGCACCGTGGCTGGGGCCAGTCGGTCGTCATTGGCGTGGCCGGTGCGGGTCAGGAAATCTCCACCCGTCCGTTCCAGCTCGTGACCGGCCGCCGCTGGCTCGGCACCGCCTTTGGCGGCGTGAAGGGCCGCTCGGAACTGCCCGGCATGGTGGAAGACGCGATGAAGGGCAAGATCCAGCTCGCGCCGTTCGTTACCCACACAAGGCCGCTGTCTGGCATCAATGAAGCTTTCGATTTGATGCACGAGGGCAAATCGATCCGGACCGTGGTTCATTACTGACACAGAACGACGGAGAGAGGCCCTGGTCTCGGCAGGCTAACCAGGGCATCGGGAAGGCGCGCGAACTTCGCGGGCGCCGCCGTTCGCAGCGGCGGCTGGCCGCGCTATCCGCGCCCTGGGTCCCTCCGGAATGGGAAAAGCTACAGATCGAGAATCAGATCCGAAGTCGGTCGGCTGCAGCACATCAAGCGCATGCCCTTGTCGATTTCACGCGGGCGGATGCCTCCGTTGTGCATCATGTCCACCGAGCCATCGAGCACTTTCGTCTTGCAGGTCCCGCATATGCCCTGGCTGCATGACGATGGCAAGGGCACACCGGCCTTGCGCGCGGCGACGAGCACCGTCTGCGATCCGTCCATCGTGAACGTGCGACCCGAGCGCGCCAGCTGCACCGTATAGCCTATCTGCCCGCTCGCTTCTGCGCTGGGCTCCGCGCCCGGCCCTTCAGCGCGCTCCATAGTCTCCGCGAAGTTGAAGCTTTCCTGATGATATCGGGAAGGATCGTGCCCACCTTCCTCGAGCATCTTTCTGCAAGCGTCCATATAGCCGCCCGGGCCGCAGATGAACACTTCACGATCGCGGTAGTCCGGCACATGCTGGCTCAACAGTCCAAGATCAAGACGCCCCACGGGGCCCGACCGATCCGGCTCGTTCCCAGGCGCCTCGCATACGTGCACGACCCGGAGCTTGTCCGAGAGCGCGCACAAGCACGCAAGCTCGTTGCGAAAGATGATGTCTTCCGGCGTCCGTGCGCTATGAATAAACACGATGTCGCGATTCAGGCCGAGGTCGAGTGCCGCCCGCGTCATTGACATCAGTGGTGTCACGCCCGATCCCGCCGAAAGATACAGAAGCTTTGCAGCGGGGCCCGAAGAAGGTGTGAATACGCCCGAGGGCCCGAAGGCTTTCAGCTCGACACCCTCCCTCATGTTCTCGTGCAGCCAGTTCGACATGACGCCGCCCGGCGTGCGTTTGACCGTAATGGAAAGCGTATGGGGGCGTGTCGGCGGCGAAGAGATCGTGTAGCAACGGCTGACCTCCTTGCCGGCGATCTCGGCCGATACCGTAATGAACTGCCCCGGCTCAAAGCTGAAGAGCCGGCCGTCCCGGGCGCTAAACACGAATGTCCGGACATCGTGCGTTTCAGCGGACACCCGCGTGCACGTGAGCGTGCGCTGCTCGTGACTCGGCCACTGCGTGTCCGCGAGTTCCCACGTGCTCGCACTGCAAAAGCGATCAGGCATTTCCCGACCCGGCTCGATGAAACATGAATCCACGGCAACGTTCATGGCGACCTCAAACTCCGTGCGCTCTCAGCTTCGCGTCGTACCACCGCGAAAACTGATCCAGCGCTGCCTCTGTATAGTTCGAAAACGGCCCCGGGATATAAGCCGGATCCTGCGTGCCTGCGTGCGTGTTCGCGACGAGTTCCGCGTCCTGGTTCGTCGTCGCGATCCAGACCTCGGTTAGCCGCTTCAGGTCATAGTCCACACCTTCAACAGCGTCTGCGTGGACGAGCCAGACCGTGCGCACGAGCGTCTTGTCCGGCGCGAGCGGCAAAAGATAGGCGATCACCGCATGGTCGCTCATCACGTGAGTCCACGAATGATGGCCCCACATGTGGACGTCACCAAGGTCGCGCCGGCTGACTCCGCCGAGCAGTTTCGTGCATGCGACTTTCGTGTCCAGCGTCTGCGATTCGTTGGCCCCCGAGATGACGAGGCGCTGGGTCCGGAAGTTGGTCTCCACACTCTCGTCGAGCGATTCGAACGTGGCGCAGACATAGCCGTCCTTTTCCCAGTTCTCCCGGCAAGCCGCGTTGCGTTTCAGGTAGTCCTCGTAGCTTCGCAGCGATTCTTCGCTCTGGCCGTCCGGACAAAAACCGAAGTCCTCCGCCAGGAACGAGTTTGTCAGTTCCGGATGGGTGCCGGCGCAGTGGTAGCACTCGCGGTTGTTTTCCATCACGAGCTTCCAGTTGCCGTTTTCGACGATCTCCATCTCATGGGCGATCTTCGTTCGCGTCAGATCGTACGGCGCGAAGCGCGGGGCCATCACGGTCTCGAGCTTCTCGAAGTCAGCGGGCGGATTGTCGGCGAGACAAACGAAGATATGCGCGCCCACCGTCTTCACATGGACGGGAATCAGGCTGTGGCAGCTTGCGTCGAAGTCCTTGCCCATATGCGTCGAATGCTTGAGGCTGCCGTCGAGATCATAGGTCCACTGATGGTATGGGCACACGAGCATCCCCACGCTGGCCTTGCCGGCCTTCTTCATGATCCGCGAGCCGCGATGGCGGCAAACGTTGTGATAGGCGCGCACGTTCTCGTCGTCGTCCCGCACGATGACGATCGATGCCCGGCCGATGTCGACCGTGTGGACATCGCCCGGTTCCGGTACATCGGCTGTGACGCCAACGAGAATCCAGAGCTTGTAAAAGAACACCTCGACGTCCGTCTCGAAGACGTCACGACGCCCGAACAACTCGCCGGGCATGCCGTGTCCCTTCTTGCGGCTTTCGATTAGTTCGCGATGCGTTTGAAGCTGAACTTCAGACATGGTGGACCTCGTGGTGAGAACGTTTCGCAGCGCTCGCGGCACTGATATGGCGTTGAGTATTGGATCGTCGAAACGCACCGTCAACGTCCTTTATAAGCCGGTTCACATTCCTTTAAATCATGCGAGAATGCACGTGGGACCGGACTCCTGAACCGGGCATCATGGATCTGCTCTCAAACCAGGGTTCCGCGTGAGCAAGATGAAAACCACCAAAGCAACCAAAGGCTATCGTCGGATCGTTCCCTCGCTGACCGCCCTTGTCGAATTCGAAGCCGTGGCTCGGCTTGGGAGTTTCACTTATGCCGCGAGTGAATTGGGCGTCACGCAGTCCGCAGTGAGTCGACAGGTTAGATTCCTCGAAGAGACGCTCGGCGTTCAACTGTTTCACCGGCTGCACCGTTCGATTGAGCTGACGAGTGAGGGCGAAGCGTTGTACATGGTCGTCGCCGAGTCGATGCAGAAAATCGCCGGCGTGTTCGATCGGCTGGTGACGGGAACCGAATTGCGGGAACTGGTGCTGGTGTCGACGGCCGCCTTTTCGCAATTCCGGCTCTTGCCGCGGCTCGCGAAGCTAAAGAAGCTCGTCCCGCCATTGCAACTGCGGCTGTCGACCGACATGTTCAAAGCGGACCTTCGCCATGTCGAAGTCGATGTCGCCGTGCGCTACGGGGACGGCAACTGGCCGGATGGAACCTCGACTTTGCTGTTCGACGTGGAAGTCTTCCCCGTATGTTCCCCGGAGTTCCTTCGGGAATACGGCACGCCGCGCTCACTCGATGACCTGGCGAAGCTGGCGCTCGTCGAGTCCGACGCTACGACTGAAGGTTGGATGGGCTGGAACGAATGGTTTCGCGCGGTCGGGTACCGGCCTGGGCGACTCAACAAGGTGCTGCGGTGCAGTCTCTACACCGATGCGATTCAAGCCGTGAGATATGGACAGGGAATTGCGTTGGGGTGGAGCCGCCTGGTCGATGACCTGTTGCTCTCAGGAGAACTGGTCCGGATGGACGTGGCGACGTTCCGGCCGAGCGACGCCTATTTCGTCGTGGTTCCGCATGGTCGGACCATCACACCGGTCATTACGCAGCTAATCGAATGGCTGCGGGGAGATCCGGCGCCTCGCTGACTTCTCGCGCAGGGCATCGTCGGTTGTCGCTCAGGCCAAGATATCACCCGATCACCACCACCGGAAAAGCGCTGTGGTGTTTGCTGGTGTAAAGGCGCCTCGGCGACGGTTAGCGGCATCCGCCGAGTTCGACATATCGGCCTGCTTCTGAGAGCATCCATCGCTCGAACGCTTGCACCAGCGGCATATTCTGTTTGCACTCCGGATATACGAGGTAATAGCCCTTGTCGCTGCGCAAGGACAAATTGCACGGCACGATCAATTCTCCCAGTTCCAATTCGTGCGACACGAAGAATCGAGGTACGAGCGCGATACCAAGGCCCGCGCGCGCGGCTTCCACGAGCATTGAAAACAGCTCGTAGCGCTGCCCACGCATGCAGTCGGCGTCGTGAATGCCCGCCTGCGCGAGCCAGTTCCTCCACGCGTCCGGCCGCGCGGACTGATGCAGCAACGTGTAATTCGCGACTTCAGGCGGCTGCAGATCGGTCCGCCCTTTTAGCAACTGCGGGCTGCAAACGGGCGTCATCTCTTCGCCGAAAAGGTACTTTGCGCAAGAGCCCGGCCAGACAGGATCGCCGAAATGGATCGCTGCATCGAACGGCGTGTCGGTAAATAAAAAGGGTTCCGCACGTGTCGTCAGGTTGACCGTCACCCGCTCGTGTTCCGCATAGAACCGGGGAAGACGCGGTATCAGCCAGCGCGTAGCGAATGTCGGTATGACAGCGATTTCGAGGACGCCGCCCGCGTCGCGATGCGCCATTGCGGCCAGCGTGTCACGCTCCAGCCTTCCAAGGTTCTCGCGAACCTGCCTTGCATAGATCTGGCCGATCTCCGTCAGGCTGAGTCGCTTCTTGACGCGATTGAAAAGCGGTACGCCCAGATACTCCTCCAGACTCCCGACCTGCCTGCCGACCGCGCTTTGCGTCAGGGCCAGTTCGTCGGCGCTGCGCGTAAAGCTCAGATGCCGTGCTGCGGCCTCAAACGCAATCAATGCTTCGATACTGGGAATTCTTCGCCTCACGTTCCTTCCTCAAACGCACAACGTTGCGAGTTTATATCGTTTGCGGGCCGGTGGCCGACGACGCCACAATTAATTCCAACTTGCCGAGCGACGGACAACGCACCCGTCCGTTCGGTTGGCTTCACGTTGCAGAAATTTCTTTCGCTTCGATTCATCATCGCCCGGCAACAGTGGCGGTGTTCGTCAGCATCTTTCCAAACCTCACGAAGGATCAGGCCATGACTTTCGACTCGCCCCCTGTAAAGTTCAAACCATATACCCGGCAGACGATCAGCCAGGCGCCACAGTGGCAACACCTTCCTGAATCACTGCGGGAGGCCGTGCAGGTCGTATCGCGTGTCATGCCGTTTCGTACCAACCAGTATGTGATGGACGAACTGATCGACTGGGGCAAGGTGCCCGACGATCCCATCTATCGCCTGACGTTCCCGCATCAGGACATGCTCTCGCCCGCGGACTATTCGAAGCTGCGAGACCTGGTGCTCGTGAAAAAGGACGAGGCCGCCATCGAGGAAACAGTTCGCGGTATCCGGCTGGCGATGAATCCGCACCCGGCCGGGCAGATGACACACAACGTGCCGTTCATGAACGGGCAGCCCGTGAGCGGACTTCAGCACAAGTACAAGGAGACGGTACTTTTCTTCCCGAGCGCCGGGCAGACATGCCACGCGTACTGCACATTCTGTTTCCGCTGGCCGCAGTTCGTGGGCATGGACGATCTCAAGTTCGACGCTCGCGAATCGAGCGAGCTCGTTGCGTACCTCAAGCTCCATCCCGAGGTGACCGACGTGCTGATCACCGGTGGCGACCCGCTCATCATGAACACGCGTTCGCTCGCCGGGTATATCGAACCTCTGCTGGCACCCGAGCTTTCGCACATCCAGAATATCCGCATCGGCACCAAGTCGGTCGCTTACTGGCCACAACGCTATGTGAGCGACAAAGACTCCGACGACTTGCTGCGTCTATTCGAAAAGGTCGTGGCGTCCGGCAAAAATCTCGCGATCATGGGCCACTACAATCATCCGGCCGAACTGCGAACCGAGATCGCACAGCGCGCGGTCAAACGGATCGTCTCGACAGGCGCGACCCTGCGCATGCAGGCGCCGCTGATCCGGCACATCAACGAGGACCCCAACGGGTGGGTGGAACTATGGACGACGGGCGTGCGCCTAGGCGCCATTCCGTACTACATGTTCGTCGAACGCGATACCGGGCCCAGTCATTACTTTGAACTGCCGCTCGCAAAAGCATACGAGATATTCCAGTCTGCTTATCAGCAGGTGTCGGGACTTGCGCGTACGGTTCGCGGCCCGTCGATGAGCGCGTTTCCCGGCAAGGTGGTCATCGACGGCATCGTCACGATTGCCGGCGAAAAGGTGTTTGCCCTGCAGTTTCTCCAGGCACGCAACCCGGACTGGGTGCGTCGCCCCTTCTATGCCAGGTTCGATCCCACCGCGACGTGGCTCCACGATCTCGTTCCGGCTTTCGGTGAAAAGAAATTCTTCTTCGAAACCGATGAAGACACGCCGCATAAGACCGTACACATCATGTCGCGGCACGCTGGCCGGCATGTTCCTGAGTCGACAGTCGAGATACCCGCGGTAACGGCCGAAGCGTAATCCATCGCCAACAACCGGTCCGCTCCCGGCGGACCGGCGTCTTATCGACTCATATTAATAGGGATTCGAAATGACTTACGTGGTAACCGAAAGCTGCATCCGGTGTCGCTATACCGACTGCGTAGAGGTCTGCCCCACCGACTGCTTCCGCCAAGGTCCGAACTTTCTCGCGATCGATCCGGATGAATGCATCGACTGCGGGGTTTGCGCGCCGGAGTGCCCCGTCCACGCGATTGTGCCGTCCGAAGACATTGCCGAGGACCAACTCGGGTTCGTTGAACTGAACGCCGAGCTTGCCAAACAGTGGCCGACGATCGCCGCCCGACAGGCGCCGCTTCCCGACGCCGAGGACTGGAAAGATGTTCGGTCGAAGCTTCGATATCTTCAGAAAGAGTCCGCTGCTTGCTAACCGTCACCCGGCAACTCACCTGGCGCCGATGGTCGTCACGGGCACCCACTTTCCGCCTTTCACCTGATAGAGCGTCGACGTCGGGTGTTTCAGATCTCCGTATGAATCGAATTCGATCTTTCCCGTGATGCCGTTGTACTGAATATTTCGCAACGCAGGCATAAATACCTCGGGTTTTGAGGAATTCGCCTGTTTCATGGCGGTGATAGCGACCCACGCGCAGTCGTAGGCGAATGGCGCGTACGTCAACGTATCCGCGCCGAATCGTTTTTTGAATTTATCCGCGAACGCTTTGCCTTGAGGAAGGGACTCGACTGGCCGTCCGTACTCCCAGGCCATTGCGCCCTCGGCGGCACTGCCGGCAACGCCGATGAAGATGCTGTCGGCAA
Organism: Paraburkholderia sp. BR14374; assembly: GCF_040948685.1. Taxonomy (NCBI): domain Bacteria; kingdom Pseudomonadati; phylum Pseudomonadota; class Betaproteobacteria; order Burkholderiales; family Burkholderiaceae; genus Paraburkholderia; species Paraburkholderia sp. BR14374. The sequence continues at coordinate 366,230 of NZ_JBFPKF010000007.1, read as the reverse complement.
TGCCACCGCTCCCTACGAACTGCGTCCGCATACCGAGTTGTTTCATCCGCCTGGTAAGAAGGGCCGCCTGATTATCGAGGCCGGCAAAATACAGCAGGTCCGCGTTCGCCGCCTTGATATTCGTGAGCTGTGCGTTGAATTCGACGGCCTTGTCGTTGGTGTATTCCGACGCGACGATATGGCCGCCGGCCGCGATGACGGCCTTCTTGAATTCATCCGCGGCACCCTGGCCAAATGCCGTGCGATCGTCCATCACTGCAATGCGCTGCGCCTTGGTGACCGCTACCGCGTACTGCCCTGCATTGCCCGAGTTCTGTGCGTCGGTGGCGATAATACGGAAGACGTTCTTCAGCCCTTGTCGGGTTATGGCCGGGTTCGTGGCGGCGGGGTCTATCAACGGAATGCCGGCTTTGGCGAATATCGGCGACGACGGCAACGCTACTCCGGAGTTGTAGTAGCCCACCACGGCGACCACGCCATCATCGACGAGCTTCTGAGCGACTTGTACGCCAATGCGTGGGTCGCCCTGATCATCGACGGAGTCCAGCTCGAAGCGCACCTCCTGCCCGCCCAACTTCGTGTGCTGGGCGTTGGCTTCTTCGACGGCGAGCCGAACACCACTCTCGATGTCCTTACCGTTGGCGGCTCCGGCGCCGGTCAGCGGCGCTGATACGCCGATCTTCACGACCTCCTGTGCGAACGCCTGACTGCTTGCGAGCAATAAGGCGACGGCAGCCAGTCCAGCCGCAAAGCATTTTTTGGAGGTGTCGAGCATTTGTTTACTCCTGGACGTGCGAACTCCGGCTTCGAGCGGGTGCAGCCGCGCCGAAACCCTTCACGGTCGTCTCGAGGCCGGAACTCGGCTACTTTTGCTTTGCGACAGGATTCATCACCAGATATCACCAGCAGTAAAACCATTCGTGAAAGGATCGCTGGGGTCCAGCACGTATGTACTGAATCCATAGGTCCACGAATGTCCCGACACTGTCGGCACGTGTGGATCAACGGCGTGACGTTGGCCAACGGCGTGAATCTGGCTGGGAGGTACGGCGGCGGCTCGCTAAGTTCGCAGGGACCGCAGTACAAGATTATCGGGTCGGGCACGACCGGCCTTGCACCGAATCCTTCGACCGGCCAGGGCGGATCGATCACATTCGACTGCGCTTACAGCCCGTCCGGCGATGCGGTACGCTGGAGCCCGCCGCTGATCGCCGGGTCCGGTGTTCGTGAGCAATGTGAGCGGCATTAAGCTGAACAAGGCGGTGATCGCGGGCATCACGTACAACACGTCGCTGACCGCACCGGCAACCTGATGCCGGCGCACATGGGCGCGGGCAACCGCTGTCCGTGTGCGCTTGACAGCGGGCAGATCAAGCGACGAAACGACGCGAACCGAGGTACGACTACCACCCCTTGTTCTTTGGCTCCCTGACGCAGTCGTCGTGTCCTATTGCCACTTCGCGTGCTTATGACGATTGCGACCGACTACGTCCCACTGCTTTCTCGCTTCCTTTTGCGCCGACTTGCCGTGATCATGCTGATGTTCTCCGTCGGCTGCTTGACCGGCCTTGGCGCCGCGCCTTGCGAACCTGAACATTTCGGCGATTTTCATCTCGATCTCCTTGTGCGGTAACGACGCCGCAAATCCAGTGTACTGCGGCTGCCAGGTCAAAAGTCGCGACTCGGACCAGCTTGCGTCCGGGTTCTGACCGGGTTTGGCTTTTCCCAGGAAACGCAATGATCGACGCGTCAATTCAAATAACCGTTCTCGTTCTTGTCGCCTCGATCGCTGTCGCGCCCGGGCGCGAATATTTCTGAATCTCAGCGTTGCAGCGCGTCGCGTAGATGAATGTCAGGTCCGAAGCGTCTCGATGCGGCACTTGAAAAGTACCCCAATCCTCGCCTGGTTCGCTGAGGCGGTCACATAACAGTTTGATCACTGCATCCGGCGCGGGTGCGCAGTTCATGAACGGCTTGTGCGACATCAGAAACGTCCGCATTGTCTCTGGTCGTTCCAGATTGAGCGGAACGTGCCACGGCAGCCGGCCAGATGTTCCGTCAAACTGCACATACAACACCGGCGGAGCCTTGAAGTGCATGTGGAACAACCCGTGCACATGGATCGCGAAACGCTCGAAATAGTCCTCCATGCGGGACTGCAGGCTTGAGTGGGAATAAAGAAGTGTCGCGCTCGCGGTGGCTTCCAGACGAAAGGTGACAAACCTTGCTTCGCCTTCCTGTGAAACCACTCCAACTCCGTACTGCCCTATCACCTGAAACGGGGTAGCGCGAGGCGGAGTATAAAAATATCTATCGACGTAAGAGACGGGTTCCCCATCGTCATCATCATCGCGGAAGTTGCGCGCTCGAGAATTCGCGGAGGCTGGATTGCCGGGATTCAATGGGGTGGATCTAACGTCCCTATCGCTTTTGCTCGACATAGTGGTGCCTCCGCATCCGGTTCTGGGAGAAGCAGCATATGCGTCCAATCCGACGGGCTCGGCCTTGCGTCTGCCTTGCGAAAATCACCCTTTCGGATCTTTACGTACCAGGGAGTTTTGCGGTCCGTGAATCGTGCGCCTCCAGGCCTCGTCCGCTCTTTGTTGAGCCGATTTCACGGTATGTTCGATCCGACGCTTGCTAGTGGGCGCATGGGTAATCGCCGAAGTCAGAGTGGAAAGTGTCCGTCGGACAGTCCTGGTGACCATAACTCGCTCCGCGTTCTTGTCCATATCCATATGTTAAGTCTAGGCCGATACGTGAAGTGCGCGCTACTGTACGTTTGAACAGCACCTTGGTGAGTCCATGATGGACATCGTCTCCTTTCATCGGAGCAATGAGCCTCCGGCCACGGCAGCGCTCGATTCACAACTGCCCTGGAGGAACCGCGCAGTTCAGTCAACGCTTCACGTCTCTGGCTTGGGGCCTCTAACCGCAGCGAAGCGGTGTTGTATCGCGACGAGTTGGTCGTCCGTGGTCGCGACCAGCCACAAGCGTGCGTGCTCCTCGATCTTCCGGTTGTGGTCCTTCAGCGGCCCCATCGAGGTCGCGGCCTTCCAGACCACCGGGCCCACTCGGCTGCTCCTGCCGGACGGGGCGCCTACCAGCAGGCAATAAGGTCCAAGAGGAAGCGATACGAACGGTACCGCTGGACTCCCTCGCACGCGCCAGTCGATGAAGGGCGTCTCGCTGATAAGCAGCGGCGCGGCCAAGCCGTAAAGCACGCTGAAATCGTACAGCGCCAGTTGCTTGCGCAGGCCCGCGTAACCGCGCCGGATATCAGCAACGACTGCCGCGCGGATTTCATCCTCGAACATCGGCTCGTTCGCATAGCGCGCGAATGCCTCCCGGGCGTCCGACTGATATGCGCTGAACACCCCGAGTTCCACGCAGTCCTGAACCGCGCGGTGGATCTCCGCTACCGAGCCGGCCTCATCTGGCTTGCCCAATTGCGCTGCCCGCAAGAACCGGGCAAGTCCCGCTTCCTGGATCGGAGGGCCATCCGCGGATGTGTCGCCGTCAGCGTCCTGATCGAGCGGCACGTAGAGGTATTTTTCGGCCGCAAAGCGCGATTTCTTGCCTTCATCAAACTTAATTTGGCCATCGCTGCAGTCGAGATAGCGAGTTCCGATTCGTCCATGCTCCCAAATCCAGTTCTTCAGGAGCGGGCGGAGTGGATGCAACGTGTCGTGGTCAGCAGCCATTCAAGCCTCCCAATGCCTTCGGCTAGTTCCGCGTGGTCGCCTGTTTCGTCGAGGATCCCCAACAGCGATGGTAACGGAGACACGGCCCGCGGCTTCCATCAACTCGAAGTGTGCGGGTAGCGCGAACAGGTATCGCGTTTCTGTTGGGCGATGGGCACCACAGGGCGTTCGCGGCACTCGAACCACAAAGCCAATCTCTTTGTAAATCAACGATGTAGAGAAATATGACGAATTGGCACGTCGCGTGCAGTGTTGGGTTCAGCCCGCGTTGCCCTGCGCTGAATGGCGTAAGACGCCATCGGAGGGGACTTCGAAACACTGTCGCGCATCGGCGTCCGGTGTGGCTTCCTGGAGTCTACCTATGCCGCTCGCTCGACTGCTCCTCTGCTTTCTCCAGTGCTCGCTCGCAGCCGCGGCGCTGTTGCCCATCGTCGCCGGCGCCGCGAACCTGCCGGACGCATCGCAACGCTATGCGTCCGGCACGCTCGATGCGGGTCCCAGCGATTCGACGACGCCTCGCGAGCTGAAAGCCGGCATCGAGCGCCTGCGCACCGGGACGTGGTGGGAAGCCAACCGCAAGATCCGCCCGGAACTCGCGCAAGTCGGCGACCTGATGTTCCTGCTGCCGCTTGCCGACAGGCAGCTCGAACCATCGTCGGATGCTATCGGCCGCGTGCAGCGCCTGCGCGAGGCGCTGCACGGCCACCTGATGCGCGAACCCGCCGGCTGGCCTCGCCTCGTTGCGCAGGTGCGGGCAGAGCGCGCGAAGGCCGGCGATGCGTCAGCCGTGCTGCTCGCTGACGCGCTCGTCAACGAGGTCCGCTACCGCGACGGAACCGACGGCAGCTACTACGCGCCGGCACGGTTCTTTGCCGAAAGCGGCGTGTGCAAGGACTTCGCCGTCGCCAAATACCTGCTGCTGCGCGACGCGGGTTTCGACATCGAGCGGCTGCGTCTCGTATCGCTCGCGCCGCGCTACAACAACACGCCGGACGACTGGCACGTGATCCTCGTCGTGCAGATCGATGGCGCGAGCGAACCGCTCGCACTCGATTCACCGAACGCGAAGCGCGCCGCCGATGCGTTCAGCGAGACATCGGCTTCGAGCGGTCCGTCCGCGCTGCTCGGCGCAATCCTCGCCGGCCGCGAGCCCGCCGACGCGGTGCTGCGCGCGCCCGCCGGACCGCTTGCCACACCGCTCAGCCGGTCTGGGCAAGCGCGGCGGCCGCTTGCGACAGTGTTCAACGAACTGGGCAGCCGGTCGTTCGAACGCACTCCGCCGGGCGCGCTGCGGCGCGCGTCGGCGGCCAGGCGAAGCGCGAACGCGATGTATGTCGACGAAATGGGCGAGTCGTGGACAGTCGACGGCTCCGGCACGTTTCCGAAGTGGCGCGTCGCCGTTGACCAGGCAGACGCGCCGCGGGAGCCGGGTCCGGCGGCAAGGTTGATACGCGTGGCGGCACGCTGACTAATGTGGGCATGGCGCGCGCGCCGCCGCCTCGAAAGTGTTCTGACGCAGATCCCTCATCCAAACCGAACACAATAAACAGGCGGCAAATGCGCTGATATCAATTGCCAGTTTTCACCGCCGTCGTCGGAGGTCCAGAGCGAGCCGGTGGTCGACCCCATCGCGAGGCGCATGCCGGAGTCATCCACCGCGAGCCCGTGCCGATACACAAGGTCATACGCCGGTTTTCGCGGCAACCCGTTCGAGAAACGTTCGAACGTGCGGCCGCCGTCGCGTGTACGCGTGACAACGAATTGGCCGTCCACCGGAATGCGGCACTGGTCTTTCACGGCAGGCACGAACCACGCGGTGTCCGGGTCGCGCGGATGGACGGCAACCGCGAAGCCGAAGCTCGATGGCTGCGCTTCGATCCGCTGCCAGTGAGCCGCACCGTCGATCGAACGGAAGATGGCGCAGTGATGCTGAGTCCACAGCGCATCCGGGTTTGCCGGGCATTGGACGACGCGGTGCGGGTCTTGCACGTTGGCGTCGCCGCGCCGCTCCGGCGGCATGTAGTCGGCTTCCATGCCCTCGGCACTCACGCGCCAGCTCGCGCCGCCGTCGTCGGTTTGCCAGACGCCGCCGCAGGATACACCGATCGTCACGTGCCGGCTGTTGCGCGGATCGACCATCACGGAATGGATTCCCGCCGCGTCGTAGCCGCCTCCGAACCATTCACGGCGCTCCGGGCGATCCCACAGCGCGCGGTTGAGCACCCACGTGTCGCCGCCATCGCCGGATCGGAAAAGCCCGCCTGGAATCGTGCCGGCCCACAAGACGCCCGGCTCGTCGGGGCCGCCTGTTTCAAGCGACCAGATCTGCTGAAGCGTCCAGGGAGTGGCTGGCCGGCTGGGCGGGGCTTGGTCATCGCTGTCGGCGCCTGCGCTCGCGTGCGCGCCGTCCGCGGCAGGCGTCTCTTCGGCAGGCTGCGGCGGGTAGACCGGAACCGCGCACTCCTCCCAATCCTCGATGCCCGCGCGCCGGCGATGCAGCTTCACGCCGAAGTGGCCGAGATTGAGCGCCGCATACAGCGAGCTGTCGCGCGGATCGCGCAGCACCATACTCACTGGCTCGCCGGCGAAATGCAGATCGCCGAAGCGCCAGCCGCCCTCACCATCGGCTCTGACATCGAACAGGCCCTTGCGGGTCGCGACAAGCAATCGATCGCTCATATCGAGTGACTCCTCGAGTACTGATAGGCCCTCTCACCCGCCCGACAGCGCCTGAACCACGTAAACCCGGCTTTGCTCGCCGAGCGCGTCGGACAGATGTTCCCGGTCGTGGACCCGCCGGCCGTCGACGAACACCGCGAGATGCGGCCGCAGCGAGCCCTGATCGTCAAGGATATAGCCGCGCAGTCGAGGTTGCGCGACGAACACGGCTTCGAGCGCTTCGCCGAGTGTGCGCGCGTCGATCTCGCGCTCGGGCGTTGCGATATGTCGCTGAATCGAAGCTGCAAAAAAAATATGCGCCATGGCCGGATAGAGTCGCGGGGACGACAGCGTCCGTAGGTTATGTAGTCTAGGCGATTCCGCGCTTGCGGTTGAGTTGCACGAAGTGCTGTCGCCGTCCATTCGCGACATCGCAGTCGCAAGAACGGCAATCGACCCGGTCGCAACGATCAGCAGCAGCCAGGTCCCGTTGAGTCCAGTGTGCAAACCGGGCTCTCTTCGTCCGATCGTCATCGCGGCCAGACACGTATAGGTGATCACGAGCCACATCGCGACCGCGAGACCAAGGAACCATGGCACGACGCGCGGCAGGACGTGAAGTGATACACCGATAGTTGGCTGCCGAGCACGGCCGTCGCCGCGACCAGCGTCGGAAACCCGGCCCGCGGCTGTGATCGACAACACCGGCATGCACCGCGCGCGGATACCGCAACAGGCGGCATAGCGTGATGGCGAGCAAGACAGGCCACGTCACAGCATTGATGCCGAGAAGGAGCCAGCCCCGTATACTCGACAAGCCGGACCGCTTCGTTTAGATGAAGTGAATGTACGAATGTTTCATCCAGAGCTTCTTCAGGAAATCGACTTCAATGCGAAATGCGCCCTACCTCCAAGGCCGGTTACTGATCGTCGCGATGTTCGCGTTGCCCGCGTTCGTGTTCACGAGCGGCTGTAAGTCGACGACCACAGCGAGACCGTCCGCAACCGCGCCGACGGCAGTCGCCACTGACGACGCCACGCTCGCCGGCCGGGTGAAGCAGGCGCTTGCCGCGGACTCCACGCTACGTTCGTTGCCGATCAGCGTGGCAACGTACCGAGGCGTCGTGCAGTTGTCGGGGTACGTGGATTCACAGGCTCAGATTCTGGAAGCCCTTGCGGTGACCCACAGCGTGCCGGGGGTGCAATCCGTGAGCAACGATCTGCACCTCAAGTCGCAATGACAGGCGTTCGCCGGTAGACGGATGACACGAGAGTCACGCGGGCCCGCGCACGCCCTCGCTTTCAATATATCTCAATGTGACATGTCGGCCAGCAGGCCAGCTGCGAAACCGGTGTTCGACAATCGAAAGGTATGCCGATTGCTCATGTGTTATGACGAGGCGGTTCGCGATTGACCGGTTAACCGTCACTTTGCGGCCGTCTGATTGTGTCTCGAAAGGAGTTTCGATCGTGCCGCTCTCTCGCCGTCATTTCATGATACTTGCCGCATCCGTTGCCTCAACGACCGTTCTCTCGACGAAGTCAAACGCGGACGCGCCCGTGCTGGCCGAAAACGATCCGACCGCGCAGGCGCTCGGATACAAGATGGACGCGTCGAAGGTCGACAAGGCGAAATTCCCTCGGTACCAGACAGGGCAGACTTGCGCCAATTGCCAACTGTATCAAGGCAAACCCGGTTCCACGAATGGACCGTGCCCGACCTATGGGGGCAAACTGGTCGAAGCAAAAGGATGGTGTAACGCCTACGTGAAAAAGGTGTAATTTACAAACTGCGAGTGTTGAACGAGAACTGTCACGCACCGCAATGAACAAGAAGCCCGCCTCCCGTTCAGCACCATATCACCTGGTCATATCCAACCGTGCGCCGGTAGACGTGCGTGGCGTTCCAGTTGCACGTCGTGTATTCCATGTACGCATTGGTCAGAACAACGATCCAGTGTGACAGCGTTTGCATCACGATCTCCATAGGTCCCGGAAATGCCCTTCAGGCTCCTGCGGCGCAACAATTCCGTGATTTGTTGAGCCCTCGATGTATCGTCGGACAAGACGACCGCACGGTCCAGCTTCGAGATTTCGATTTCGTCGCGAATACCTAGCCAGATCATGCGGTTCATCATCGCCTTCTGGGGCAGCAACCGATTCTTCGAGGACTTGAATCGACCCAGAACCAAAAACAGCCAATGAAAAAAATGGCTAACCGTTGTCGCGACGCAGCACTAAAGCGACCCCGGCAACGGAGAGCGATGCATGATGTGACTCCATGCTGCCGGTTGTGCCTCGACGCGGCAATTGCGAAATCCGCCACCGTGATTGCTGATTCTTGCCGTCGTCGAAAATAGGTAGGCACGCGGCGCACGACGACGCCTACCCGATGCTCACCGAAGCGAGCGGAGAACGACATCGTTCTCGCCTTCGTCAGACGGATCGTTTCGTAACATGGGCTTTACCATGTCGACCAGTTTTTACGTCACGCCTGGAACGTGCCGCGCCTCGTGTGCCCAGCATCGCGTCGACTAAATTCTCCAACTGCGTAGCGACACGATCCGCGCCTAAAGATTGCGCCGCAATCTGCGCACCCTCGAAGCACAGATGCAGGATCATCGCGCAATGTTCGGGATTTCCAAGCCCGGCCTCGCCGCATAGTGTCTGAATGCGCCGCAGTTGCGCATTCTTGTGCCGGTCAATTACCACGCGGGCCGGATGGTTCTCGTCCGGGAGTTCCGCCAGGCTGTTCGCGAGCGCACATCCGCGGTTGCCCTCGGTGCGAAGTCGCTGAACGACGGACTGGACCAACGCCTTAAATTGCGATGCCGGATCCCCGGGGTACAGATTTTCCCATTGGGCCCACATCTGTTCGTACTCCTGCGCCACCGAAGCCAGCCAGTAAGTGACCAGATCGTCTTTGGTATCAAAGTGACGATAGATCGCCATCTTGTTGGTGTTTGCGGCTGAAGCAATAGCCTCGACGCCGATGCCGCGAATGCCCTCACGATAAAAGAAGATGCTGCCAGGCATCCGCCTCACGAGAATGGAGACAGGCAACAATGAGTTTCAGATGTTCAAGGTAAAAGGCAGCGACGACAAATACGTGGTGTTCGAGCGCTGGAAAGATCAGGCTGCGTTGGACTGGCACTGGCAACAGCCCTATACGAAAGAGGCGCTGGCGCTTTTTGGCGAACATCTGGCAACACCGCTGTCGGAGACCGACGACGTCGCCTACCTCACTGACGTGATGGAAGCTGAGGAATAGCGGGGGAGCGCGACACAGCCGATCCCCTCTGTTCAGCGCTGAAAGTACGTCAAGCCCAACGCGCTTTTGACCTCTGAGAGTGTTTCTCCCGCCACCTCCCGTGCGCGCATCGTACCGCGACGCAAGATCGCAAGCACCTCGGCCGGGTCTTGCTCCAGCTCGCGACGTCGTGTGCGAATCGGTTCAATGAGCGACTGGAGCCGCTCGTTCAGCACGCGCTTGATCACGCTATCGCCAAGTCCACCCCGCCGATAGTGGGATTTCAGTTCGTCGACTTTCTGCACGTCCGGCTCGAACGCATCGAGAAACGCGAACACGACATTGCCTTCCACCTGACCAGGATCGCTGACTCGCAAGTGGTTCTGGTCGGTGTACATGTTGTTGACCGCCCTGGTGATTTCGTCCGGCGTAGCGCCCAGTGCGATGGCGTTCCCGAGGGACTTGCTCATCTTCGCTTTGCCATCGATGCCGGGTAATCGCGTGACCTGTGACAGCACCGCCTCGCATTCGACCAGCACAGGTCGGTCGACGGTGTTGTTAAAGCGCCGCACCAATTCGTTGGTCTGCTCGATCATCGGTAGCTGGTCATCGCCCACGGGTACGTGGGTTGCCTTGAACGCGGTAATATCAGCCGCCTGACTAATCGGATACGTCAGGAAGCCCGCCGGGATGTCGCGCTCGAAACCGCGCAGGCGAATCTCCTCCTTGATGGTCGGGTTTCGCTCGAGGCGCGCGACCGTCACGACGTTCAGCAGATACTGAAACAGCTCGGCCAGTTCTGGCACCTGGGACTGGATGAAGATGGTCGACTTCGCTGGGTCGATGCCCACCGCAAGATAGTCGAGCGCTACTTCGATGACGTTCTGGGTAACCTTCTGATGCCGGCCGACGTTGTCGGTTAAGGCCTGCGTGTCAGCGAGAAGCAGGAACTGCTGTGCCTCATGCTGAAGTTGGACGCGCGCACGCAGCGAGCCGATATAGTGGCCGAGGTGAAGCGGGCCGGTGGTGCGGTCACCGGTCAAGATCGTGGGGCGGTTGGTGTGTGTCATGGACAGGAGGTTCCTGATTTGGATGCCACCAGCCATGAGCGTGCTGAAACGAAAATGCCGCCAGGACTGGCGGCATCACGTTTGCGAATATGCGTATGTGTGTGGAAACGGGCCGCCGGATTCAGGCGTGCCACCAACGGTGCAGTTTCAGCGAGGTCAGTTTCGTATCCATGGAATCGAGTATAACGCAGCCTCAAACAATTTTGCCTGAGGTCGGCAACGCGTACCAGGGTGACGCGCTACGTGCAAGTGCGAAAAAGGGAAAGTGATACGATTGTCGGGCGTCCGATCAGGAGACGAATATGCCCATCTATCAGATCACTCGCAGTGTTCTGGAGCGCGTCGCCCAGGCGGTATCGCGCTCCTTCCACGATGACGCTATCTACAGCGAAGAGGCTGCGGCGGACGGTCGGTTGAACGTGCTGCTAGTGCGCAACCCAGCCGGGCCCGATACTCCCTACATTTCGCTTCGCTTCCCCGGCGACCTGCTGGCTCGCCTCGAAACACTGGGGCCCAAGCAAACCGCGATAGTCGGGAATCACATTCGAAACATCGTTTCGGCCCGTCTTGCCGAGTACCGGAACGCATCCGACGCCGGAACGCTGAGCCGGAACGCCCCCTTCCCGATCGAATTCGACGAGCGCATTTTCGACGACACCGCTGGGGCGGATGAGCTTACTTGAGCTCGTCGGAAGGAAAGGCGGTGAGGAAATCAAGGTCGCACCCTGCCGCGGCGGATAGCACGTGATCGTGATAAAGCCGCTGGTAACCGCGCGCATACATCCCTTCCGCCGGACTGAGCTCAGTGGCACGACGCGCCAGTTCGGCGTCGTCAACCAGCAGATCGATCCGCTTGTCCCGCGCCGACAGCCGGATCCGGTCGCCGTTGCGCACCAGCGCCAGCGGGCCGCCGAGCGCCGCCTCCGGCGTCACGTGAAGCACGATGGTCCCGTATGCGGTGCCCGACATGCGCGCATCGGAAATGCGCACCATGTCCTTCACCCCCGCCCGCGCAAGTTTCTGCGGAATCGGCAGATAGCCGGCCTCAGGCATGCCTGAAGCACTGCGCGGCCCCGCGTTCTGCAACACGAGAATGTCGTCCGCGCGAACGTCCAGATCGAGGTCGTCGATGCGCGCGGCCAGATCTTCGAGCGAAGTAAATACCACCGCGCGCCCTTCGTGTTCGAGCAGTTCGGGGGTAGCGGCGGCGCGCTTCAGAACAGCACCGTCAGGCGCCAGGCTGCCGTTCAGAACGATCAGCCCGCCCTCGGCACTGACCGGTTTCTCCGTCGAGCGGATCACGGCCGTATCGATCGGATCGGCAAGCGGCTTGTTCAACCGCTCATCGAGGCTCTGCCCGGCGATGTCGCGACAAGTCAGATCGAGTTGGGGCATTAGTCCGCGCAGAACGCCCTCCAGCCCGCCGGCCGCATGGAAATCCTCCATGTAGCCGTTGCCTACCGGCTTGAGATCCACGAGTACCGGCGTTTCATCTGACAGCCGGTTGAACTCGTCGTAATCGATTTTCAGTCCGATACGACCGGCGATCGCCGCCAGATGAATCACGGCGTTGGTCGAACCGGAGACCGCCAACAATACGCGCAACGCGTTGCGCACCGATGCGGGCGTCACGATCTCGGCCGGTTTCGGTCCGCCATTGAGGGCCATGCGCGCAACCAGCGCTCCGGTTTCCTCGCAATTGCGCAGACGATCCGCGTGCACGGCCGGGATCGCCGCCGACCCGGGCAGCATCATGCCCAGCGTTTCCGCGATCAGCGCCATCGTCGACGCCGTACCCATGACCGCACACGTTCCCGCGGTGACGGCCAGACGCCCCTCCACCTGCCTGATCTCCTGCTCCGGGACTTTCCCCGCGCGGAAATTCGCCCAGAAGCGGCGGCAGTCCGTGCAAGCGCCAAGCCGCTCGCCGCGATGTCGACCGGTCATCATCGGACCGGCCACCACCATGGCGGCGGCCCGCCCTGCGGAGATCGCGCCCATCAACATCGCCGGCACGGTTTTGTCGCATCCGCCGAGCATCACCACCGCATCCATCGGCTGGGCGCGGATCATTTCCTCGACGGCCATCGCCATCAGGTTGCGATAGACCAGCGAAGTCGGCGAAAGGAATACCTCGCCAAGCGAAATCACCGGAAATACCACCGGCAACGCGCCCGCCGCGAGCACACCGCGCTCGACCGCCTTGACCATTTCGGGGAAGTGACGATGGCAGTTGTTGAAACCACTCTCCGAGGTGCAGATCCCGACGATCGGCTTGTCGAGCGATTCGCCGGTGTAGCCCATCGATTTGGCAAACGACCGGCGCAGATAGCGCGCGAAGTCGTGATCACCGTAGTTCGTCAGGCCATTGTCCAGGCCACGCGGTTTTTGATTCATGTCCCATTCCTTACGATCAGGCGATGACGAATGTATTTGGGCGTCAGGTAATCGAGTATCCGAGGCTACCGCAACGGGTACACGTTCGAGATGGGACGGCCGTCGGCCGCCAGCCAATACTCGCGCACCACGGGCGCGGGCATCCTCGATCAGCGACAGTGCGCTCTCCACGCAAACGGCATCAGGATCGACCGGTGCACATAGAACCGCGACGGCGAGATGCAGACCTGACCACAATTGCGGAACCTGGTCGTTGCGAGCCCTTTCGCGCTTTGCACGGGGTCCGCGTCGGCATGGACGATCACCGGCGCATGTCCGCCCAGCTCCATCGTAACCTTCTTCACGTGAGCGCAGCGGCTTCGTCCGCTCCGGTCGCGGCGGGCACGCTGCCAACCCGCCGGTCGCCGGACTTCTGACCACGATACTTGCACCGTCGGATGCCCAGCGCCACGCGCCATCGATCAGCAGGCCACAAGATTCGTACATGCTCGCCCCTTCAGATTCGTGTCTTCGTATAAGCGTCCTGCACGCCGTCGGACCACGGGCCGACGTTCCACTGGCCATACGCACCCATCCCGCCTGCGGGGTCCGCACCGTAATAGACCGGCACGTGAATCAGACTCAGGCCAGGGTGAGCGTGCGCCTTCGCGAGCGCATCGCGCAGACCTCGCTCCGTATCGCCCGCCGACAACGCCCTCACGCCCGCAACCGCTCCCGCCATCGCCACATAATCGACGGCGACCGAATCGTTGGTGCGGTAATCGGTATCGAACTGCGCTTCCTGCAAGCTGCTGATCGCCGCCATGCGGCGGTTGTCGAGCAGCAGGATGGTGCCGTGCACGCCATGCTCGATACCGTCGATCAGGATCTGCGGATTCATCATGAACGAGCCGTCGCCGGTGAACGCGACGCCATAGCATCCTTGCCGCGCGATCGCCTGAGACAGCAGCGCGGAAACGGCGAAACCCATATACGACGCGCCGGACTCGGTGTACGTTTCGCCGGGCAAGTCGTCGCGGATCACCTGGAAGCCGTTAGCCTGCACGTCGCCGGCATCGAAAAACTTCAGCGCACCGATCTCGCGGCAAAAACGCTCGGCGATGGCGATGGCCTGCGGTTGCGTCAGCACCTCGCGCCGCCAGACCGCATCGAAACACCGCGGGCCGCCGGCGCGTGCGTCGCGCAAGCCCAGCCACTCGGCTTTCTTGCGCGCGGCCTCGTCGAGCCATGCCGATTTCGCCGGGCTCAACGGGCCGGCCAGCGCCAGCGCAAGCCGCTCGCAGATGGCAGCTGCATCTCCCAGCAACGCGGTGCTTTCGTTGTAGTGCTGGACGTCGGTCGGATCGGCGTTGATATTGACCACATGACGAACCTTGGGCCAGCCAATGCCCGAGCAGTCCGACTGGCACACCGCGCGGCTGCCGATCACGATCAGCAGCTCGGCCTCCTGCATGGCCCAGTTGCCGCTGATCGATCCTTTCGAGCCCGCCACGTGCAGGTTATGCGGATGCGCGTCGGGCAGCACACCAACCGTTCCGGGGCTCAGGACCGCGACCGCACCGCTGGCTTCGGCCAGCCGCCGCACGGCCACCGCCGCATGACGCGCGCCGGCGCCGACCTTGATGGCCACCCGGTCCGCGCCCGCGATCAGCTTCGCAGCCACGGCCAGGGAAGCCTCGTCCGGTATCGGCAAACGCGGCCACACGGGTCGGGCCGCAAGCGCATCGAGTCTCAGCGATACCCGCGCCAGTTGCGTGTTCAGCGGCAGATTCAGATAGAACGGCGCCGGCCGCCACGGATGAAACACGGCCGCACTGCCGTTGCGCAACGCATCGCGCAACGCAGCGGGCGTATGCAGCGTATAGGACGCCCCCATCCGTTCTGTCAGGGAGCCAAACAGTCCCTGCCCCGGCCGAGGAATCTGCTGCATGTTGTAGCCCTCGCCGTGTGTCGTCTCATCGCCATACAGATGGTAGACACCGACCCCGTTCGACGCCGCGGCCAGCGAGCCGGCGAGCGCCTGCAACGCGCCGGGCCCGATCGACGTGAGCACCGCGGGAACTTCGCCGTAGACCCACGAAAGCGCGGTGGCCGCGTGCGCCATTTCCACTTCGTTGCGGAACTGCCAGCATTTCACCAGACCGTGCGCCTCGTAGATACGCAGAATCTCGGCGATCGCGGTATTGCCGTGTCCGAAGATCGCCAGATACTTGGTCACGCCCTGCTTCATCAAGCCCAGCACGAGCGCTTCGGCCAAAGGCAGTTCGACGACATCGGACAGCAGGCCGTCCGCGAACGCCGCGCTCAGCCCGCCCGCCTCGCGCAACCAGGCGGCGCGGCTTTCTGTCGTGACCGGAAGCTGCTTCGACGGAGTAACGAGATCAGACATGGTTGTGCCCTCGCGGGATCAAAATGCCAGGCGAACCGCCGTGGCTTCACGAGCCGACTGCTCGGCCGCCGACGCGAAACGCAGCACCTGGCGGGCCTCCCTCGCCGTCAGCACCGGCGCCCCGCCCGTGCGCAGCGCATTCAGAAAATGCCGGGTCGACAGCACGAAGCTCTGCTCCCATCCGCTCGGCACGTCGTAGGTCGTGATCTGGCCGTCCCGGTACAGGGTCACGGGCGGTGTCGCCCCGAGCCGTCCATGGCCGCCGTTGATGAAGAGCACACCCGACGTGCCGGTGATCTCGACGCGATCGTCCTGCGCATAGTGTCGCGTGATGAGTTCCATGTCCGGCGAATAGACGATCTCCAGATTGCCGACACGATTGCCGGGAAACCGGAACGAGATGATCGACTGTGCATCGAAACGCATGCCGCCCGGACCTTCGGTATCGCCGATAAACGCATGCACCTCTTCCGGATCGCCCATGAAATGCCAGGCGAGCGCGAACTTGTGATGTCCGTCGTCGAATACGAGCGGCCCGCCGCCCGCGTGAGACTTCTCGCTGCGCCATGCCGATGCGGACGGCGGCACTTCCCACGCCGTCGCGCTGCGCGCCGGGTTCGACTTGATGCGGATCGACAGCGGCGTGCCGATCGCGCCCTGATCGATCAGCTCGCGCGCCTTCAGCACCGGCGGATAGAAGATGAAGTTCTCGAAGACCTTGAAAGGCCGGTCATAGGCCTCGGCGGCCGCCACGAGTTGGTCCGCCTCGGCGAGATCGACGCACATCGGTTTTTGCAGCGACACGATCTTGCCGGCAGCCATCGCCTTAAGCGCCACCGGCAGGTGCAGATGATGCGGCAACAGGATTTCGACCAGATCGATGTCCTCACGCGCGAGGAAGCGATCCACGTCCTCCTCGACCGCGACGTCGGGAATGCCCCAGGCCGCGAGCTTGCTGCGCGCCTGCGCCACATCCCGGTCGCAGACGCCGACGATGCGTGCCGACGGATTTTGCAGGTATTCGATGGCGTGCAGATCGGAGATGCGACCCGCACCGATGATCCCCACGCGAAAACGAGATCCAGTCATTTTTCTTCCTCTATTTGAATAGTCTCTGTTGGCGATGGTGTGCGTTCATCGCTTCGAGCGGCGTGATTCCCGATCGCGATCCCGTCCGGGCCGAAGCGATGCAGCTTCGTGCTGTCCACGTTCAGTCCGACTTCGTCTCCGCGGCGCACCGCGTGCGCGAGCGGCGAGCGTACCGTGAGCGTGGGCAGGCCATTGCCGATGCCGAGGTAATACAGTGTCTCCGCGCCAAGCTGCTCGACGAGTTCGATGCGCCCTCCAACACTCGCCTGACCGCGCGCGCAAAGCGTGACGTGCTCGGGCCGGATACCGATACAGTCGACGCCGCCCGCCTCGCTGCGAGGTCCGGCATGCTCCGGACTCGTCAGATGCGGCCACGCCGACGCCGGCAGCACGTTCATCGCAGGCGCGCCGATAAAGCGCGCGACGAACAGATTCGCGGGCCGTTCATAGAGCTCCATCGGCGTGCCGACCTGCTCGACCTTGCCGCCGTTGAACACGACGATCCGGTCCGCCAGCGTCATCGCCTCGACGTGGTCGTGCGTGACGTACACCATCGTGGCGCGCAACTCCGCATGCAGTCGCGCGATCTCGAGGCGCATCTGCACGCGCAACGCGGCATCGAGATTCGAAAGCGGTTCGTCGAACAGAAAGATCTTCGGATGACGAATGATGGCGCGCCCGATCGCTACGCGCTGCCGCTGCCCGCCCGACAATTCTCTCGGCGTGCGTTCCAGCAGACGGTCCAGTTGGAGCGTCTTGCCGACCTCGCCCACCTGCCGCCTGATCTCGCGCTTGTCGACACCCGCGAGCCGCAGTCCGAAGCCGATGTTTTCAGCCACCGTCATGTGCGGAAACAGCGCGTAGGACTGGAACACCATCGCTATTTCGCGCTTCGACGGATGCACCTGCGTCACATCCCGGCCATCGATATGGATCGTCCCGCCCGACACATCTTCGAGGCCGGCGATCATTCTCAGCATCGTCGATTTGCCGCAGCCGGACGGGCCGACGAACACCACGAACTCGCCGCCGGCGATGTCCAGATCGACGCCATGGATGACCTCATGGCCAGCGAACGATTTGCGTATGCCTTGCAGACTCAATTGCGCCATTCGATCACCCTTTTACCGCGCCCATGGTCATGCCCTTGATGAAGTAGCGCTGGAAGAACAGAAACACCAGCAGCGTCGGCAAGCTCGCCATAATCGACAACGCGCCCTGCACGCCCCAGGCGACGGAATACTGGCCATTCAGGTTCACGATGCCGAGCATGATGGTGCGTTTCTCGTCGGATTGCGTGAACACCAGCGGCCACAGAAAGTCATTCCAGATCCACGTGAACTGCAGCGTCGCCAGCACCGCGAGCGCCGGCAAACTGAGCGGCAACACCACCGACAGCAGCACCCGCGGCTCGGACGCGCCTTCCATGATCGCGGCTTCACGCAGCGTGCTCGGCACCGTTGCGAAGAAATTGCGCATCAGCAGCGAGCAGATCGGAATGCCCAGCGCCGTATGCACGAGGAACACCGGCCACAGTGTGTCAATCAGGCCGAGAAAATTGAAAAGCCGGAACAGCGGAATCAGAATCACCTGCGGCGGAAAGAACATGCCGGACACCAGCACCAGGAACAGGCCATTCGAGCCGCGAAAAGGCAGCTTGGCGAATACATAACCGGCGAGCACGCCGAGCGCGGTCGACACGATCGTGGCGGGCACCGTGACGATCAGCGTGTTCACGAAATACTGGTGTACGGAGGGCTTCGACAGCACTTCGATGAAATTGCCGAGGTACAGCCTGACCGGCAAGCTCCAGAGATCGCCCAGCGCAATGTCGCGCTGCTCCTTCACCGACGACAGCAACACGCCGACAGTGGGCAACAGGAACAGCACTGCCAGCACCACGAGAATCGTGAAAGTGGCCGCTCTCGCCGGATTGAAGCGGGCATACAGACGCTCATCCATAGATGCGGTCCACCTTGCGCAACTGACGGAAATACAGGCCGATCACGGAGACGGCGATCAGGAACAGCACCACGGAAATCGCACTGCCATAGCCCATGTGGTATTTCTTGAAGCTCTCGTTGTACATGTGCATGGCCAGCGTATCGGAACTGTTGAACGGTCCACCGCCGGTCATGATGTAGAGAATGTCGAAACCCTTCAGTGAGTTGATCACCGACAGCGCCACCGCGACCACGGTGGAGGGCGTCAGCAACGGCAGGATCACGAGGCGGATGCGCTGCCAGCGGCTCGCGCCTTCGATATGGCAGGCCTCCTGCAGGTCTTCGGGAATCGCGGTGAGCCCGGCGAGATAGATCACCATCGACAGCCCGGTCTGTTGCCACGACCACGCCACGATCACGGACCACAGCGCCGTATTGGGTTTAGCGAGCCACGCAAAGTCGTGACGGGTTCCCGCCGCGTGCGACAGAAACAGGTTGAGCAGCCCCCAGTCGGGCTGATAGATCCAGATCCAGATCTGGCCGACGATCACGGCCGACAGGCAGATCGGCAGATAGAAGATGCTCTTGAACACGCGGGAACCGGGCACCTTCGAATCGAGCAGCAGCGCGAGACCCAACCCCAGCAGCGTCGGCAACGCGATAGCGGCAACGATCCAGAGCGCGGTATTGAGCGCGGCATGCGAAAACAGATGATCGTTGCGAATCCGCGTGAAATTAGAGAATCCGACAAAATCATAGTCGGACGAAAAGCCATTCCAGTCGGTGAAGCTGTAATAGAACGACGACAGCAGGGGTCCCACCACCAGGATTCCGAAAACGCCCAGGGGCAACGCCAGAAATACCACGCGCCATAGCCGATCGTGCTTCCTCATCTCGCGTCTCTACCGGAAAACGAGGCGGGCCGCCGCAGGGCGACCCGCCTTCGTGGAGGTGTTACTGCTTCTTGAACGCGGCCTGCGCATCCGTCTGGGTCTGAGTCAGCAGGCTCTTGATATCGCCAGGCTGGTCGATGAACTTCGCAAACATCGACAGACCGACTTCGGACACCGGCGGGGGCGTGGCGAGGTCATAGTTGAAGGCGAAGCCGTTGGACTTCTCGACCGCCGCGGCGGCTTTTTGCATCACCGGGCTGTAGTGGGACTGATCGACCTTCACGTTGGCCGACAGCGCGCCTTGGGACGACGTCCATGCCGACTGCACGTCGGTGTTGCTGACCATGTAGTCGAGCAGTTTTTCGCTACCCGCCACGTTCTTTGCGTTGGCGGAGATCACGAGGCCGTCCACCGGACCGAGCGCGACGTTCGGCACGCCCGCCTGCATCTGCGGGAATACCGCAACGTCGTAGTCCTTGCCCGCCGCCAGATGGTTGTTGTTCCAGTAGCCCGTGATCCACGTGCCCATCAGCGTCATCGCGGCATCGCCCGTCGCGACCTTGTCGGCGGCGTCGGTCCAGTCGATCGCGTTGGCGTTGTTGTTGAAATAGCCTGCATCGAACATGGACTTCCATTGGTCCATCACCGAGCTCACCTGCGGATCGTCGTAGCGGGCATGCCCCGTCATCAGCTTCGCGCGATACTCCGGCCCCGCGGTACGCAACAGCATATAGTCGAACCAGAACTGCGCGGGCCAACGATTCTTCGAACCCATCGCAATCGGCGTAATGCCTTGCGACTTGAGTTGCTTGCACATGGCGAGGAAGCCGTCCCACGTCGTCGGCATCGTCGTGATGCCCGCCTTGGCCATCACCTTCGGGTTATAGAAAACGCCGACGAAGTGATAGTCGACCGGCACCAGATAGCGATGCCCGCTGTAGCTCGTCGCCGCCGCCGCAATCGGCCTGGAGATCACGGAATCCAGCCCCGCGGTCTTCCACATGCCGTCGATCGGATGCAAGCTCTTCGAATCGGCGATGAATTGCGTCTTGGCGCCCGCCCAGAAACTGAATACGTCGGGCAGACTATGTCCGGCCGCGCGCACCAGTATCACCGACTTGAAATCTTCGTGTCCCACCGGGCTTTGCTTGATTGCGATCCCGGTCGCCGTGGTGAATTTGGCGAGCTGTTCGTTGAACGCCTTCTCCCCCATGTCGCCCGTGAAATAGTCGCTGATCGACACTTCGCCCGAATCCGCGAAGGCCGGGGTCGTGAATCCCGCGGCTGAAGCCAGTAGAGCAGCCAGCACAAGCGCGCGACGCTTTATTCCGTGTCTCCCCAACATGCCTGCCTCCGTAAAGTTGACGCATGCAAAACAACTTGGATTAGAAAACTGAACTCGCCCCTCAGACCGACCTGATCCACTAGCGCTCAATTTGCATACGCACAACAGTACTTCACCTATAGCGTAAAAAAATCCGTGTAATTCCCTACATTGGGTGATTTTTCGGCTACAGTTTTCCTATATAAAACTTTTTGTGTTTTACAGAGAAAAACTTTTACTGGCGTGGAGGGATATTCATGCGACTGCTCCAGTCCCTGACTCGTGGCCTCGAAGCACTGACGTATCTGCGGACTCATCGCGGCCCCGTCCGGCTAACGGAACTCGCGAGCGAACTCGAAATGGACAAATCCATGGCCGCCCATCTTCTGAAGACGCTGGTTGCCGCCGGCTATGCGGCGCAGGATTCCAACCGGCGCTATCTGGCCTCGAACGGCAGTCAGCCGGGCAAGCCGGTACAACGCACGCTCGAGGAAGTCGTGGCGATCAAGGAAGCATGGCGCCCGGCGCTGGAAAGGCTCGCTGCGTCCACCGGGGAGTGCACGCATCTGGCGGTGCTGGTCGGCTCGCGCGTCTGGTATATCGACAAGGTCGACTCGACCTTGCCGCTCAAGGTCGATCATCCGATCGGCGCCCTGTCGCCGCTGCACTGCACGGCGCTCGGCAAAGCGTTCCTGGCCTTCGGCCATGCCGAAGCGCCGGCGGAATTGGTCCCCTACACGTTGCGCACCCTGACCTCGGAGCCGGCTCTCGCGCAGGAGTTGGAACTGACACGTCAGCGCGGCTATGCCATCGACGACGAGGAATTCACCGATGGCATCCGCTGCGTGGCTCGCCCCATCTACGACGCGCACGACGAGATGATCGCCGCCATGGGCATCTCCTGCCCGAGCGTGCGCGTCGATGCCGCCCGCCTCGCCGAACTGGGCGACGTCGTGCTGCGCGAGTCGGGTAGTTGAACGGGGCTGATATCGTCCGCGGAGATTCCAGCAACGACGCCCGCAAGCGACGATGCGTTGACGGGAGCCGCAGCGCGGCAAAACTCTGAGCGCGCAAAACACGCTACGGAAATCAACCGCTCTCGAGATTATGCGGCGGGAACTACGCGACATGGGTTGAGCCAGCAGTCTGCCGGCTACAACTTATGGCGCCCAGTGTATTTCGACGGTCGAAACGGCAAACTTCAAATCGTCCGTCTTAACACAACAGGCTTTCCACCCATCGTCTGTTTGGTCATCCATGCGGCAAGCGCCGAATCCAGGTAGTCGGCGTGTCCGGGAAACCAGTTGTACAGATGCATGCCGATGTCATGCACCAGCGCGCAACCAGCCTGCCCTGCTTTGACCGCTGCTTTAACGTCCCGCACTGACTTCAGTACGGCTTCGTGTTCTTCGATGTGGCAATCGCGCGGCGGAAAGTTGGTCGTGCGCATCCATTCATCTTCCTGCTCGAAATGGCTGACCGCGTGTTTTTCGAATTCCTCGATCGCGGCAAGGGCGCTCGCATCGGTGCAGGTCACGAGCCGTAGCGCGACTTCGTAGAATTCCTTATGCACGTCATCCATCGGCGTGAAGCCGAGTAGCCGTGCGTCTGACCACACAAGACTGTTGTCACTTTCCCGCACAGGGGCTTCGACATCTTTCAATACAGAGTCTGTCATGTCCGTTCAATCCGGCTTTATCAAGGGCTCTATCATAGCCGTCCAACATAGAACGCCGCGAATTTGCCAGCGTTCCGTCATCAGCGCGGCTGGAATCCTTCCGTCTTTCGAGACTAGCCGGGTGGCACACCAGCGCCTCGCAAATCCGATCCATCGGCGATGAATCCCGCCACTTTACATTAGAGATCGAATATTCCTGAGCCAGGGTCGCTTTCGACCATACGTACTTTCCCTGATGTCTCGAAAGGCTCTTGCCATTTTCACTAGATATCTAATATAGTTGGGCAACACCTGTTGATGAAGGCGAGCTTTCGCCGGGAGACATTACATGCTGACCCACCAAGAAAATGAATTGCTGTGCCGCGTCGAAGGCGATGCCCCGATGGGCCAACTGATGCGCCGGCACTGGACGCCGGTTTGCCTCATCGAAGAAGTCAGCGAGCCGGACGGCGCGCCGGTCAAGGCGCGCGTATTTGGCGAGGACCTCGTTGTATTCCGGGACTCGGAAGGCAGCGTTGGCGTGCTGGACGAGTACTGCCCGCACCGTCGCGCATCGCTCGTCTACGGCCGCAATGAAGACTCCGGCCTGCGCTGCCTGTATCACGGCTGGAAGTTCGACGTCTCGGGCAACGTGCTTGAAATGGTGTCCGAGCCGGCAGCGAGCTGCATGACCGACAAGGTCAAGCACAAGGCCTACCCGGTGCAGGAATGGGGAGGCATGGTATGGGCATATATGGGCCCGCAAGACGCGATCCCCGAATTCGTGCCGCCGGCCTGGGCGCCGACTTCCGACACCCGCGTGAGCATCGCCAAGGCGCTGCTGCCATGCAATTGGGCGCAAATCCTCGAAGGCGCGATCGACTCCGCGCACAGCTCCAGCCTGCATTCGTCGGACTTCGTGCCGGCGCGCGTGGGCGGCGCCGAAGCGACCGCGAAGAACTGGTTGCGCCCGTCCACCGACAAGGCCCCGCGCCTGCAGGTCGAGCGCACCGACTACGGCTTCCGTTACGCCGCGCTGCGCCGCCCGATCTTCAACGCCAACACGCACGACTACGTGCGCTCCACGGTGTTCGTGGCGCCGGGAACGGTGCTGATTCCGCCGAACAACCTGTACAACGTTGCAAACATCAACGTGCCGATGGACGACACGAACACGGCGTTCTACTTCATCGCCTGGGGCGATCCGGAGACGACGCCGGAAACCGAAACGTGGCGCAAGTTCCTGCGTCAGCAGGTCGGTGTTGACCTCGACCAGTACTATCGTCCGCTGCGCAATCACGACAACCGCTTCTGGCAGGACCGCCAGGCGATGAAGGCTGGCAATTTCACCGGCATTTCGGGCTTCCCGAACCAGGACATTGCGATGTGGGTCACGATGGGCCCGATCGCGAACCGCTCGGACGAGCGCCTCGGCGCGAGCGATCTCGCCATCGTCGAATTCCGCCGCCGCATGATCGATGCGATCGCCGAATTCGAGAAGGATGGCGAAGCAATTGGTACCGGTGCAAAGGCGATTTCGCGGGAAGTGTGCTCGTACCAGGCTGTCGTGCCGAAGGAAATCGACTGGCGCACGTATGCCGCGCGTTACGTCAGCAAGAAGAATCCGGAACCCGCCGACCAGCCGTCCGCGCTCGCAACGGACTATCAGGTCAAGCAATAACGGGAGGCACACGGCCATGGAGCAGCGCCGTTTGCGCATCGGGGTCGCAGGACTGGGACGGGCATTCTCGCTGATGCTGCCGACCTTCCTGCGCGACCCCAGAGTCCAGCTCGTCGCTGCGTGCGATCCGCGTGACGAAGCGCGGCGGCAGTTCGCCGCCGACTTCGCGGCGCCCACCTATGCGGACGTGGCGGAGTTGGCGGCTGACCCCAACGTCGAGATCATCTACGTTGCGAGTCCGCACCAGTTCCACGCGCAGCACACTGAAATTGCCGCGTCAAAGGGCAAGCACGTGCTGGTCGAAAAGCCGATGGCGCTCGCCGCAGCGGACTGCGATCGCATGATCGCTGCATGCCGCGCAGCGAACGTGCATCTGATCGTCGGCCATTGCCATAGTTTCGACACGCCGTACCTGCGTACGCGCGAACTGATCGGTCGTGGCGATTTCGGCGCGGTGAAAATGATCCAGGCCGTCAACTACACCGACTATCTGTATCGCCCGCGCCGGCCCGAGGAGCTGGCCACGGCTGAAGGTGGCGGCGCCGTCTTCAGCCAGGCGGCTCATCAGGTCGATATCGTGCGAATGCTCGCCGGCTCGCGCGCGACGCGGCTGCGCGCGAGCGTGGGACGGTGGGATCCGTCCCGCCCGACCGAAGGCGCTTATTCGGCGCTGATCTGGTTCGAGAACGGTGCCTATGCCTCGCTCTCGTACAACGGCTATGGCCACTTCAACACCGAAGAGTGGAGCGGCTGGATCGGCGAAATGGGCGATCGTACGAGCCCCGACACGTACGGCAGCGCCCGCCGCCGTCTGGAGACGCTCGCGTCCTCGGCCGACGAGGCCAGGCTCAAAGCGGCCGGCACCTACGGCGGTTCCGCATACAAGCCGCCAACGGCCGACGCGCACGAGCCGCCGCGCTTTCATCAGCATTTCGGCCCGATCATCGTCTCGTGCGAACGCGCCGACCTGCGCCCGCTGCCCGATTCGATCGTCGTCTACGGCGACGAGCAGCGCCAAACGCTGCCGCTGCCTGCGCCCGCCGTGCCGCGCGCCGAAGTCATCGACGAGGTGTATGGCGCGGTCGTGGACGCACGCTCGCCCCTTCACGATGGCGAATGGGCGAAGGGCACACTGGAAATCTGTATCGCGATTCTGAAGTCGAGCGAAACGGGCGCAGATGTGACGCTTGGATAGTTCGAGGTAAGCGCAAAAAACCCTCGTTTTGAACTGCGCATGCACAGTTCAAACGAGGGATTTTTTATCGGCGTTTCCTTCTACGGAGCGCACACATGCGCCCCGACCTCCGCTTATCCGTCGAACGCCGCGAAGCGCAGTGAAAAATCGATCGCCCTGATGTTCTTCGTCAGCTTGCCCAACGAAATACGGTCCACGCCGGTTTCGGCAATCGTTCGCAGCGTCCGCTCGGTCACACCGCCCGAGACTTCCAGTTCGGCGCGCCCCGCGGTGACACGCACAGCCTCGCGCATCGATTCGATGGAGAAATTGTCGAGCAGAATCGCCGCGGCGCCAGCAGCCAACGCTTCCGTCAATTCATCGAGCGTCTCCACCTCGACCTGCACGGGCACACCTGCACCCAATGCTTCGGTAGCGCGAAGGGTCGACGCAATGCCGCCACCCGCCGCGATGTGGTTTTCCTTGATCAGGATTCCGTCGTACAGCCCCCGACGATGGTTTTCGCCGCCGCCAACACGAACTGCGTATTTTTGCGCGAGGCGCAATCCTGGAAGCGTTTTTCGCGTGTCGAGAATCCGCGCAGATGTGCCTTTTATGATCCGCGTCATCACGCTTGTCTCGGTGGCCACGCCAGAAAGCAACTGAATGAAGTTGAGCGCGGTGCGCTCGGCGGTGAGCATGCCGCGCGCCGGACCAGCGATCCGGCAGACGGTCTGCCCTTCGTGCATCCGTTCGCCCTCGCCGACCAACCATTCAATGGTGATGCGCGGGTCGACCTGCCGCAGTGTTTCATCGAACCACGGTCTGCCGCACAACAGCGCAGGTTCGCGCACCGTCAAGACCGCTTCGGCTGAAGCGTCGGGGTCGATCAGTAGCGACGTCCAGTCGGCCTCGCCGACATCTTCTGCGA
This sequence comes from Paraburkholderia sp. BR14374, assembly GCF_040948685.1. NCBI lineage: Bacteria > Pseudomonadati > Pseudomonadota > Betaproteobacteria > Burkholderiales > Burkholderiaceae > Paraburkholderia > Paraburkholderia sp. BR14374. The sequence continues at coordinate 340,070 of NZ_JBFPKF010000007.1, read as the reverse complement.
GCGCATCGCGGGCGTTGCGCGTTATCGCCGCGCGGGTCATTCCATCCATTCCAGATCCGTATGTTTTGAGCGAAGGAGCAGCAGCATGCCGTGGCCTGCCGTCGTGCCTGTCATGGACTTGGCACGCCCGCCAATATTATTAGATCTTTAATGAATTTGCCACTCGGGAATGACCCGCAACGCCGAGCCGCGCGTCAATCCTGATCGACTTCTTCCCCGCGCGCCGCGATCAGATTCCCCACTTCCCGAGTCGACGGAATACGCAGCGCCGGGTCGTCCGACTCCGATTCGTCGCGTGCCATGTTCTCGATGATCGTCAGCAGAACCTTGCGTGCGACGTTGATCTCGGTGGCTTTCAGGCCCCGGACGCTAATTTCGTTGACTTCTTCCGCGAGCGGAACGAGTTTGTGTTTCAGGCTCCGTCCGCGCGGCGTCAGATAGACGTGCGTGTTCTTGCGATTGCCGGGCTCGTAGCGGCGCTCGACATAGCCGAGCTTTTCCATTGCCGACACCGCACTGAACGTGGTGGGGGTGGTGGTGCCGGTCTCGTCGCTGAGCTCCTTCTGCGTCAGCCCGTCGGTGACCCATAGCACGCGCAGATACGCCCAGTGACCGAACGAAACTTCATGCTGCGCCAGGCGCATTTGCAGACCGCGAATCATCGCGCGGCCCGCATCCTTCACCAGGTGAGCGAGACGATCGTCCGGTACCGCCTCACGCCAGTGCCGCAGAATGGGGTCCTCGCTCGCGACCCCGCCCTTGCCCTTGCCTCTGCCCGAAGTACGTGCTGCTGCCATGCCTTCCTCGCTGTTATTGTGACCACACCGCTGATAATCATAGCGCTTTAGCCCGCGCGAGAGGCACTGGAGCGCAGCGCCCGGACCGCTCAGAAGGTGTGGCGAATGCCCACGGTCACGCCCGCCTGGTCCATGCCTGGCGCAATATCCACGCCCGTGCCGCGAATACCGACATTGGAAAACGAACGATTGGAGACATACGCCCCTTCCGCATATACGTCGGTGCGCTTGGACAGCGAGTAGTCGACGAGCAATGCCCCCATCGTCGGGCCGCCGTGCGGATTGCGAAACTGCGTGTGATAGACGCTGGCGGAAATGGAAAGCGGTGCATTCACCCTCCAGGTCACGCCACCCCAGTAGAGCAGCGAACTCGGCGGCGCATCCGTATTGCGCGTGTTCAGCCAGCGCAGGCCCGCCAGCGTCGTGACCGGCCCGAAGTCGTACGAGAGGCCGAGCAGCGCGCGCTGCTGTGCGTCGCTCTGCGTCGCGATCGAGGTGCCCTGCAACTGGTCGTACGTCAGGCCGATGCTGAACGGCCCGCGGTCATACAGCACCGCCGCGCTCATTTCGCGGCCCACTTTCGTTGCGCCGGGCACGTTCGCACCGTTCGGAATCGTCGCGTCGAATCCGGTGCTATACAGCGCTGCGAACGTAACGCCGCCGAGATGCACGCCATAGCGCGCCGAGTTGTCCGCGCGGTTCACGAACTGGCTGTCCATGCTTTGCGCGGAGTAGCTGGGGTTGAACGTCAGCGCGTCGTACTTGTACATCAACTCGTAAAGCAGGTTCTGGTGACGTCCGAGCGTGAGCGTGCCGTACGGCGTCGAGACGCCAACGAATGCCTTGCGGCCGAACAGCCGTCCGCTCTGACCCAGCGCGCCGGTGTTCACGTTGAAGCCGCCCTCCAGCGTAAACACGGCCTTGTAGCCGCCGCCGAGATCCTCCGAGCCCTTGAGCCCCCAGCGCGATCCGGCGAGATTGCCCGACTGCTCGCGGATCACCGAGCCCGTCTGTTTGCCTTGGGTCACCCGGTTGACGTACTCGACGCCCGCATCGACGATGCCGTACAGCGTAACCGAACTCTGCGCATGGGCCGCCGTGCAGGCGAGCGTCAGCAACCCGCCGCAGGCGAGCGGGAATGTGTGTCTCTTCATTTTCATCTCTATTCTGGACGACTGATTATTCTGGATGCGTTGTTCCCTTCCGCGCATCCATCGCGCACCCAGCACCTGCCGGATGCGCGACGGCGCGAACAACGGCCGCGAGGGATCAGATCTTGAATCGCTCAAGGCTGGCCGGGTGGAACAGTTCGGCAGGCTCGAGGCGTCGGCTCGACAGTCCCTCGGCGTGGTGCTGCGCGAGAAAGCGGTCGAGCACCTGTTCATTGTTGGCGAATCCATACGACCAGAAGTCGTGCCCCATCAGACGCCGCGCATTGCGCAACTGGTCCTCGATGAACGGCAGCGTCACCTTGGTCGCCGAGGTGTCGCTCAAACGGGACAGCGCGACTTCCTTCGATTGCTCGAACGCCTTCGCGATCGCACCGGGCAGCCACGGGTGCTGATCCGCGAGGGTCTTGCGAATGCCCAGGGTGTGCATGATCGGGAAAAGCTTCCTGCGCTCGTACCATTGGGCGGCGCTCTCTTGCGGATCATCGAAAAGGTACTTGACCCTCGGATGCCCGCGGTCGAAGCACGACGGCGCGCGCGGTCCGATCACGCCGTCAATCTCGCCATTGGCCAGCAGATTCGAGATCGTCTGTCCTTCTGGCGCGTTTTCCAGCACGACGCCTTCGGGAAGCTTCAGCGCAATCTTCTCAACGCGCGTCGGATCCTCGTAGCCGCCGCGCACCCAGCGGATATCCGATGCTTTCACGCCGTATTCTTCTTCGAGAAAGAGCCGCACCCATACGTTGGCGGTCAGCTGATATTCCGGCACGCCGATGCGTTTGCCCTTCAGGTCCTCGGGCCGGTCGATCCCACGGTCTGAACGCACGTAGATAGAGCTGTGGCGGAATGCGCGCGACGGAAAAACCGGCACCGCGATGTAGGGCGACGTGCCCGCGGCCGTCTTCACCGAATAGCTGCTGAGCGACAGCTCGCAAATGTCGTAATCCGCGTGCCGGAACGCACGAAAGAAGATTTCCTCCGGGTCCTGCAGCATGAACACGGGGTCTACTCCGTCGATCTGCACGTCGCCGTCGATCAACGGCCGCATCCGGTCGTAGTTGCCCACCGCGATGGAAAGTTGAAGCTTGCTCATTCCTGTTCCTGTCTGACTGTCAAAATGCTGGTCGTCGCGTGCATCGTCACGCGCCGGATTGCTGTGCCTGCCGCTCGCGCGGCACGCCGAAGAAGACGGCGATGCCGCCGATGAAAACGAGCGCCGCGACCAGCAGGATGCCGGCCGAGAAGCTGCCGGTCGCGCTCTTCACCCAGCCGAGGACTATTGGTGCGAAGAAAGCGCCCACCTGGCCAAGACTGCTGATCACGCCGATACCGCCGGCAGCCGCCGCGCCCTTCAGGTAGTTCGGCGGAATGGTCCAGATAATGGCTGCGGCCGCGAAATAGCTCACCGAAACGAGGCTCAGGCACGCGATGGCGGCAACCGAGTTGTTCGTCAGCACCGTCAGGAGCACCGCGCCCGTGGCGCCCGCTGTCGTCGACAACACGAAGTGCCAGCGGCGCTCGAGCCGCAGGTCGGAGCTGCGTGCGATCAGCACCATGGCGACCGCGCCGACGATATAAGGCAGCGCCGACAGGAAGCCGATCTGCAGCAGGTTCGAAACGCCTGACTGCTTGATGATCGTGGGCGTCCAGTAGTTGAGGATGGTTCCGCAGATGGGCACCGTGGCCCAGCCCGCGGCAATCACGTACACGCGCGGGTCGCGCAGCGCCGCGAGGAGCGTGCTCGGCGAGTTATGCGGCTTGCTGCGGCCTTCCTCGTCGAGCGCGCCGATGACGATTCGTTTTTGCTCCTCGGTCAGCCACCTCGCATCCTGCGGACGGTCGATCAGGTAGAAGTAGGCAACGACACCGGCAATCACGGCCGGCAAGCCTTCAAGGAAGAACAGCCACTGCCAGTTGCGAAAACCCCAGACGTCCATGAAGTTTTGCAGGATGAACCCGGAAAGCGGGCCGCCGATAATCCCCGCAACCGCGATCGCCAGCAGGAACCGCGACGTAATACGAGCGCGGCGCTTCGCCGGATACCAGTACGACAGATAGAGGATGATGCCGGGCCAAAAGCCCGCTTCGGCCGCGCCGAGGAGCGTGCGCGCGAGATAGAACTGCCACGGAGCGGTCATGAAAGCCATGGCAGTGGAGATGCCGCCCCACAGCAACATGATCCGGGTGACGGTCTTGCGGGCGCCAATGCGCCGCAGCAGCAGCGTGCTCGGCACTTCGAGCAGGATGTAGCCGATAAAGAACAGACTCACGCCGAGCCCGTACGCCGCGTCGCTCAACCCGAGATCGTGCTTCAGTTGTAGCTGCGCGAAGCTGACGTTGACGCGATCGAGATAGTTGAGGACCCAGCACAGGAAAAGAAAGCTCATGAGCCGCAGCGTGATCTTGCGGTATGTCGCCTCCTCCGCCGCCGAATCGGCTATGGCAGACAGGGATAGGTCCCCTGAGTGCAACGTTGAATGTGCCATGACTGAATCTCTCCGAATTTCTTTCTGGATAGTTTGATTAGAGCTCTAATATTCAGGTTACGGCGGCTTTATGTCGCTGACAAGCACGGGTTTATACCGAGAGTAACACCGCGAAAAATCGTGCTTCTTGACTTGCATCATTAGAGATCTAGCAATAAGATGCGGTCCATGTTGATGCAACGCAAGACTGGACTGGTCAGAAGGAGACAGACATGACGCCCCCACTCGAAGACGGTTTTCTTCGACTGAAGATTGCCGGCAAGGAGAAGATCGCCCGTGACATCTGGCGCTTTGAACTGACCGACCCGCAAGGCGCGCCGCTGCCGGCGTTCGAGGCGGGGGCGAACTTGACCGCCGTGGTGCCCAACGGTTCGCGGCGCAGTTATTCGCTGTGCAATGACTCGCAGGAGCGTCATCGCTACGTCATCGCGGTCAAGCGCGACAGCAACGGACGCGGCGGTTCGATGAGCTTCATCGACGATACGGCCGAGGGCGACGCCGTGGACGTCTCCTTGCCCCGCAACGAGTTTCCCCTCGATGAGCGCGCCAAGTCATTCGTTCTCGTCGCTGGCGGCATCGGCATCACACCTATGCTGTCGATGGCGCGGCAGTTGCGGGCGGAAGGCCTGCGCTCGTTCAAGCTGTACTACCTCGCGCGCGATCCGGAAGGCACGGCGTTCTTCGATGAACTGACCAGCGACGAATGGCGTTCCGACGTGAAGATTCATCACGATCACGGCGACCCGTCGAAAGCATTCGACTTCTGGCCCGTATTCGAGCGGTCGAAGCCGGCGCAACACGTGTACTGCTGCGGACCGCAGGCGCTGATGGACACCGTGCGGGACATGACCGGCCACTGGCCGTCGGGCACGGTGCACTTCGAGAGCTTCGGCGCAAGCAATGCGAATGCACGCGAAAGCACGCCGTTCACCGTGCGGCTTTCGCGCAGCGGCACTTCGTTCGACATTCCCGCCAATCGCTCGATCCTCGAGGTGCTGCGCGACGCCAACGTCCGCGTGCCGAGTTCGTGCGAAAGCGGCACCTGCGGCTCGTGCAAGACAGCGCTGTGCTCAGGGCAGGCAGATCATCGTGATCTGGTGCTGCGCGACGACGAGAAAGAAACGCAGATCATGGTATGCGTGTCGCGAGCGAAATCCGCGGAGCTGGTTCTGGATCTTTGAATATTGCCGTTCCACGTGCTGGTCCTGATTCAGGAAATCCTGACGGCCGAAATCAGCGCTTCCTGAGACGACATTCCGCCCGCGCCGATTGGACGCACGCGCCGATATCCATAGCATCGACTCATCGGATATCGAAGGGAAAATCATGGCGGGCAACAGGTCACTGCGTTCCGAGGTCGAAAAACTCGTTGGCCCGACACGGGGCCGCGGGGCGTGCGTGCGTCTGCTCGATCGTTGCCGCTCGGGCGGCACATGCCGCGTGTGCATCCAGATCGATCGGCCGTCCGGGACGTTTTCACTCTTCTTCTTTCGCCATGCCGACGGCACATGGCACGTGTTCCCGCCGGGCCTGCGCCGTCCGGAAATGGGGATAGGCCGCCTGGCTGCCTGATCGTTCGTCAATCGATGAAACGTCACATCGTCGGGCGCTATCGCGGATTCGTTATCGAAGCGCACATGGAGCCACGCACGGCGCGTTTGTCCGATGGAATCGCGCTGACCTATCGCGTCACGTGGTCGTTACGCAGAAGGACTCGAAAACAACACGTCACCGGTGACTTCGCCGATCCCGTTACATACGAGTCGGAGAGCGTTGCCCTCGCGAACATCGACCGCGAGGCGCGCGCTCTTATCGATGCGATGCTGGCGAATCACGCCTAGCACACGCTAACCGCTACCCCGCGTTCTGCAGATCCGCGATCGTCGCCGCCAGGAAGCGCGCCGCCTCGCCGCCTGTCACGACGCGATGATCGAACGTCAGGCTGAGCGGCAAGATCCGGTGCACGGCAGGCGCGCCGTCTGCCGCGACGACCTGTTCATGGATGCGCCCCGCGCCGAGGATCGCGACGGTGGGCGGCACGACGATGGGCGCCGCGTATTTCCCCGAAATCATCCCGAAGTTCGACAGCGTGATCGTGTTGCCGCGCATTTCTTCCGGCGGAATCTTGCGCGCGCGGATATCGGCGCGCATCCGGTCGAGACCGCCGCGCAGATCCGCCGCATCGCGATGCGCGACGTCGCGCAGCACCGGCACGAAAAGCCCATCGGGCAGATCGACGGCAATGCCGAGATCGATCTTCTCAAGTACGTGGCGTCGCCCCGCATGTCCGTCGAACCATGCGTTCAGTGCCGGCTCGGCGCGGCAGCCCGCGACCAGCGCGCGGATCAGGCGGATCGTCACGTCGGTGTGCGGCGGCCATGCGTGAATGTCGGCATCGTCGATCACGGTCGCGGCGGCCACTTCGCTTTGCGCTCGCGCCATGTTGTGCGCCATCGCACGCCGCACGCCGCGCAGCACTTCGGGCGGACCGACTTCGCCAAGTATCTTCGCGACGCGCTGCACGTCAGCCGCCGTGATGACGCCTTCCGGGCCGGACGGCGTCACCATCGAGAGATCGACATCCAGCTTGCGCGCTAGCGCGCGCGCCGCCGGAATCGCCTTGATCACACCGCCGCCCGCGCTGACGCCACCGCCCGTGCCAGGCGACGCAGGCGCGTCCTGCACGACATGCTGGCCGACTTCCATATGGCCGACGACAGTGCCCGCGTCTGCATCATCGGCCTCGCCCTCGAACGCGACGAGCGGCGCGCCCAGATGCACGATATCGCCCGTCCGTCCGAACAGCTTCGTGATGCGGCCGGATTGCGGCGACGGAATCTCGACGATCGCCTTCGCCGTTTCGACCGACAGCAACGGTTGATCCGCCCGCACTTCATCGCCGTCGCTCACATGCCATTCGACGATTTCCGCTTCCTGCAAGCCTTCGCCGAGGTCCGGCAGTTTGAAGATCTTCATGGCTTTATGACGCCTCCATAGCTTGCCGCACCGCGGCGACGATGCGCGAGGCACCAGGCATGTATTGATTCTCGAGCCGGTACAGCGGCACCACGACGTCGTAGCCGGTCACCCGCTGCACAGGCGCGAGCAGCGAATAAAGTCCGCGCTCGGCGATATTGGCGGCGATCTCCGCGCCGATGCCGCCCGTGCGCGAACCCTCGTGCACAATCACGCAGCGCCCCGTCTTCGCGACCGAGGCCAGGATCGTGTTCATGTCGATCGGCTTGAGGGTCGCGACGTCGATCACTTCGGCCATCACGCCTTCCTGCGCGAGCAGATCGGCGGCGCCCTGTGCGTCCTGCACGGCACCGCCCCAGCACACCAGCGTCACATCCGAGCCGTCACGCAGCGTAAAGCAGGTGTCGAGCGGCAGCCCTTCGCCGTTGTCTTCCACTGTCTGCCGATACAGCCGATAAAGCCGCGTCGGCTCGAAGAAGATCACCGGGTCGGGATCGCGAATCGCGGCCAGCAACAGCCCGTACGCGCGCGCCGGCGACGACGGCGTGACAACGCGCAAGCCGGGAATGTGCGCGAACAGCGCTTCGGGGTTTTCGGAGTGATGTTCGGGTGCATGGATGCCTGCGCCGCAGGGTGTGCGGATCACCAGCGGACAGGTGAGGCGTCCGCGGGTCCGATGCCGCAGACGCGACGCATGATTGAGCACGTGATCGATCGCCGGATACAGAAACCCGCTGAACTGGATCTCGGCAACGGGCTTCAGTCCCATCGCCGCCATGCCGATCGCGGTGCCCGCGATCGCTGCCTCGGCGAGCGGCGTGTCGAGCACACGTTGCGTTCCGAAGCGTGCCTGCAGGCCGACCGTCGCGCGAAACACGCCGCCGTTCACGCCGATGTCCTCGCCGAGCAGCACGACGGCGGGATCGTGCTCGAGTTCGTACGCAAGCGCCAGATTGAGCGCATCGATCATGTTCAGATCAGCCATGGCCGGTGCCTCCGTTCTGACCATGCCGACCATTGCCCGCGATCGGCGCGAATCGCTGCGCGCTTTCCAGTTGCTCACGCATGGCATGCGGCAGCGTCTCGTACAGGTGATCGAACATCGCGGAAGTATCGGGGGGCGGCATAGCCAGATACGCCTCGACGGCTGTCTCGACCTGCGCGTGACACGCCCGGCCGAGTTGCTCGTCCTGCGCTTTGTCCCAGAAGTTCATCCGCATCAGATACTTGCGCAAACGCAGCAGCGGCTCTTGTTCCCATTGCTTCTGAATCTCATCCGAGTCGCGATAGCGCGTTGCATCGTCGGCCGTCGTGTGATCGCCGAGTCGATAGCTGAGCGCTTCGATCAGCGTCGGGCCGTCGCCTCGGCGCGCTTTCGCGAGTGCCGCATGCATCACCTGATGCACGGCGATCACATCGTTGCCGTCGACCTGCAAGCCGTCGATGCCCGCCGCGATTGCCTTCTGCGCGAGCGTCTGCGCCGCGCTCTGCCTGCTGCGCGGCACCGAGATCGCCCACTGGTTGTTGTTGACGACGAGCACGAGCGGGGCCTGCCAGACGCCCGCCATGTTCATCGCTTCGTAGAAGTCGCCCTTCGATGTGCTGCCATCGCCGCAGATCGTCACGGCGACGCGCGGCTCGCCGCGCAGCTTGAACGCGTAGGCCGCGCCGGCGGCATGACACACCTGCGTGCCAATAGGAACGCAATTTGGAAAGTCGAGCCGCGGCACGCTGAAGTCGCTGCCGCGTTCGTCACCGCCCCAATACAAGAGGCTTTCCGTCATCGTGACGCCGCGCAGCAATTGCGCCGCATGATCGCGATATGAAGGGAACAGCACGTCATCGGCCTGCATCGCGCTCGCGACGCCCACTCCGATCGCCTCCTGCCCGACCGACGATGCAAAAGTGCCGAGCTTGCCGGTGCGCTGCAGCGCGACCGCTTTGGTATCGAATGCGCGGGTCAGCACCATCGCGCGAAAGAGGGAAATCAGCGCCTCGGGTTCCCGCGCGAAGGCCGGCAATGGCTGTACGGGCTCGCTATCGGGACCGAGATATCGCGTATACCCGATGTGAAAACTGGCAGTCGTGGTCATGACCGCCCTCCCTATTCTTCCGATGTCGAATGCGTGCAGGAGATCACGTGCACAACCCGTGCCTGTAGGCGCGGAAGTGCCGGCGCCCCGAACGGCGGTTCGGGCGGCTTATCGTTTGACAGGGAAAGCGGGGATAAGGTGCGAAATTTTCTGCTGCGTAGTGCGCGTCAATGCAGGTGGAGAAGCATGCGCGGAGGGATGTGCCCGCAAATTTTTCATCCCTTGCCGAGCGGCGGCCGACTCGGAAATCCCGCCATATTGCTCAGCCGAGCCAGTTCATTTTCGTTGCGTCGCGCAATGCGAACGGATACCTGCTGGCGATCCGCGCGATCGACGATCTGTGGGGCAACCAGACCTGAGCCGCCTCTTCCGTGAGAGAAGCACGCGGGCTCCGCGATGGAGCCCGCTTCGGCGGACAGCTTCGGCTTACTTTGCGACGCTATCCAGCGCGGTGGCGCGGATGAGCCGTGTCTCCTGCGCCGTAATGAGATGGCCCGATGCTTTCAGATAGGCGGGGAAGTCCGGGTGCGTATCGCGTGCCAGGCACCGTCGTTCGTAGTCGGCCAGATCGTCATACCCCCACAGGTGGGTGAACTGGTTCTGCGGCCCGACCATGCTCGTCCAAAAGCCGAGCGGATGTCCAAGCGTCTCGAGCAGGATTGGCATCGCGAGCCTGTCGAACACGTCGAGAAACTCGGGCATCTTGCGTAGCGCGATCGTGTAGACCCGGAAATCCAACAGGGGCTTTGCCAGATACATGGAGCGTGTATTCATGCGCACACCTCCTCTTTGGAAGTCATGGCTTTGGTGGCGATCGCGTTACCGGTGACGAAGCCGAACGTCATATTCGGCCCGTGCGTGATACCGGCGCCCGGATAGTTGCCGCCCATCACGCTGCGCCGGTCATTGCCGACCGCGTAAAGGCCCTCGATCTCGCTGCCGTCGGCCCGCAGCACTTCGCCAGTGACGCTCGTCTCGAGGCCGTCGAAGGTGCCCAGATCGCCCATCACCACCTTCACCGCATAGAAGGGGCCGGTCGCGATAGGCGCAACGCAAGGATTGGGCTTGTGGTCCGGATCGGCGAGATAACGGTTGAACGAGGTGCGACCGCGATGGAACGCCGGGTCCTCTCCGCGCTCGGCATCGCGATTGTAGGCATGGACCGTCATTTCGAGCGCATCGGGAGCGATGCCGCAATTGCGCGCCAGCTCGCCGATCGTGTCGCCCTTGATCAGGTAGCCTTTGCGCAGCAGCGGCCCCACCGGCATCGGTGCGGGCTTGGCATAGCCCAGTCCATACTTGCCCAGCGCCACCTTATCGCAGATCAGCCACATCGCCGTCTCCCGTTCACCCTCGCAAGCGCGCATCAAAGCGGCGCCAACGTCGTGGTAGGAGTTCGATTCATTGGTGAAGCGCTGACCGCTGCGCAGCACGCCGATCACGCCGGGCTTATACCGGTCGAGCAGATGCGGAAACACGCCAGTGCGGCCCTTGCCGAAGGGCACCTTCGAGACAGGCATCCAGGCCGCCGCATCGGCGAAGCCGAGCTTCACGGCACCACCCACCTTCTCCGCCAGGGTCAGCCCGTCGCCGGTATTGCCGACGGGCGTGGGCGACAGATGCTCACCGCCACGCTTCACATGCGGATAGACCTGCGCAATGCGCTTCAAATCGTGCGGAAAGCCGCCACAAGCCAGCACGACGCCGTGCCGGGCGGTGATTCGAAGCTCACCGTCCGCGGCGCTCGCGCGCACACCGGTCACCTTGCCGCTCTCGCTCAGCAGTTCCTTCACGGGCGTCGAAGTGAGGATCGGAATGTCGATCGCCAGCGCCGACTTCGCGAGCCTCGCGGCGAGCGCGTTGCCGCTCGTGACGTTGATTCCGCGCCGGTAGAGCGCCAGTTCCTTGATGTGCGTAGCCAGACGGCGCGCCACATAGAGGAACGAAACGATCGACCTGGTCGCGCGGAAGAAGTGCTTGAGGTCCGCGTTCGAGGAATTGAACATCATCCCCACGAACGTGATCGTCTCGAGCGGCTGCTTGAGGCGGCGCATGTCCTTGCCCAGCCCGCGAATGTCATAGGGCGCGGCGAGGATCGAGCGGCCGATGGCGACGGCGCCGGGCGCATCCGGGTGATAGTCCGGATAGAGCGTGGGCACGAACTTCATTTCGGTCTCGCGCTCGAAGAACTCGACCATTTTCGGCCCGTTTTCGACAAAGCACTCGACCGCGGCGGCATCGTAGTTATTGCCCGTCTCGCTCATCATGTATTCGCGCACGCGCTCGACGGTGTCGGCCGGGTTCTGCTGTCGGCCATATTTGCTCAGCGGAGTCCATAAGACGCCGCCCGACAGCGCGGTCGTACCACCGAACACGGGCTCCTTCTCGAGCACGATCACATCGAGGCCGCGCTTGCCTGCCGTGATCGCAGTGGCGAGGCCCGCGGCACCCGATCCGACCACGACCAGATCGCAGGTGATTTCCTTGGTCATATCCAATCTCCCTGTCGTTGCGGTGTGATGGCGCTCACGCGGCCGCGGTAGCGTTGAAGCCGGGGCGCGGAACCATGTCCATCAGCATGCAACCGAGCCCGCCGTCGACGAGCACCTCCGCGCCATTGACGTAGGCAGCCATATCGGAGGCGAGGAACAGCGCCGGGCCGGCCAGGTCCTCCGGCTCGCCGATGCGGCGGCTCGCGGTGGCGGCGGCGCGGCGAGCCTCGAAGCCGGGCTCCTCGTAGAACTTCGCGGACAGCGCAGTGCGGATCATGCCGGGCAGCACGCGGTTGCTGCGCACGCCGCGTGGGCCCCACTCCGCCGCCAACTGCCGCGACAGCAGCAGCACGCCCGCTTTGCTCGGGCTGTAAGAACCGCTATTGGTCTGCGGATTGAGCGACGCAATCGACGCAACGTGGACGACGAGCGCCACGTGTGCGCCGACAGCGGCGAAGGCGCGCGCGATGCCGGCACCGATGCCACTGCCCGCACCCGTGACCACGCAGACCTTTCCGCGCAAGTTCAGCGCGTACGGGGTCGAGGCCGCTGCGCGATTTTCAAGTCCCTGTCTCATGTAATTACCTTCCTGAAATACGTATGCGATTACGCTTCCTGATATCCGTATCGCCATTGAACGCGTCGAGCGCCTGTGGAACAATGGACAGAGTCGACATAGAGCAGGACATAACGTGCATCATGGCCTCTGACCAGCAGCGCCGCCGGACCGTGCTGCATTTCGCGCTCTATGGCGCGGAAGCCGACCAGCCTTGGGTCGACATGGTCCATTACGAGCGCATTCCGCTGCGTGCGGGGCGTTTCGACTTCGACATCGAACCGCACGTCCACGATGCGCTGATCCAGGTGCTGTACGTCACCGCCGGCGGCGGCGAGACTTTCATCGACGGCAAGACCTGGGCCGTCCAGGCGCCATGCCTCGTCGTCGTGCCGGCGCGCTCGGTCCACGGCTTTCACTTCCGCAGCGACATCGACGGTCACGTAATCACCGCCGCGCAGTCCGCGCTGGAATCGCTGGCGATGACGGCCGCGCCCGAGCTGCTGGAATTCATCCGCACGCCGACGGTGCTGTCGATCGATCCCGACGTGGAGCGCGGCACATCTCTGGACACGCTATTTCAGTCGATCGGGCACGAGGCGGAGAGCCACGAGCGCTGGCAGTTCACCGCGGGCGCCGCACTCACCATCACGCTGTTCGTCAAGATCGGGCGTCTCAGCGAGAGCGCCCGGCTCTCGGCCAGTTCCGAGCAGCGCTCGATGGCCGCGCGAATCGAACGGTTCCGCGCCCTGCTCGACCGCCATTGCCGTGAGCGGCGCCCGGTCGCCAGCTATGCCGGCGAGATGGGCGTGACCACCGGCCAGCTCTCCCGCATCTGCCGCGCTACGTTCGGGGTCTCGGCCATCGAGGCGATCGATGCACGCTCGATCCATGAGGCCAAGCGGCTGCTCGGCTATTCGACGCTCAGCGTGAAGCAGATCGCCAGCGAACTGGGCTTTCAGGACGAGGCGTATTTCGGACGCTTCTTCCGCAAGCAGACGGGACTGCGGCCAACCGAATACCGCTCCGCGGCCCACGATCGTTCCTTGCCACCTGAAAAGGCGAGCGCGAACTGACTCGCCAGTTGGGCTCAATGGCGCCAATTTAGAGCCTGAGCCGCGTTCCCCGCAACGGACAGAGACGACGTTTGCCAGGACAAAACGTGCATCGTGATGGATGCCGGATGGCGGTAGTAACCCGCACCTCCCTGGTTCGGAGCCGAACTCAATAAGGCTAAACGGCGCCTATCATCCAGATACCGCCCGGCAGCGCATGCGCCACAGGACCGGCGGGGACTCACGCACTGAAAGTGTTCGGCAGTCGATCCCAGCTTGGGAGGTCTTATGTCATCGCTACGCACCAACGATCTGCTCCGTTCGAAGGAAGGAATCCGTCTGCATGGCCCGGACCTGGACTGCTGGCGCCGCTGGGGGCCTTATCTGAGCGACCGGCAGTGGGGCACGGTTCGCGAGGACTACAGCGACTACGGAACCGCCTGGGAGTATTTCCCCCACGATCAGGCGCGCAGCCGCATGTACCGCTGGGGCGAGGACGGCATTGCCGGATTCGGCAACGATCCACTCGACTGGTGCGTGTCGCTCGCGCTCTGGAACGGGCGCGACCCCATCCTGAAGGAGCGGCTGTTTGGCTTGACCAATGCGCAGGGCAATCACGGCGAAGACGTGAAGGAGCTTTACTTTTATGTCGATGGCACGCCGACGCACTCGTACATGAAGATGCTCTACAAGTACCCGCACGATGCGTATCCGTATCAGGACCTGATCGGCGAAAACGGCCGGCGCGGCGCCGATCAGCCCGAATACGAAATTCTCGATACCGGCGTGTTCGACGACGATCGCTATTTCGACGTCTGGGTCGAATACGCGAAGCACACACCCGACGACATCGTGATGCGCATCAGCGTCGAAAATCGCGCGGATCAGCACGCGCCACTCCATGTGCTGCCGCTGTTCTGGGCGCGCAACCGCTGGGCCTGGTCTGGCAAGCCCGGCAGGCCCTCGCTGACGCTCGAGACGGAGTCCGCCGAAGGCGCGCGCGTGATCGCGCACAATCCCGCGCTGGGCACGATGATCGTCACGGCCTCGGCGCCGCAGCCGATCGAATGGCTGTTCTGCGAAAACGAAACCAATGTGCGCCGCATTTTCGGCATCGCCGGTGCGGGCCCGTTCAAGGATGGCTTCAACGATTACCTCGTCGATGGCGACGAGCAGGCGATACGCCGCGACGCGGGCACGCGCGCCGCCGCGCATGTGGCGCTGTCGCTCGCGCCGCACGAGCGCGCGGTGCTGTATCTGCGCTGGCGTCCGGCGGCACCAGCGGGCATCACGCGCGACGACGCGCCGCTCGACTTCGAAGCGCTGTTCGCGCGCCGGATCGCGGAGGCCGATGAGTTCTACGCGGCGCTCCAGCACGACATCGCCGACGCCGATGCACGGCTCGTGCAACGCCAGGCGCTCGCCGGCATGCTATGGACGAAGCAGTACTACCAGTTCGACGTGACGCGCTGGCACGACGGCGACCCCGGTCAGCCGAAGCCGCCGAAAGGACGCCGTTACGGTCGCAACGCCGACTGGCGGCATATGTGCAACGGCGACGTCGTCTCGATGCCGGACAAGTGGGAATACCCGTGGTACGCGTCGTGGGATCTCGCGTTTCATGCCGCAGCGTTCGCGATGATCGATCCCGACTTCGCGAAGAAACAGTTGCTGCTGCTCGTGAAAGAACGGTACATGCATCCGAACGGACAATTGCCCGCGTACGAATGGGCGTTCGGCGACGCGAACCCGCCGGTTCATGCATGGGCGACATGGCGCGTGTACGAACTCGACCGTGAAGTCACGGGCGTAGGCGACCACCAGTTTCTCGAAGTGATGTTCCACAAGCTGCTGCTGAACTTTTCGTGGTGGGTCAACCGCAAGGACGCGGAGGATCGCAACATCTTCCAGGGTGGCTTTCTCGGGCTCGACAACGTCGGCATCTTCGACCGCTCTTCGCCGCTGCCGACCGGCGGCCGCATCGACCAGGCCGACGGCACCGCGTGGATGGCCTCGTATGCGCTCGACCTGATGCAGATCGGACTCGAGCTCGCGATGACCAACAACGCGTACGTCGAAATCGCGGTGAAGTTTTTCGAGCACTTCCTGTATATCGCGGAAGCCGTCGGTTGCAGCGAGGGCTGCAGAACAGGGCTGTGGGACGGCCGCGACGAATTCTTCTATGACGTACTGCATCTTCCGGATGGAACGCGTGTGCCGATGCGCGTTCGTTCGATCGTCGGCCTGATCCCGCTGTTCGCCGTGCATGTGCTCGAAGAACGGATATACGGCCACCTGCCTGGCCTGCGAGAACGGCTCGCGTGGTTTCTCGATCACCGGCCGAACCTGGCCAAGCTGGTGTCGCGCTGGACCGAACCCGGCAAAGGCAATACCACGCTGCTGTCGCTGCTGCGCGGATACCGGATGACGGCGCTGCTGCGCCGCGCGCTCGACGAAAACGAATTCCTGTCCGATCACGGCGTGCGTGCGCTGTCACGCGTGCATCGCGATACACCGTACGAGTTCGATCATGGCGGCGCGCATGTCTGCATCGAGTATCAGCCGGCCGAATCGGATTCGCGCGTATTCGGCGGCAATTCGAACTGGCGCGGGCCCGTGTGGATGCCCGTCAACTATCTGCTGATCGAATCGCTGTATGAATTCCATCGCTACTACGGCGACGAGTTCCGCATCGAGTATCCGACTGGGTCAGGCAAGCGGTGCTCGCTCAGCGAGATCGCCGACGGTCTCGCACGGCGTGTCACCACCCTCTTTCTGAAGGACGAGCATGGCATGCGACCGGTGATGGCGGCTTATCCGCAGTTGCAGGCCGACCCGCGCTCGTCTGATCTCGTGCTGTTCCACGAGTACTTTCACGGCGACAGCGGGCGTGGCGTCGGCGCTTCGCATCAGACGGGCTGGAGCGGTCTCGTCGCGCTGCTGCTGCAGCCGCGTCTGATGAAGCTGGCCCATGTGGCGTCCGATACCGCCGCCGCTGCCGAAGATGTGCGGGCGGGAGCGCCAGTCGCCGAAGACGCACTCCCCACGATGGCGCGTTAGACGACGCTCACCTGCGGCCATTCTTCATAACGATCTCTCGTCATCGTCGTCGCGCGGTTTCGCATCCTCAGGCGTCGAGCTGTCGGACCAAAGTCTCATTGACCGACCTGAAGGTCGCGTGTCTTATTGGTTCGGGAGACTCCACGCGCCCGAGGAGTCTCCTTTTCATCGTCCGAGGCGAACCGCGACGTAGGAAGAGCCCAATCATGGACTGGAACCGCTGGTACAGCCTAAAGAGTTACCTCAGGTCTTCCCTGTGGACGGTACCGCTCGTCGCAGTAGCGATCTATGCGGTGGTGAAGCCGCTCACTGAAATGCTGGGAAGGTGGTTGATCGGACACGACATCCTCGATCCAAAAACTGGCCTTTTCGGGCTGTCCATGACTGGAGCGCGGTCGCTTGTCGGTGACATCGTTTCCGCGGACCTGGCGTTTCTGGTATTTACCTTCGGGTCGCTGCTCGTCGCGATCCAGGTCGCTGGCGGTCAATACACCCCGCGGATCATCGCGACGACCTTGCTGCGCGACAACGTGATCCGCAACATCTCGGGATTGTTCGTTTTCACACTTCTATTCGCCAACAGGACCCTGGGCTGGATGGGTGAGAGCGAGGTGCACCAGCTTCAGGTATTCATCGCAGCGCTATTCGGATTCGCTTCCGTCGTCGCCTTCCTTTTCCTGATCGACTATGCGGCGAAATTTCTGCGGCCAGTGAGCCTCGTGGCGCGAGTCGGAGAGCACGGGATCGCGGTCCTCGAAAGCGTTTATCCCGCGCCGGCGACGGGCCGGATCGCCCCGTCGTGCGTTGACCGCAAGCGAGGCGTGCCTGATCGCATCGTTCCCCACAGCGGTACATCCGGCATCGTTCTGGCCGTGAATCTAGAAAGACTCGTTGCCAAGGCGAGGCGCACGAACTCGGTTATCGAATTCGTGCCGCAAGTCGGCGACTTTGTCGCGGTGGACGAACCCTTGTTCTATCTGTACGGGGACGCGGGCGCAATCGATGAAAACCGGCTGCGTACACTGGTTGCCTTTGGGACTGAACGCACGATGGAACAGGATCCCATGTTCGCGTTCCGCATCCTTGTCGATATTGCGCTGAAAGCGTTATCGGCCGCGATCAACGATCCCACAACGGCCGTGCTGGCCATTGATCAACTACAGCGGCTATTGCGCGTAGTCGGAAAACGGTCTTTGTACACCGAAGAGATCAGGGATAAGTCTGGCCGTGTGTGCGTGATCTTTCGAACGCCGAACTGGGAAGATTTCGTGCATATCAGTTTTCGCGAGATACGTCAGTATGGCGCGGGCAGCATCCAGATCGCGCGGCGTCAGCGCGCGGCGATAGAGAATCTCCTCCAGTGCTTGCCGGAGCATCGTCACGACGCATTGCGGGTCGAGCTGACCCTGCTGGACCGTGAGATCGGCGCGAGGCACCCATTTCCGGAGGACCTGGCGTTGGCCCGTATCCCGGACTCGCAAGGGCTTGGAGGCTCGGAGACCTCGGCGGCAAGGCAACCCGTCGTTTGAGAGGCGATCGTGCGAAAACTCATCATGGGCATCGTCGAGTTCCGGGAGAAGATGCTGCCGCAATACGCACAGCAGTTCAGCAAACTGGCGCTCGCGCAGACTCCCGATGCGCTCTTCATCACCTGCTCGGACAGCCGCGTCGTGCCGGATCTGCTGGCATCGACCCATCCCGGCGATCTCTTTACGATGCGCAACGTGGGCAATCTGATCCCGCCGGCCACTGCGGAGGGCGTCTCCACCGGAGATCTTTCCGAGGCCAGCGCAATCGAATATGCGGTGCTGGTGTTGAAAGTCGCGAATATCGTCGTATGCGGGCATTCTGAGTGCGGCGCGATGAAGGCCGTGTTCTCACGCAACGCCAAGCTGAAATCGCCAAACCTCGATAAATGGCTGTGCCACTCCAACACCGCGGCGTTTCGGCTCGAACAGGAAGGTCCGCTCGATGACAGTTTGAAAGCGCACGATCAATTGTCGCAACTCAACGTGCTCGTGCAGCTCGAGCACCTGATGACCTACCCGATCGTCCGCCAGCAAGTCACCGCCGGGGCACTCGTATTGAGCGGCTGGTGGTTCGATATCGCGACTGGCGCCATGTATGCCTATGAACGCACGAGCCGTTCATTCGAAGTGATCGATCGCGCAATGGCTGAGCGGATGATTGCGCGCCTTGCGGCGCGGGCGAAGTGATGGTTTGTCAGGCTTGGCGACGGGACCGGATCGGCACTGCCAATAACCGTGCTATTGCACCACGCGGGTAAGTCCGAATATTACACATACATTAACAATTCCATACTCCGTCACGACGGGCGCTCAGGCTCCCTGAGAACGCCCGGTCAGCGCGCATGGAAGCCACTTCCAGGCTCTGTGCAAAAAGAGACATGCTACGGAGACAGTATGGGAATTCGCTTGAAGAGCGTCGTGAGCGCGCTCGCGTTGTGTGCCCTCATTGACGTCAGTTACGCCGCCGACCCGATCAAGATCGGTGTCGACGGACCTTTCACCGGCGGTTCGTCTTCGATGGGCGTGAGCATGCGCGACGGCGTGCGGCTCGCCACCGCGGAAATCAATAAAGCCGGTGGCGTGCTTGGCCGTCAGATCGTGCTGGTCGAGCGCGACGACGAGGCGAAAAATGAACGCGGCGTACAGATCGCGCAAGAGCTGATCAACAAGGAAAAAGTGGCTGCGGTGGTGGGCTACATCAATACCGGCGTGGCACTCGCGTCTCAACGCTTCTTCCAGGAAGCGAAGATCCCGGTGTTCAACAACGTCGCGACTGGCAGTGTCCTGACGAAGCAGTTCACCGATCAACCGGATAACTACGTGTTCCGCAACGCCGCTGCCGACCGCATTCAGGCGCCGATGATCGTTGAAGAAGCGATCACCAAACGCGGCTTCAAGAAGGTCGCGATTCTCGCGGACTCGACCAATTACGGTCAGCTCGGCCGCGAAGACCTCGAAAAGGCGCTGGCCACGAAAGGCGTGAAGCCGGTTGCGGTAGAAAAATTCAATATCAAGGACGTCGACATGACCGCGCAGTTGCTCAAGGCCAAGGAGGCCGGCGCTGAAGCGGTGCTGACCTACGGCATTGGGCCGGAACTCGCGCAGATCGCCAACGGCATGGCCAAGCTCGGCTGGAAAGTACCGCTGATCGGCAGCTGGACCCTGTCGATGGCGAACTACATCGACAACGCGAGCACCAACGGCGAAGGCGCCCGTATGCCGCAGACCTTCATTCAGGAAGCGAACACGCCCAAGCGCAAGGCGTTCATCGACGCGTACCTCAAGGAGTTCAAGCCGAAGAACAACCGCATCGAATCGGCGGTGTCCGCCGCCCAAGGCTACGACTCGGTCTATTTGCTGGCCGCGGCGATGACCCAGGCGGGTTCGACCGATGGTTCGAAGGTGCGCGCCGCGCTCGAAAACCTCAACAGCAAGGTGGAAGGCGTCGTGATGGTGTACGACAAGCCGTTCACGCACGACGACCACGAGGCGATCAGCCCGAACGTGCCGGTGGTTGGCGAGGTCAAGGGCGGCCGCGTGATCTATGCGTATGACGCTGATCGCAAGGACGGCAGCCAGTTGCGCAGCAAGCAGGCGTCGACGAACTAAGCGCGGATAAAAGCCCAAATCCAGCGCGGCAGCATGCTCCAAAGCCGCACCCGCCCGCCAGCGGGGGCGGCTTTGTTTTATAGATGGTGAACTCTAAGGCGCTCGACGATGACCATTCTTTTACAGCTCATCTATAGCGGGATCGCACTCGGCATGATCTACGCCGTGATCGCATTCGGCTACCAACTCACATTCGCGACCTCCGGCACGCTGAACTTCGGCCAGGGCGACGCGCTGATGCTCGGCGCGCTAGTCGGCCTCACGCTGGTTTCGCTCGGCGTCAACTATTGGCTGATGATCCCGCTCGTCTGCGCGTTCGGTCTGTTGCAGGGCGCGTTCGTCGAACGGATCGGGGTGCGGCCCGCGATCAGGATCAAATCCGAATTCGGCTGGATCATGTCGACGATCGCGCTGGGCATCATCTTCAAGAACGTCGCGGAAAACGTCTGGGGCCGCGACGATCTGCGCTTCCCGTCGCCGCTGCCGGAAGCGCCGCTCAAGGTGTTCGGCGCCAACGTTCTGCCGATGGAACTTCTGGTGGTCGGCGGCGCGCTCGCGATGATGCTGGCCGTCGAGTTCTTCAACCGCAAGACGATCTTCGGCAAGGCCGTCGTGGCCACGGCGAACGACCGCGACGCCGCCGCGCTGATGGGCATCAACACCGGCCTCGTGATCACGTTTTCGTATGCCCTCTCGTCGCTGACCGCCGCGTTCGCCGGCGTGCTGATCGCTCCGCTCACGCTGACCGGCGCGACGATGGGCGCAGTGCTCGGCCTCAAGGCGTTCGCAGTGGCGATCATCGGCGGTCTCACCAGCGGTTTGGGCATTCTTGTCGGCGGCGTGATTCTCGGCATCGCCGAGACCACTACCGGCTTCTATCTCTCCACCGGCTACAAGGATGTGCCGGGGCTGGTCCTGCTGCTCATCGTGCTCGCGATGAAACCCGCCGGGCTGTTCGGCAAGACTTCAATCAAGAAAGTGTGAGGGCCGCCGTGAATCTGAAGAAACTCGTTGCGACGGCACTTGTGCTGATCGCGCTTGCGGTGTTCCCGGTGCTGTCGGGCAATCCGTACTACATCCATCTGGTCGAGACCATCATGATCTACGCGATCTTGTTGTTCGGTCTCGACATCGTGGTAGGCTACACCGGCCAAGTTTCGCTCGGGCATGCGGGGCTGTTCGGGGTTGGCGCCTACACGGCGGGCGTGCTGTTCATGAAGCTCGGCTTGCCGATTTTCGTGACCGCGCCGCTCGCGATTCTCGTTACGGCCGGCTTCGGCGCGATCCTCGCGCTGCCCGCACTGCGCGTGTCCGGCCCCTACCTCGCGATGGTGACGCTCGCGTTCGGCACGATCCTTCAGATTCTCATCAACGAGATGGGTTTTCTGACCAACGGGCCGATGGGCGTCAAGATTCCGAAGCCGTCGCTCGGTGCGCGGCCGATGAACGAAGTCGAGTACTACTGGCTCGTCGCGGCTCTGCTGGTGGCCTCGCTGATCGTCGTGCACCGGGTACTCAAGTCACATCTGGGCCGGGCCTTCGAAGCCCTGCGAGACAGCCCGATCGCGTCGGACTGTATGGGCGTATCGGTGTACCGCTACAAGGTCTACGCGTTCGTGATAAGCGCGGGCTTCGCCGGTCTGGCCGGCTGCCTCTACTCGTATTCGGAGCAATACATCTCACCGAATACCTACAACTTCGAGCTGACCATCCTGTTCCTGCTCGCGATCATCATGGGCGGGCGCAAGACGCGAACCGGCGCGGTGCTCGGCTCGGCGATCATCGTGCTCCTACCCAAGCTGCTCGATGACATCGATATGTTCCGCATCGTCGCATCGGTGCTGGCAGCCGCGGTAGTGATCGGCGCAGGCATAGCGCTCGCGCGCAAGGTGTCGACGCCACGCAAGGTGGCGATTCCGGTATTCGGTACGGTGGGGCTCGCCGCGTTTTCGTACTGCATCGACACGCTCGCCGACTGGCGGCTGAGCATCTTTGGCCTGATGATCCTGCTCGTCGTGTACTACCTGCAGGACGGCGTGATCGGATTCGTGCGCAAGAGCATGATGGGCGGCGTGGTGCGCGCGAGCACCGTCGGCGCCCATCAACCCGCGACGATCGGCGCAGACGCGGTCGCCGCCGTGCACGCGGGCGACACGGAAGAAATCCTGCAACTACGCGGCATCCTGATGCAGTTCAGCGGGCTCAAGGCGCTCAACCAGGTCGACCTGAGCGTGCGGCGTGGCACGGTTCACGGGCTGATCGGCCCTAATGGCTCCGGCAAGAGCACGATGATGAACGTGTTGACCGGCATCTATGTGCCGACCGCGGGCTCGATCGAGTATTGCGGCATGTCGCTCGCGGGCAAGACTTCGTCGCAGATCGCGTTGGCGGGCATCGCACGCACCTTCCAGAACGTGCAGCTGTTCGGCGAGATGAGCGCGCTCGAAAACGTGCTGGTCGGCTTGCATCACACGTTTCGCGCACATATCGCGGACGTCGGACTGATGTCCCCGCGGTACCGGCGCGAGGAGCGCGCCGCCCGTGAGCGCGCGTTGGGCATGCTGCGCTTTGTCGGGCTTGAACATGCCGCCGGCGAAGAAGCGCGCAACCTGCCCTACGGCAAGCAACGGCTGCTGGAAATCGCACGGGCGCTCGCGCTCGATCCGCAGGTGCTGCTGCTCGACGAACCGGCGGCCGGCCTGACCGCGCCCGATATCAAGGAGCTGGTCGCAATCATCCGCAAGGTGCGCGCTCACGGCATCACCGTCGTGCTGATCGAACATCACATGGACGTCGTGATGAGCGTCTGCGATCGCGTGTCGGTGCTCGACTTCGGGCAGAAGATCGCGGAAGGCAAGCCGGCCGACATCCAGTCGAACGAAAAGGTCATCGAGGCTTATCTCGGCGGCGAGGCGGCGGGGCAAGCGGCCTGAGCCGGGCTCCCCTGCTTCGACCCACGAGATACACAGGAACACTCAGGAACACACATGCTATCGGTCAAGAATCTGCATGCAGGATACGGCAAGGTGAAAGTGCTGCACGGCATTTCGATCGACGTGCCCAAGGGCTCGGTCGTCACGCTGATCGGCTCGAACGGCGCGGGGAAAACCACCACGATGCGCGCGATCTCCGGCATGATCCGCGCGAGCGAAGGCGAAATCACGATGGGCGTGGGCGCGAGCGCAAAGCGGATCGATGCGCTCGACTCGCATCGCATCGCGCGTCTCGGACTCGCGCATTCGCCGGAAGGACGGCGCGTGTTCGCGACGATGAGCGTGCACGACAACCTGATCCTCGGCGCCTTTCCACGCCTCACGTGGGCGCGTCCGCGCGGCGACGTGAACGCCGATCTGGAACGCGCGATCGAACTCTTTCCGCGTCTGAAAGAGCGGCGCCATCAACTGGCCGGCACGCTCTCCGGGGGCGAGCAGCAGATGCTCGCGATGGCGCGCGCGATCATGCTGAATCCGGAACTCGTGCTGCTCGACGAACCTTCGATGGGGCTCGCACCGATACTCGTCGAAGAGGTCTTTCGCATCATCGAGAATCTGAAGGGCCAGGGCGTGACGATGCTGCTCGTCGAGCAGTTCGCCGCGGCGGCGCTCAACGTGGCGGATTACGGTTACGTATTGGAGAATGGCCGGATCGCCGCGCATGGGCCGGCGCTGCAATTGCGCAACGATCCGTCAGTGAAGGCCGCTTATCTGGGAACGAGTCATTGATGCAGTGCAGGCATCCCAGGGTATCTAACACCCTGGGTGGCTTCTTTTAATCCACGCCCGCTCTCTTTTCAGAGCGGGCTTTTTTTTTGGTTCATCGATCTCAGACGCCACGTTTCTGCAGCGGATACATTCTTCGACCGCCGTCGTGGGATCGCTGCAATCAGCATGCCATGCCAGCAATGCCGGGGATGTCAGTAATGAAATCGCATACGCAAAGATTTATTCACACAAGTTCTGCCGCGGCGACCTAGTGTGTTTCCGTAGATACATGCATTGCTGCATGTCTTCCGCGGACGGCAGCAAGCATCGTTCTGCGCTGGGAAAAGACGTTTTCAAATGTATCGGAAGGTCGGAAGTGATGGCGCCGGCAATGGAAAGCCGGCAATTCACAGGCGTTTTCCCCTTTTTCGCGAGGCCCAGAATGAAAATGAATTTCAGTTGCCTATCCCGGTCTGTTTTGCAGGGCATTGCAGGTGCTGGCGTCGTCGCGCTCGCATGCTCGATCGCCACAGGCGCGCACGCGCAAACGCTGGGATCGCTCGTCCAGGTAGCCGCGGGCGACCCATTTAGCGGTTGCACTGCCGACAAGCTGAACGCGCAGGAGTCGGCCTTCGGCAGCGTCCTGTTTCCCGCCACCTCGATCGAGCCCTGGGTTGCGGTGGACCCGACGGACCCGTCTCGCCTGCTCGTCGGCCACCAGCAGGATCGCTGGAACGACGGCGGCTCACGCGGGCTCGTCGGCGTCGTCTCCAGCGATGCGGGCAGCACCTGGTCCAACTCGATTCCGTCCGGCGTGACTGACTGCACTGGCGGCAAATTCCGCCGTGCTTCCGATCCTTGGGTGGACTTTGCGCAAGACGGAACGGCCTTCTTCTTCTCTCTGGTACTGGACCCCGCGCAACCGACCACGCCGTTTGGCGCGCGCAATAGCGGAATGCTGGTCAGCCGCTCCAGCGACCACGGCGCAACCTGGCAGACTCCCGTTACGCTGATCCGCAGCAACTCGCCGCACGTGCTCAATGACAAGAACTCGCTCACTGCGGACCCGACGGCGACCAACTACGTCTATGCGGTTTGGGACCAGTTGAGCGTGTTCCCGCCAACGAAAGAAGGCGCCCAGTTGCTCGCGGAAAACGATGGCGTTCTGATCGCGCGGCAATTGCGTAACGGTGCAGCATCCGCGGCGGGCGGCGCCCCCGTATTCAAGTTCAATTCCACCGGCCCGAGCTTCTTCTCGCGATCCACTGACAAAGGCGTGACGTGGAGCACCGCCGCCCCGATTTACCAGCCGGGGACGAACGCACAGACAATCGACAACATGGTGCGCGTGTTGCCTGATGGAACCCTGCTTGATTTCTTCACGGCGATCAATGCCACGCCGTCGGGCCTGAGCATCGGCTATGTCAAGTCTGCGGATAAAGGCGGAAGCTGGTCGGCGCCGACATTCACCAACGACATTCAGGTGGCCGGAGTGGTCTCGCCTGACAGCGGCCAGTCGATACGCGATGCCTCCATTCTTTACAGTGTCGCAGTGAACCCGGTCTCGGGGGCAATCTATCTCACCTGGCAGGACGATCGCTTTTCGTCCGCGATCTGCACCACGCCCACTGGATCGATTCCGGTCGACGCGATCGCCTTCAGCGAATCGACAGATGGCGGTGCTAGCTGGTCAACGCCAGTGATGATCAACCAGACGCCGACAAACAAAGCCCACCCCTGCCGTCAGCAGGCCTTCATTCCGGCGGTCGTGTCGTCGGGCGACGGCAATACGATCGTGGTGACCTACTACGACTTTCGCAACGACACGAACACACCCGCCGGCTTCGAGGGAACCGACTATTTCGCAGTGTTCTGCTCGACTGCGACTGCGTGTACCGATCCCAAGAATTGGAGTAATGAACGCAAGCTGACCGACACCTCGTTCAACATCCTTAACGCTCCCGTGGCGGGCGGCCATTTCCTCGGCGACTACATGGGGCTGGCTGCTAGCGGTTCGAAAACTGTCTACCCGGTATTCGGCGTAGCCACGGCGCCCAACGTGACGGACGAATTCACCCGCAAAATCACCTTGCCGTGAGCGCAAATGGGCGGCGACGGAGAACGTCGCCGCCGATTCGCGACGCTCCAACTCTGATAGGGCGCGCTACGTCACCGATTCGCCGCCCTCCTTCACCTGGACCGCATCTCCGACACGCACGCCAAGCTGCGTCGCGGCGCTGCCGCGATTCACGGCGATCTCGACGAGCCCGATCGAGTTCTCGTACCAGAAAGCTCGACCGGCCGTTACATCGGAAAAGACCCGCGCATACCCGACATCGGCATCTGCGATGCTCAGCCGCGCAGACCTCGGCACGGTTCCAGCCCGCAGCCCCGTCAGCGCATTGCCGTAGTGATCGACGTAAATGACCTCGGCGAAATCGCCCGCATCCAGTTGCCCGCTCAAGCCTGTCCTCTCAACGAGCTTGTCGGAAGGCAACTCGCCGCGGCTCACCCATGCCGCCATCGGGGCGAACAGATCGCGACCATGAAATGAGGCGGAAAGCGCGGATGGACGCCACGTAATCCGCCAAGTCCGGGTATGTGCCGCGCGCGCCGCCACGACCGAGAGCAGCCCGTTGTCCGGCCCGACGAACCGCTGCCCGTCGGCTTGCAGCACGACGGCATCCCGCTCGCTACCCACGCCGGGATCGACCACGGCAAGGAACACACAGTCCGGCGGATACCACCGTGCTAGCGCCGCGAGTAGATGCGCGCCTGCCCGCGGGTCGTAGTTCGGGGCAGTATGCAGCACATCGATAATGGGGGTGCCGGCTGCCGCGTGTCGCAGCAAAGCGACCCTTACCTGCCCGACATAGATGTCGTCGGCGCCGAAATCGGTAAAGAGTGCGAGCATCGCATAGCCTCCTTGCAGTCCTGTGCCGCCTCGCCGGTCAGTGTTCGTTAAATATTCGAAATCCCCGCTTCTCGCCTTCTCCGCACATATCAGCGCGAGCGGGAACGCGAACGCCTCGATGGAGATCGGCTCCGCTTTGCTTGCTCCGGGGTCGCAGACCCATTTGCCGTGATCTGCGCATCAATGCAGAACGCGATGAACGCCTGCACCTTTGCGGCCAGGTGCCGCCGCGACGGATAGAGCGCATATAGAGGGAAACGTTCATCCGGCCAGTCCGGAAACAGATCGACAAGCTCGTGCTGTGCGATCAGTGTTTCCGTGCCGATCGACATGACCTGGGCGATTCCTGCGCCCGCTACGCAAGCGTTCAACATCGTGCCGACATCGGAGACCAGCAGCCGCCCCGAGACCGGGATGCTGACGACCTCCTTGCCCCGCTGGAACTCCCATTCAAAGGGGCGTCCCGATAAGGGATTGTAGAAAAGTATGCGTTCGTGATCGACGACGTCATCAGGACAATTGGGGCGGCCGTTGCTTTCAAGGTAAGCCGCAGACGCAACCGTGATGATCCGCGCTTCCAGCAGCTTGCGAGCAACCAGAGTACCAACCGGTGGCGGCCCGAAGCGTATCGCAAGGTCGAAGCCATCCGCAACGAGATCGCCCACGTCATCGCGCATGATCAATTCCACCGAAAGCTCTGGAAACTGCCGCAGAAATCCGGGCAGCTTCGACGCGAGGACGGTCCGCGAGAAGAATGGGTCCACGTTGACGCGCAACTTGCCTTGGACCACGCCGGCAGAACCCGATGCTGTACTTGCCGCGCACTCGATGCCGATCAGATGTGGGCTGACAGTCTCGTAGAGACGCCTTCCTTCGTCGGCCAAGGTTTGCGATCGGGTCGTACGGTCGAGCAAGCGGACGCCGATCTGCTTTTCCAGCCGGCTTATCGCTCTGCTTACGCCCGACGGAGACACGCCGAGCGCCTCCGCGGCACGAACGAAACTTCCGCTTTCGGCGACAGCGGCAAGCACCGTAATCCCCGCGAACAATCGACCGTCGAAGGTCATGATGCGCCTCGAATACTGATGGATTCGTGATTTTAATCATTTCAGATTTGATTGAACCATACTTTATTCATCAATTGGCGCGTGAGACATTGGACGCCTCATCAACACGGAGGAACAGCATGCAAACGATCAAACGAGGAGAGCTCGCCATACCACGCCTGGGCTTCGGTACGTTCCGCATGCCCGGCAACGACTGTCAGCCGGTCGTAGAAAGCGCGCTGGAAGTCGGCTATCGGCATATCGATACCGCCGAGATGTACCAGAACGAAGAATCGGTGGGGGCCGCCATCGCCGGCTCGGGCATCGCGCGGGACGAGCTATTCGTGACGACCAAGGTATGGCACGAGAACCTCGAACCCAACGCCCTGCGCCGCGCATTTGCCAAGAGCCTCGAGAAGCTGCGACTTGATTTCGTCGACCTCTACATGATCCATTGGCCCTCCCGCGACATGAATCTTGCGGCTGCTTTGGAGACGCTCATGCAGCTCAAGGAGGCGAGGCTTACCCGCGGCATCGGCGTGTGCAATTTCAATATGCCGTTGATCGAAGCGGCCGTTGAGGACATAGGCGCGCCGATCGCCTGTCATCAACTTGAATATCACCCGTTCCTGGATCAGTCCGCGATGCTCGCCTATCTGCGCTCGAAAAACATCCCGTTGGTCGCGTATGCGCCGCTCGCACAGGGACGTGCGGCAAGCGATGCGACATTGGCGCGGATCGGCAGCAAGCACGGTGCGACTGCCGCACAGATTGCAATTGCCTGGCTGCTCGATCAGAACGGCGTTATTGCGATCCCCAAGGCGCAGCGGCGCGAAAGCCAGCAAGCAAATCTCAATGCACTAGCTGTTCGACTCGACGACGATGACCGCAAAGCAATCGCAGCGCTTCGCAAGGATCAGCGTTACGTCGTTCCCCCCTTCGCTCCCCAATGGGACGCGTGATTCAGCAGGCTTACGTGCTCGGGCGACGGACACACTCATCCAGCGCAGAGTTCGGACGATGCGCGTACGTGCCCAGTCCGAATGCGACGACGCTGAGCAGCGCCAAAGCCCATACACAGATCACGGCGTACAGCATCACGAGACCAAAGCCGTGCACGAGCGCCGCATGAGCGACCACGCCATGCGGATCGGGGGTTGCGAGTTTCGCGCTGTCCTGCATGAGATCCGCAAAATTGCCTGCGGCCACCTTTTGCGCGAGAAAACGCAGCGAAGATGCTTCGGAAAAGCCGGGAAGCGCGCGAGAAAGATTAGAAAGCACGCCTTCGAAGAGTATGTAACCCATCAGCGCGATATTGATGGCCAGACTGATCAGTCTCGCGCTCATATCGATACCCGAGGCCATGCCCGCGCGGTTCGGCGAGACCGAGCCGGTCGCGGTATTGGTGACCGGCGTGTTGGTCATCCCCAGCCCGGTTCCGCACAACAGGCACCCCGGCAGCATCGTGAGCCAACTCGCCTGCTCCGCGCCAGCGCCGAACCTCATCACGATGAAGCCTAGACCGATGACGAACAGTCCGAGCGGAATGACCCTGCGCGCATCGAAGCGCAGCGCAAGCCGCTCGGCAAATGGCGGCACGATGAGCGTGGGTAGCGTATAGGCGAGCAGCGACAGTCCGGACTTCACATTCGTGTAGCCGAGCGCGCCCTGAAAATAGATCGGCAGATAGATCATGAACGGCCAGTAGCTGAAGTTCATGCCCATCGATCCGCATATCGCACCTGAAAACCGCCGAATCCGGAACACGGAAAAATCGAACATCGGCCGACGACTGCGCTTCTCGACGAGGACGAACGCGATAAAACTCGACGCCGTCGCGGCGCCGATGCCGAGCGCGGCGGGGCTCTCCAAGCCGAGATCCGGACCTTGCGTAATCAAATAGACGAGACCGAAACACGACGCGGAAAGCGTGAGCATGCCAGCAACGTCCAGGTGTTGCGCATGCGGGTCGCGGGACTCCTGCACACCCGCGTAGACGAGACCTAGCGCCACGATCGAGATCAACGCGTGGACGAGGAACACCCACTGCCAGTTGGCGACTGCGACGATCATGCCGCCGATGATCGGACCAAACCCAAGGCCGATGCCAAAGATGATTCCCCAAGCGCCAAACGCTTTGCTGCGCTCGCGCCCCTCCTGGAACTGATGCGACAGCACCGCCACCTGGCAGATCAGCATCGCTCCACCGCCGATCCCTTGAAAAAAACGGCTGACGATCAGGACGGACGCACTCTGTGCGAGGCCGCAGATGAGCGAGGTGATTCCGAACATCACGATGCATGCCACGTAGATGCGTTTGCGTCCGAAACGGTCTGCCAGCGCGCCAGTGCCCATCAGCACGGTGGTGCACGCGAGCGTGTAGGCGTTCATGATCCATTGAATCTCCTTGAAATCTGCGTGCAGCACGCCTTCAAGGGTGGAGAGCACCGTCGGCACACTGGAAATTTCGAGGCCAAACATCAGCGAGGTCAGGCATACCGCGGCGAGCGCCACGGCATTTTTGGAAGGGGTGGCGAGTGTCATGAGATATCGCAGGAAAAAGGTGCGTTTGTGCGTACAGGTCGGCGTACACGGAGGGAGCTAATCGATCAGCAGCATCACGTCGGATGTACTATAACGGGAACCATTGTCCCTATTGAGGCAGTTTTTTCCCACAACTTATTCCCACAAGGACCCAATTCGGTGGACCAACTCGATGGCGTAGCGGTCTTTGTCAAGGTGATCGAAGCCGGTAGCTTTACTGTTGCGGCCGAACGCATGCACCTCACGCGGTCGGCCATCGGCAAAGTGATTGCGAAGCTCGAGGCGCGCCTCGGCGTACGCCTGCTCCAGCGCACGACGCGTAGCCAGACACTGACGGAGGCTGGGCGCAGCTATTACGATCGATGCGTCCGCGCGCTTGCCGAGCTGGACGCCGCCGAAGCCGAACTGGAGACCGGATACAGCGAGCCACGCGGTCGCCTGCGGGTCAGCGCTCCGCTCGCATTCGGCCACCATTGCGTCGCTCCGGTGTTGTTCGGACTGGCACGCAAGCACCCCAAACTACAGATCGACATCTCGTTTACAGACCGGGCCGTCGATCTCGTTGAAGAAAACATCGATCTTGCGGTGCGCATCGGCGCTTTGCGCGACAGCACGAGTCTCGCCGCACGGCATCTCGGCGTTCAGGAAACCAGCATCGGAGCGGCCCCGGCGTATCTTGCGCGGCATGGGACGCCCGTCGATATCGACGATTTCGCGAAGCATGCGGGCATCGCTTACTCGCGCGCCGGCGTGGTGTCGCCATGGCGCGTACTCGACACGGACGGGGTTGAACGGGAATTGCTGATCAAGCCGCAACTGAGCCTCGACGATATCCAGGCGATTGCCGGAGCAGGCGTCGCCGGTCTGGGGCTCGTGCAGTTGCCATGCTGGTTGCTGACACGATACGTGATGACGGGCGAACTCGTCGCGGTGAGGGAGCGTTGCGGCGTGCGACCACAGGACATCCACGCGGTGTGGCCGAACACGCGATATCTTCCATCAAAGACTCGTTGCGCGATCGATGCACTGGTCGCGGAGATCCCACCGATGATTCTTCGTTGAGGTGCGTGAAGCCGAGCCGTGCGGACGATTGCCGAGACCGCACGTGCAAGGTTCGAGGGAATGCCCGGGCTACGTTCAAAGGCTTTCACGCTCAATTCGGCAACGAGTGAAGCCACGAACTTCTACGTTTGGGAATCGGAGGACGCTGCCAAAGCGTTGTTCCAACGTGACGTCGTCCAGCGTCGCGGGTAGAGACACTCGAGCTTTTCTACACCATGATGAATCCGTGCCGCATGCCGAGCATCACCGCCTCGGTGCGGTTGGTCGCACCGAGTTTGCCGAAGATGGACGACAGGTGGAATTTCACCGTGTTGTCGGAGATGTCGAGTTGCCGCGCGATCTCCTTGTTGCCGAGTCCGTCGGCGAGCATCACCAGCACTTCGATCTCTCGTAATGTCAACGCTTCGAACGTTTCGCCGGGTGCCTTCTGGCGCGACGGTCTCGTTTCCGCGAGCAGCCTTGCGAGGATGTCGGGCGTCAGCACGCAAAGGCCCGCGGCCACGGCTTCGATGGAGACGACGATTTCGGCTGGCATCGCGTTGCGCGGCAGGATGGCTACCGCGTCGGTGGGCAACGCATCGAGCATCCAGTCGCTGTCCGGGTCGTCGCTCAACAGCACGAGCGACGGCAACGCGTGCGAGAGTTCGAGTGGAATCTTGAGCGCGTCGCTTGCCTCCGGCGCGGTGTCGGCGACGATCACATCCGGCACCGATCCGGCGAGGCAATCGACGAGCTTTTCGGCATCGGCTGCGCTACCCAGGAACTCGAGCGCCGGGTTCGCCTCCACAAGCGCTTGCAGGCTCGCGCGCTCTTGCCACGATGCCGCAATCACTGCGACCCGCAAAGGCACCGTCTGTCTCGTCCGTCCATCCGACATTTCGTCCCTTCCCGGACCTCATCTGCACGGATTCCGTTGGGGCCGTTCGCCCACTGTTACCGAACACGCGTGGCGTTCGCCGCCTCGGATCAAGGCGATCTGCAACTGCTGCCCAACGCTTGCGGAGCCCAGCGCGGCACTTACGTCGCCCATGTCGCGGCAAGGCTTGCCGTCCAGTTCGATCAGTACATCGCCTATCAGCACGCCCGCCTGCTCCGCAGGGCCGCCCGGCGCAAGCGAGTTGATCAACAAGCCACTGCCGAACGACAGGTTCATTTCCTTGACCCAGGCGTCCGGCAGGCCGACCCGCTGCGTGCCGACACCAAGGTAGCCCCGCGACACGCGTCCTTTTGCCAACAGTTCATCGGTGACGCGCTCCACGGTCGTCCCGGGAATCACGATGCCGGCGCCGCGCATCAGTGCCGACGTGCAGATGCCGACGACCTGCCCGCGCATATCCGCGAGGGCCGCCCCGGAAAAACCCGGGCGCAGGCCGCCGTCCAGTCGCACGAACGCATCGAGTTGTCCGCCTCTCCACGTGCGCCAGGCCCCCGCCGCGCCGCCGATCACGCCAAAATCAGCGTTAACGCCGGAATCATCCGCACGGGCAACGGCGAGCGCAAGATGACCCGGCTTCAGTGAGTGGGCATCGCCAGAATCGATTGGATCGAGATCGACACCGTCCAGTTTCAGCACGCCGACGTCGGAGCCCGCGTCCAGACCCGCGAGGACCGCGGCGACCGTACGGCCGTCGGTCAATGTGACTTCGATCCCTTCCTCGCGCCTGAGCGTGTGTGCGGCGGTCACGACGACGCCACGGCGCCAGATTACGCCGCTCGACGGCATGCGATGCCGGCCGTGTACCGCCACGACACTCCGCCCCACTCGCGCGACGATGTCCGCCAGATTGTCCGAGAGATCCATCAAAGGATTGCTGCTCGAGGATGTGGTTTCCATGTCAAGCCCCCTGCCCATTGCGTTATGACGACGGATTCACAATGACAGAACCACGGGGGGCGCACACCACCCAAATGGGTAGCCGGGTAGATGCAGTGCGGGCCCTGTTCAATCTGCGGCTAACGCCGCCCGCTACGGCCCCATACATAGCGCACCCATCGCTGCCAGCGGCTTTGCGGTGGAGCGGGCGCGTGGCGCACAGTCTGCGCTTCGCGGTCGCGCTGGACGGACTTCTGCACCTGGTCGTGGATCTGCCTCAAGCTCATGCCGCCTGGGCCTTTGAGCTTGTCGGGATCGTCATCGGGATCGTCTGTCATCGGAGTCGCCTGTGTGTGAAGAGGCGACTTGATCTTGATACAGATGCCGGGCAGCAGCAAGTTGGACGCGGATCGCCGACCGGTGCGCGGTCCAACGGGCCTTGCCCGCATGCCGTTCGTGAAGTAGATTTTTCTAATGAGGTTCGAGCCGGGAGGGACGGCCATGGAACTGAGTGTGGAACGTGTCGAGGTTTGGGCAGCTACCATCGACGACAAACCGGGAGGTCTTGCGAAAGTCTTAAGCGTCTTGCGGGATGCTGGTGCCGACTTGCAGTTCATCGTGGCGCGTCGCACGCCAGAGGCATCGGGTAAAGGAGTCGTGTTCGTCGCTCCGCTACAGGGAGACAGTGTGACCCGCGCCGCCACCCAGGCGGGGTTCAGCGTCACCCCGAGCCTTCACTCCATCCGTGTAATGGGTCTGGACCAGTTGGGCATCATCGCGCAATTGAGCCAGATGCTGGCGGATGGCGGGATCAATCTGCGCGGCGTCTCGGCCGCTGTGCTTGGCACGCAATTCATCGCTTATCTCGCGCTCGACTCGCTGGACGACGCCGAAAAGGCGATTGACCTTCTACAAAGGGCCTGAAGTACCCGTACCGGACTGCGGACCGGCTGGCTCTTGCTGGCAGCGAATCCCAATGCCGGTAGGGAGGTCGGCAGGGATGAAGACACCGACGACCACAAGGCGGGTGCTTTGGGCGCTCTCGCTTTGCATTATTGCGACTTGCATCGCCGTTGGCGGGGTATTGCTGTTCGAGCTGTTGGTGGTCGGCCGTGCGGTCAGCGATTTCCGCCGGGACACGGCTATAGCGCAGGTGGGCATCGGACGTGGCGAGCCGGCTACGGTCGAGGAACGCATCAACCCGCCCTACCTGAAGCGGTACGGCCTGGACCGCAACCTTTATAAGGACATTCACGGAAACTTTTCGCCAACCGGCGCCGACTGGCGGCAATGGGGGCTGCGCACCAAGGTCGCGGCCACGGTGATGTGGCTGGGTCACGATCCACCGGGAACCTGGTGGACCTACGTTCAGATCAGGTGTGTTGATCGGTTTCCTGAAGCTCACGCCGACAGCGAGCCGATCGTCGATGTTGCCGACGCTTGCCTCGGCGAACCGCATTGATCGACGCGCAGGCTTTCAACGACCGTTGCTTGTCCCGCTGGTCATTTGTGATCATCGGAACGGCCGGCACCGAGTGCCTCGAGCAACGGCCGCAGCGCATTCAGTTCCGCACCGAAGCCGCTCCAGTCTTCCGCCTTCAGTCGCTCGATCGCGCGGTCATAGTGAGCAAGTGCCTCTCGCGCGCGAACATCCACTGTGCCCCGGGATGGCGATGCCGTTCGCGCGGTCTCCTGGAAAAGCGCCGCCAGCGCTTGATCCAGCGTGTCCTCCATCACCACACGGTCGCCATAGGCGGCAATTACTCTCTTCATCTCCGGCAACTGACCGGAGGCCGCGCGCAAATAAAGCGGAGAAACGTAGAGGATCGAGTTCTCGATCGGCACGACTACGAGATGACCGCGAATGACGCGTGAGCCCATCTGGTTCCACAGCGAAATCTGCTGCGAGATCTCGGTATTCTGCTGAATGCGCGCTTCGATTTGAAACGGCCCGTAGACCAGCTTGTCCTTCGGAAAGGTATACACGATGAGCTTGCCGTACCCGGGCTGATCGCAGCGCGCCGCGAGCCAGGCAATCATGTTCTCCCGCTGGCTCGGCACCATCGGCAGCATCAGGATGAACTCGGCGCGCGGGTCGCCGGGGAGTCGCATGATCGTGTAATACGGCGGCATCGTGCTGGCGGAGCTTCCGCCATCCATGCCGACCAGCTCCTGAGGAAACTGCCACAGATCCTCGCGGTTGTAGAACACTTCCGGCGCATCCATGTGATACGCGCGGTAGAGCTGCGCCTGGATCAGAAACAGGTCTTCGGGGTAGCGGATATGCTGCCGTTGCCCCGCTGGCATCGCGTCCAAAGGCTTGAACATACCGGGGAAGATGCGCTCGTAGGTGCGCAGGAGCGGATCGGCGGGATCGCTGACGTAGAAATCGACCGTGCCGTTATACGCGTCGATCACGACCTTGACCGCGTTTCGAATGTAATTGGCGCTGTCGCCGAAACCGGGCCGGGAGTAAGGAAACCACTGGCTGACGGTGTAGGCGTCCTGTATCCAGAACAGCCGCCCATTGCTTGCGACGACATAGGGGTCATGGTCGAGAGTCAGAAACGGCGCGATCGTACGCACGCGGTCCTGAATGTTGCGGTGAAGCAGTATCCGGCTCTGGTCAGTGATATAGCCGCTCAGCAAAATGTTCGGATCGTCGAGCTGCCAGGCAAAGAGACTGCGGCGTCCCACACCGCCGAGCGCGACGCCGTCGCGCCCGCTATACCTCGTGTACGCATTGGTCGGCCTGCGGGGATAGTCGAACTCAGCTACATTGCCGTTCACGATCACATAGTCCTGCCGGCCTTCACTGAAATAGAGACGTGGTTCGCGAATCGCCGGCCCGCCGCTGGAGACGGGCGGAATATCGTGCAGATAGAAAGACGGTAAGCCTTCAGTGGATTTCTCGGTGACTGGCGACATCACGACGCCGATGCCGTGAGTAAAGATAAGGTGCAGGTTCACCCACGTTTGGGCGTTGGACGGAAGCATCGCCGGTTCCAGTTCTCGCGCCGACAGCACCACCTGCCTGTATCCGCTATCGAGCTGATAGCGATCGATGTCCACCGAAAGAAATTTGTAGTAAGTCCTGATCTCCTGCAGCTGTGCGTAAGTGTCCATCAGCGGTGGCACATCCCAAAGCCGGATGTTGTCGATGGTCGCCCGATTGGCCTGCAGCGAGTCGAGCGTCAATCCCTGCTCGGCCTCGAACGGCTTGACCTCGATCTTTGCAAGGCCGTACGCCTGTCGCGTTAGCGCGATCGTATGCTCAATATAGGGTGTTTCCAGTTTCAGCTCGCTCGGCTTGACATAGAAGCGCTGAAACAGCGAAGGATAGATCTCGGCGAACACGATCGAACTGCCGAATACGAGCAGTGCGAGAGCGACGGGCAGCAGATGGCTGCGCTGGCGCATGTTGACCCAAAGAGCAACCGACGAGGCGGCTCCAAGGCCGACAAGCATCCACAGGACCGGCAACTCGACGTGGACATCGGTATAGCTGGCGCCGACCACGACGCCGTTGTCGCCATAGAGCAGCAGGAAGCGGTCGAGCCACCACGACCATGCCTTCACCGCAAAGAACAAACCGAGCAGTGCCGAGCCATGAGTGATGGCGGCGGCCGACAGCGTGCGTGGTGGCCTCTCCAGCGCAATGTCACCGCGCAACGCGTACACAGCACCCGCCACGACCGCGCTCCAGAACACTAGCTGCAGCAGCCAGTTCTTCAAAGCGACATACGCGGGGAGCGAGAAAAGATAAAAGCCGATATCCCTCTCGAAAATCGGATCGCGCTCGCCAACAGGCACCTGATATATGAAGCGAAGCGCGACGTCCCAATTCGAAACTTCGCTAGCGGCAATAACCAGCCCCAGGACGACCGCGGCGCAGGCAATACTGGCGCGCCAGGGAACGTGCGGCGCGATCAGTTCGGACAGTTCGACGGCAACCTCGCTCGCATGCGACGGATCGGCTGCTTGCGCTCGCAAGACATCGACACGCCTCGCGTAACGATGCGCCAACATCCCCGACAGCCAGATCGCGCACGCCGAGATTGCGAACACCGTCGCAAACAGCAGCACCCGCGCCGAAAGGATGGTCCAGAAAACGCCACCATAGCCGACCGAAGAGAACCACAGCCAGTCGACGAGGACGCCGGTGATGCGTCCGACGACGATCAGGGCAACGACGACGGCCGCCACCGTGATTGCATAACGTCTCAGACGCACGCCGGACTTCACTTCCGACCGCATAGTCCCTCCTGTGCTGAGCGTCGCCGATGCCCTGCTGCGGTTGTGATGCCGGTTCGGATGGGCCGGGTCAGACAGCTTGAATTATTGTAGGAGCCACAGTCAGAATACTAGTGACCCTACTTTCTACTTGCTATCGAGTCTGCGGGACCGTGGCTATGACGGCGGCATACCCTTTGCTGCAATGAAACGGCGCAGTTCATTTCACGAAAATGGGACCACTACCATGAAGCTCTACTATTCGCCAGGTGCCTGCAGCCTCGCCGACCATATCGCAATGCATGAGGCCGGCCTCACTTTCGACAGGGTTCGCGTCGATTTGAAGTCGAAGGAGACGGAAACGGGGGAGCAGTTCAATCGGATCAATCCAAAGAGCTACGTCCCAACCCTCGAGATGGATGACGGTCAGCGGCTTACCGAGAATATCGCGATTCTTTCGTGGGTCGCACAGCGCAAGCCTGCCCTTGCACCCAATAGCGAACCCGGCAACCTGCGCCTGCTCGAGATGCTCGCGTTCATTTCGACAGAAATCCACAAGCAGTTCGGCCGTGTTTTCAAGCCCACTTCGGACGCTGAAGCAACGGCAGCGCGTGAGAAGCTTGGTCAACGCTTTCAGTTGATCGCCACCATGTTCAAGGGCGATTACCTGTTCGGTAGCGAAGCGAGTGTGGCGGACGCCTATTTGTTCACCATGCTGCTCTGGGCTCAAAAGGTGGGTATCGAAGTGCCTGAGAAATTGCGAACCTTTGCCGAACGGATGCGCGCGCGTCCGGCCGTCCAGCTTGCGATGAAGCACGAGGGACTGGAATGATGAAGCACCGATCGTCGCCGCGCCCGCGAGGCGAATGCGGCGCGACGAAAACCATCCGGTCCTCGCCGCGCGCGTCACATCTTGCCATTCACTCGACGACGAGCGTCGCTTTCAACGCAACCGCTCATGCACGCGTTCAACGCAGTTCGCGATGAAATAGCGTGAGTCCGCTGCCGCCTGCACGCGCAAGATGCCGTCGAACGCAGTCAGCAGTTCGATGAACTCATTGAACGCGTTATCGCGCGCCGCATCAGCTCGGATAGCTGATCGTCAGGATGAAGCGGCGCCGCAATTCAGCGGTGGCATAAAAAACGCTCGCTGCGAGCGGCAAATCAGCGAAAAGAGGCCAGAAAAATGGCCTTTTCGCGATGCAAATCCGCGCAGATGATCGATAGAATTTTCCATAGCGCGTTACGCACCATGACGCGTCCGATATCTGTGGGATCGCGTTCCCACAGCGGATTTTCAGTTGATTCAGCATGACACGGCTCGCACGGCACTACGTCCCCGAACAACCGCAACACGTAATCTTGCAGGGAATCGTGGGCCCTGCATTTCTGGACGAGGGAGACTACCTGTACTTCCTCGCCTGTCTGGCAGACGCCGCGCGCGTCGCCGATCTGGCAGTCCACGCGTGGGTGCTCATGCCTGACGCGGTCCAGTTCCTCGTCACGCCTTCATACGAATCGAGCGTGGCCATGGCGATGCAGGCAGTGTGCCGTCGCTATGTCGAGACCTTCAACCGCCGCCATGGACGCCGCGGTGCGGTGTGGCGTGGCGGGTACCGGGCGACGGTGATCGAGCCCGAACGGTATTTCCTGCTCACGAGCCAGGTCATCGATCAGGCGCCGGTGCGCAACCGCCTTGTTGCCGACCCGGCAAACTACCAGTGGTCGAGCTGCGCGCACCACCTCGGGCAGCGTGTGGATAGCTTCATCAAGGATCACGCGCTGTACCGGGCGCTCGGCAATACGCCGCTGGAGCGCCAACAGGCTTACCGCGATCTGGGCGCACGGCCGCTTGACGAATGCGAGGTCGAGAACCTGATGCAGTCGACGCTCAATGGCTGGGTGCTCGGCAGCGCCGCGTATTGCGAGTGGGCGGCGCGGACAGCCAATCGGCGTTTGATGCCACTACTGCTGCGCGACCGCGCGTCCACGGTCCACACGACACGCGCGCTCGCACACGTGGGCTAAGCAAAGGAGAAACGAAATGGAATTCAGTCTTTCTGCTGTCCGGCCATTTCCGTGGGCTTTCTGCACTCGTCGACAATGAGCCCGCCTTCTGTGCCGATTCGCAAATTGCGCGTATCGACGCATGTCAACGCAATACCCGTGCTGCCCCTTACATACAATTGGGAGGTCATCTTCTACGATCAGGTGATGACTGAATGCACGGCTTATTTTTTCAAGGCAACAGGCAGTCGGTCCCGCAGCAGTCAACGCAATTGGCAAGTGTCGGTGGAATATATTCCTTCAACCATTGCAGCATCACGGGTTAAACCGTGAACCACGATGGAGGCAGCCATGCGCAGAAGAAGCTTCTTACAAACAGGTGCCGCGGTTCTGGCAGTCGCGGGTGTGGCGCTGAGCGGGTCCGCGGTCACGATGAGTGACGCCGTTGCCGCCGAATCCAACGCGTCGAAGCGGCAGGTCATCGATGCCAAGGTCAACGAGACCCTGTCGCGGCTGTTCGAGACGGTCAAAGGTTCAAGAGAACTCGTCGACAAGGCGAACGGCGTACTGGTGTTCCCGTCCGTGCTCAAGGTCGGCTTCATCGCCGGTGGCCAATACGGTGAAGGCGCTTTGCGGGTGCACGGGAAATCGGTAGGCTACTTCAAGACGATATCCGGGTCGTTCGGCTTGCAGGCGGGCGCGCAGTCGAAGGCCATGATCTTTCTGTTCATGACGCATGAGGCGCTCGACAGCTTTCGCAAATCCAACGGATGGTCGGTCGGTGGCGAAGGT
Organism: Paraburkholderia sp. BR14374; assembly: GCF_040948685.1. Lineage (NCBI taxonomy): Bacteria > Pseudomonadati > Pseudomonadota > Betaproteobacteria > Burkholderiales > Burkholderiaceae > Paraburkholderia > Paraburkholderia sp. BR14374. Next base: position 299,636 of record NZ_JBFPKF010000007.1, on the reverse strand, counting down.
TCAGTCGCGCTCGTGAAGGTCGGAGCGAACGGCACGATCGATACGACAACGGCCACCGAACCCGTCCAGGCGATCGTGCTGACGAATGCAGGTCTGATGGCTGACGTGTCGCTGGCCGGCACCAAGGTTTCTCGACTGAAAATCTGACGACATTGCTTACAGCGTTTGTCTGACAGGGTCTTGCGCTCGTCGCGCAAGGCCCCGCATTTTACGCGCAACGCATCGCAGCTTGCATCTGTGCGAACCCCTCCCGATAGCGAGCGGCGAGGTATGCGGCCGTGCGCCCCAGCAACACCCGGTCGATCGCCAGGGCATCGAGCATTGCTTCCGAAAGCGCCTCGATCCCGACGCTGCCCGGCACGGCCGCTGGCTCCCACGTCGCGGCAAACGCGGACTGTTTCGTCGTGTCATGCGCGCGCGCCGGATGAACGAAATTCACCCGCGGCACACCGAACGCCATCGCGACGATCCGTCCATGCAGGCTGCTTCCCGCATAGGCCGTGGCATCCGCGATCAGTGCGCAGATGTCCCATATCTCCAGCGATCGGAAGAGTTGCGTGCGTGAGACCTTCATCCGCTCCGCAATCCGTTCGTAGCACGCCATATCGTCATGCCAAGGCGCGGCACCCGCTCGAAAAAACACAATACCAAGCCCGCTCTCGTTCGACACGCGATCGAGCTCACGCGCTAGCACACCGAGCGTTCTATCGTCGCCGAAGTCCGCACTGAACTGCACGGCGACATATCCATCGGGAAACGTCCGCTGCAAGTTCGTCACGCCGCTCGGCTCCTTGTGCGCGCGAATGGTCGCGCCGAACAGCTCGGCCACCATCACCGCCGGGTCCGGCACGAGCCGCGCAAGAATGCCCGCCGCGGCGAGCCCGCTCTGCGTGCTGACGTCGCGCACGCTGACGTCGTCGGCTTGCGTGAGCTTCGACAGGACTTCTGCTCGCATGCAGGGGTCCAGCCGCTCGACATCGACGCCGCCAACCGCTTGATAAATGACGCTCGACGCCAAGGGAAACATCTCACGAGACGCCATGTAGGGGGCAAGCGCATCGAGACCCGTCAGCGCTCGTGCCCACGAGCGTCGCTCATCGTGATGTGCATCCAGTCGCGCGATGATCTTTTGTGCCTCGTCCCGCGGCAGCAGCATCACCGCCGCCTCCCAGTCGTCGCAAGTCAGGATCTCGCCGCCTGCGTGCACGATATGCACGCGATCCTTGCCGCGTTCGGCAGCCAATTGCGCGAGCGCCTGTACAGCGTGGCCACCGTAGACGCGCAGGTCGCGCTGCGCGAGCCCGGCGAAGATCACGCGCTCGCACGCAAGCAGTTTTGCGACGACATGAGGGAACAGCAGGTCACCCAGGTTGTGGCGATCGAAGGCGCCGAACAGCACTACCGCATCATGCTTTCCAGTGTCTCGCATCATGATTTGCGACCGACCCTCTGCGAAGGGTGGCTACGGTGCTCACCGGGTTCCGCTGCGGCGCCACCTGCCGTCGCATTGGCCGGAGCCCGCCGCTTGTCGCGCCATTCTTCCACCTGCCAGGCAATCAGCCCAGGCAGAAAGACGATGATGTCACGAAAACGGCGCGCACCCGCGAGCGCGAGGCAAAGCTGCGGAGGAAAACCAAGCACCGTACCGATCAGCAGAAATCCACCTTCCTGAACGCCGAGCGCGCCAGGCACAAAGAACGCGACGCTGCTGAGCGCCTGGATCAGCGACTGCAGCACGAGTGCCTGAAGGAAACTTGCTTTGGCCGACAGAAAATAGAACGCGAGCCACAGCTCGAGCGCGGTCGCGATGCATTGGAGTGATTGCCAGACGAGCAGGTAACGGATGATCACACCGGGCTGATGCCAGAGGTCGCTAATCGACTGATCGATGCGCACCGACTCGCCGACGAGGGAGCGGAATTTGCCGCTGGTGATGCGATTGAACAGCTTCGTCAGACGGGCGAACGGACTCGCTCGCTGCACCAACGAAAACGCCAGAAGCAGCACCGCCAGAATGGCGATGCCGCCTCCGAGCCTGGCTGCGAGGTGCAACGCCGTGGCGCCGGCATGGGCGATCAGATAGCCGATGGCCGCAATGGCGAACAGCATTTCGCTGATCAGCGTCAGCTGGAGATCGACGACGAGGCTCGCCATGGCGGGGGCCGGCTCCATGCCCCATTTGCGCATCATGCGGAAGGTCACGACTTCGCCGCCCACTCGTGCGACCGGCAACATGCCGTTCACGGACTCCCGAATCCAGACGAGGCGCAGTACGGCGAACAGATTCGGGCGGAGCGGGCCGCGCATCAGCATCTGCCAATTCCTCGCGTTGGCGAGCATCGGCAGAACATGGACTATCCCTGCAAGCGCGAGCCCGGCGCCGGCTGCGCGCATCAAACCGAGCACCTTTTGCGCGTCGACGTGCCAGACGAGCCAGACCGCGATCGCCAGGCCGGCAAGTGCGGCAACCCGGGCGAGATATTTCATAAGCTGGTGGCAGCGTCCTGTCGGATGTTTTCAGGTATCGAACCGCGAGCCTCGGTTCGAGCTGCCGCATAATTCGTTCCCCGCGCCGGGAGAATGCTGTGTTATTTGCTGTCCGGCACCAGTCAACGGACCCTTGCGAACGCACGCAGCATAGCGTCGCCACGCGGCGTCACGTGAGGAAGCCGGAAGCCCGAGCCAGCTGGCTCATTCGTGATCAACTGCAGTTCGCGCAGCGCGCCAAGCTCTGCCCGATCCAAATCGATTCGTTCAGGCGCATCCTTCAACAGCAGCAGCGTGGCCACTTCGTGCGGGCTCAACATATCGCGTACCTCGCGGCGGGAAGGAACGACGGGTGACGAGATCGGGCCACGGCTGCATCCGCAGCACGCGAGAACCGGACCCGGCAGGATGTGTGGAAGCTTGTCGCCTATCGGGTCGACGAGCGGCGTGCGCGAGGCGGACTTCGGCGTTCCGGCGTGTCAGGGGTCGCCTTTGCAACGCGTTCGAGAATGGCGCGGACCATTTCCCCTACGTCTGCTTCGGCGACGGACTCGCCGTCCCGCTGCACCTGCGGCGACACAATGTCCTCGCTCAGCGTCGGGTCGACGCCCGTTGCGCAGGCCGGCTGCTCGGCGGACATGGTGCCCTCGCGGAGCTCATGCACGTCGTCGTGATTGCCAACGGCGCGGCACGGCGTGATGGTTGCCGACGCGATATCCATCCAGCCGCGCGTGTAATCGGCGAACTGCAGGACGAGCCAAGGCATCACGTCGGCCTGGCGTCTGATCAACTGTTCAGGTGTCTGGGCGCGCCATACACTTTCCCAATGCAGCGCGGCACCTGTGACCGCGGACCTGCACGTGTCGACGTTCAACCTCATCAGCGCGCAAAAGCCGGTGACGAGCTGGTTCGGCAGTTGCGACACGTCGGTCGGAACGGATAGGGCAAATGGCATCTGTTTTGGGCTGCTCACGGGATATCTCTCAGGTTCTCGCGGACACGGTGATCGCTGCCACTGCGATTCGTGAAGGTCGTTCCCACGCCGGGCCGTCGGTCGGGCAGACAGTCTGAAGCCGTCTTAGAGCAGTCATTCTAACTTTGTTAAGTCGGATTCCAATTTTCGAGAGCCAGGGAGTTTCCCCGATATGTGGGAAATGCGCGCCTATGATGAGCGCGCGAGACGCGACGGGGTCAACCGGAATTGCGAGTGACGGGCGACGACGCAAGTGCCAGATACTTGCGCCTGGCATCGAGGTTCGAGAGGGAGTTTGCGGTCGATGAACCGCAAGGAGCGGCGCGGCTTAATGCACGGTTCCGAAGAACAGTTGCGCACCCTCCTCCGGCGTCAACCCCGCGGCGAAATAGGCCTCGAGACGCGTGGCCTTTGCATCGTCGAGCAGAAAAGGCGGCCGTACGAGGCCCGCTGCGACGGCATGGTCATACCATCGGCTCAACCACGCGCGCAATTCGATTTCACTCGCCGATAGCACTTCCATGCGATGTTCTCCCACACCAGGTGTACCCGCGCGACGGGTTCGTTCGAAAGCATTGGTCCAGCTTCATCGACTACTCGCTGATCAAGCCGTGCCTGATCGCATAACGGATCACCTCCGCGTTATTCGAAAGACCCAGCTTTTGCATTAGCCGCATCTTGTGGGTGCTGATCGTCTTGGCGCTGAGCGAGCACGCTTCCGCGATGTCATTGATGCTCCGGCCGCTCGCGATCAGCTGTAGCACCTGAAACTCCCGATCCGTCAGGACTTCGTGCGGCGGCACGTCTCCCGCATGCTTTTCAAAGACCATCGCGTCGACCAGTTTCGGGTCGATGAAGCGTCCGCCGTCGGCGAGCTTACGGATTGCCGCCAGCAATACGTCCGGATCGCTGTCCTTGGTCACGTAACCTGTCGCGCCTGCCCTCAGTGCGCGCGACGCCACCTGCGCCTCGTTGTGAATGCTGAGCACGAGCAGCGGCAACCCGGGTCGGTCGGAGCGCACGCGTCGGATCAGATCGACGCCGCTGATGCCGGGCATCGTCATGTCGAGCAACAGCAGGTCGATGTCACAGTTGCGAAGTTTGTCGATCACCTCGGAGCCGTGGCCAGCCTCCTCCACCACGATCATGTCCGCGGTAGTTGCGATGATCTGCTTGAGGCCGCCGCGCACGATCGCGTGATCGTCGGCGATGAGGATCTTGATCATGTCCCGAATCCGAACTCGTCCGTGAGGCGCCCGATTGGTGAAGCCTTGGTCCGATCATCTCGCATTCGCAGGACTCGCGGCGGCCAAGTTGCGCCCGGCTAGCTGACCAGCGAAAACGTCACCGGGGTTTCTGCCCGATCGACCAGTTCGTCGAGCCGGTCGACGAGTTGATCGAGCGCCACGAACGTGCCGGCATCGAAACCTTCCGCATGATCGCGGCGCAATTCCTTCAACGTCTGCTGCAAACGTCGTATCGCGACAGGACGGGTGTCGCGCAACGGCCAGCAAAACAGCAGGTATGTCAGCGGTGTCAGGCTGCGCGCCTCGCACCACGTTTCGAACAGGCGCTGGCAAATTCTGTCGATCTCTTGCAAGCGCCTGCGTCGGTCCAGAAAGTCCGCAATCATTTTGCACATCGCCTTTCGATCTTCGCAAGCATCACCGATGATGGATGAACGGGCGCTAGCGCACAGTCGTCGGCGGCTGCAAATGACTACGGCAAAGCCTGATCCGGGCGTCAGGAAATCCTGAATCCCCGACACGCGCGGAAGTAAGCGGCCGCTGAAATGTCGCCAGCGCTGCCCATTACAATGGTTGCTATCCACGAGACGAATGCGACCGCCATGCACCTTCCTTCGAGCCGCCGAGCGCAAAAACGAACCGCACAGCCAGCCTGGATCGCCGCATGTGTCGCGCTCCTGTTGTTGCCGCTCCCCCTTCTTGCCCAGGACGAAAATCCCGGTATCGCCTTTTCCACGAGCGAGCCCGGCGCCTCGCTGCCCGCTGGCTGGAAGAACCTGCCGGTGGTGCGCGGCAAGCCCATCACGCAATACACGCTGGTTCACGACGACCACACCACGGTGCTGCAGGCGGACGCGAACCGCTCCGCTTCTGCGTTGATGCACGAAGGGAATATCGACCTCGCGCGCACACCCGTCGTGGCATGGCGTTGGAAAGCGGATGGGCCGATCGCGGGCGCCGATAACCGCGTCGCGTCGAAGGAAGACGCGCCAGCGCGGCTGATGTTCATGTTCGACGGCGACAAGAGCAAGCTGTCGATGTTCGACCGGGCGAAGATGGGGCTGGCCAAACAACTGAGCGGCGAAGACCTGCCCTATGCGACGTTGATGTACGTCTGGTCGACCAACGCGGCGCCGGGCACCGTCATTGCCAACCCCCGCACGAACCGCGTGCAGATGATCGTGGTCTCCGGTCAGCCCGGCGATGCGGGTCGGTGGCAAAGTCTGCGCCGCAATATCGTGCAAGACTACGAGCGGGTCTTTCACGAACCGCCAGGACGAATCACAGGCTATGGGCTGCTCACCGATACCGACAATACCGCTACCACGACACGCGCCTGGTACGGGGATGTCCAGTTCCTTCCCGGGCCTTGATAACCCGGTGCCGTCGAACTGATCGAGCCGGTCGGCGTGACTCGGCTGGCTCGGTTCCCGACCCGATTCCCCGACCGTGTCCGGTGTGGCATAACACGTGCTGCCAGATCATATTCTCCAGGATCGAATCGCATGAATCATTCGAAACCCGACGACTACCGAGCACAAGACGGCGCGCAAGCCGGTCCATCCATGCCTGACGACTGGGCCCAGCGATGGATCGACTCCGTCATCGACTATGCGGTCATCGGACTTTCGCCGGAAGGCATCATCCGTACCTGGAACGTCGGCGGCGAGAATATTCATGGCTTTCTGGCTGACGAGGTCATCGGGCAGCGCTTCGACATTTTCCACACGCAGGACGATCGCGACAAAGGCAGCGCCGCTGCGTTGCTCGATATCGCCCGCAGCACCGGCCGCTCCGAGTCCGAGGGCTGGCGCATCCGCAAGGACGGATCACGGTTCTGGGCCAATGTCGTGATCACCGCTCTGACCGACGACACAGGGCGTGTGCTCGGCTTCGGCAAGATCGTGCGCGACATGACGGACAAGAAGACCGCGCACGATGCCGTCGTCGAGAGCGAACGGCGCTTTCGCATGCTCGTGAACGGAGTGACGGACTACGCGATTTTCATGCTTTCTCCCGCCGGGATCGTCACGAACTGGAACGCCGGCGCTCGCCGGATCAACGGGTATAGCGCCGAGGAAATCATCGGCTCGCACATGTCGCGCTTCTACACACCCGAGGATGCCGCGGCCGACCTGCCGCAACGGGGACTGTCGATCGCAGCCAGCGAGGGACGGTTCGAAGCCGAAGGGTGGCGGGTGCGCAAGGACGGCCGGCGCTTCTGGGCGCACGTGGTGATCGATGCAATCCGTGACGAAGATGGGGCGCTGGCCGGCTTTGCGAAAATCACGCGCGACATCACCGAGCGTATGGAAGCCAGCCGGATGCTGGAGGACACGCGCAAGGCGCTATTCCAATCGCAAAAGATGGAGGCAGTCGGCAAACTGACGGGCGGCGTTGCGCACGATTTCAACAATGTGCTGCAAATCTTGCGCGGCAATCTGGAATTGCTCGACAGCCGGCATTCCCGCGACGAATGGACTCGCGAGCGCGTGGCAAAAGCGATAACAGCGGTCGAGCGCGGCTCGAAACTCGCGTCGCAACTGCTCGCGTTCGGACGGCGGCAACCGCTACGGCCGGTCGTCATCAACCTGGCCTCCGCGCTTCGCGGCATGGACGATCTGCTGCGCCGGGCTCTCGACGAGACGATCGACGTGGAAACGGTCGTCGCCGGCGGCTTGTGGAACACCCTCGTCGATATCCATCAGCTGGAAAACGTGATCCTCAATCTGGCGATCAACGCACGGGACGCGATGCCTGAGGGCGGCAAGCTGACGATGGAGCTCTCCAATGCGATGCTGGACGACGAGTACGTCGCCACGGTGCCGGACATCCAGGCTGGCCAGTACGTGCTGCTGGCCGTCACCGACACCGGCACAGGCATGCCGCCGGACGTGGTGGATCGCGCGTTCGATCCTTTCTTTACGACGAAACCGGAGGGAAGAGGAACGGGTCTCGGGCTCAGCATGGCATACGGCTTCGTCAAGCAGAGCGGCGGCCATATCAAGATTTACAGCGAGGTCGGGCACGGCACGACGGTCAAACTGTATCTGCCCCGCTCGGACCGGCCGGCAGTCGAACTGCCGCCACGCGTCACACCGGCTCCCAAGGGAGGAACGGAAACGATCCTCGTCGTGGAAGACGACCGGAACGTGCAATCGACCGCCCTCGACACGCTCTCGGACCTCGGCTACCGGGTCCTGAAAGCCGACGCCGCCGAGGAAGCGCTCGCCGTATTGCGCAGCGGCGTCCATATCGATCTGATTTTTTCCGATGTCGTGATGCCGGGTCCGCTTCGCAGCACGGACATGGTCGCCCAGGGTCTGCGGCTGCTGCCGCATCTGAAGGTCCTTTTCACGTCGGGGTATACGCAGAACGCGATCGTCCATGGCGGCAGGCTCGACCCGGGCGTCGACCTGCTCAGCAAGCCGTACAGCCGCGAGCAGCTTGCGCGTAAGATCCGTCAGGTGCTCGATGTCGGCGACCCCGTGCGTAGCAAAACTTCGCGCGATGCGGCGCTCGGCGGCCCGGTCGCCTCTTTGCGTATCCTGTTGGTCGATGACGACGTGAACCTGGCTCAAGCGACCAACGAACTGATCGGCTTGCTTGGGCATTCGGGAAAATTCACGACGTCGCCGCGTGAGGCGCTCGAGTGGCTGGCAAATGAACCCTTCGACGTGCTGATCACGGACCTGCGGATGCCGGATATCGACGGTATCGAACTGGCGAAGCAGGCGACCGCGCGAGCGCCTTCACTCCATATCGTGTTTGCGTCGGGGTACGCAAACCCGCAATTGCCATCGATGCCCTTTCGCTGGACCGCATTGAGCAAACCGTTCACCATCGACGAACTCGCAAGCGTGCTGGCCGGCGTTCGTCAGCGGAAATGACTGCATTTCCGCTCACCGGCGCGTCGTCGGGAGCCTCTCGCTATCTGACCTGGTCGCCCCGGCGGTCGACAGCGTAGCGCCGGCAGTGCTCCAGATATTCCGCTTCGTTTGCGACGGTCAATTCGACCATGCTGCGCCACAGCCACGATGGCGCCTTGATCGATTTGGGCCAGCTTGCCTGCAGATCGCCCAGCCAGGCTTTACGAGTCGAGGCATCCATCTGCTGCGCATGGGCCTGCCCGATCACGAGCGCAAGGAAATGGGCTGCCTTGACGGCATCAGCTTCGGTGAGCCGGTCCGCGTCGAACTTGAGATCCTGCGGCATCAGTTGGCGGATCACGACCGCCGCTCCGTTCAGACGCGCGGCGCGCATGCGGTCGCCGAGCCGGGGAGTCACATGCCGGGCACCTTCGGCTACGCGCTTTGCGTTGTCGCGGGGCATCGGGGCGCCAGCGTGTGCCGGCGCGGCAGCGGTAGCGGCTTCCTTGATGTCGACTAGACAGGGGGGCCCGCCAGCAGAACATTCTCCATCGATGTCCAGCAACACCGCGTAGCGGCGGCGCCCCAAAGAACTGCACCCCTTGACCCAGAACGCCGCGTCCAGCACCTCGATTTTCGCGTCGCCTGTCGTCGCGGTGCCCAGCACCTCTGCCATCGCCAGGTCCGACTGCGGCGCGAAGAGGGATCGAACCGCCTGCGCTTCTTCTTCTGACAGCGGCCAGAAACGCTTGCCAAGAGGAATGTACGGCGCCGCGCCGTCGATCGTTTGCCGGCCCAGCTTGCGCCACGACTGGTGCAGTGCCCTTTTCATCGCGACCTGCACTACCGCCGGCCGTTGCGCCCGCTTCGTCTCGTTGCTGCGGGTGTCGTCGAAGGCCTGTTGGTAGCCGTCGATGAGCGCTTCCACCATGCAGCTGGTGATTACGCCCGGCAAGTCCGCGCTGCGCGCGGCGGTGGCCAGCGACAGTCCCAGCCGAAGCAGGTCGTGCACAGGATTGCCGATCACGCATTGATCCAGATCCCTGATCTGGACTGCCACGTGACCCGCTGCATCCGCGACCGGGCCGAGATTCCCGAGATGACAGTCGCCACAAATCCACACCGGCGGACCATCGGGCAACGCGCCGGGAGGCTGGCTGTCGAGCCACGCATAAAAGCGCCTGGCGCCTCCGCGTACGTAGTCGTATGCCGTGCGAGCCATTTTCTGCCGGCGAAGCTCTGCCAGTAAAGGCGCCCGTTGGTCAGGAACCGGAAAATTTTTTGAGAACGCCTTTTTCACGACAGTGCTCCTCGCTACAACAGCCATCTGCCACAACCGCGTAGCTAAAACCGTGCCGCACCTGTCTTCAGCGGGCCGCGCGCCCATAGCCGCGATCGTCAAGCCGAACGAACAGACCGACAATCTCCCGGGTGGGTATGCTGGCTGACAAGGTCTCGATCTTGATCGGAGTGAACCATCGGCATCGGGCGATCTCATTGCCGGGCTCAGGTGATATGTCGCGCGCGAACTCGGCCAGGAAAACATGGTGCCGCTTGTTGAGCCCGCCAAACTGGAACAAATACGTCAGGTGGACCTCGACCAAGTTCGTTTCTTCCTCCAGTTCGCGTCGAGCAGCGTCCAGCGGGGATTCGAGCCGTTTTATCGTGCCACCGGGCAGCGACCAGCGCGAGCGCGAGCGAGCGACCAGGAGCAGCTTGCTGTCGCGCACGCATAGGATTGTGGATCGATCTTTCATTTTTGAGTCGCGAGCATTCAGTCGTGGGAGCCGATCGCAGCACGACGAGCAAGCAGCGTGCGCGCCGACTCGGTAAGTCACTGGCAGGCGACGAGGTTGTTCGTCCCAGAGAAAGCTAAATACAATGCGATGCATGGCCCGAAGCACCGTCAAAATCAAGCCGGCTCGTATCTTCGACTCCTGTGCGGATGGCCCGCGGGGACGAAGTGCGAGCTGCGCCAATCTGAGCGAGCACGCATGCGGAACTCCCACGAGCCGATAGCTGCCTGGCTCCGAGGCGCACTTTGGACGCCGACGCTCAGCGGCTCGTTGCTCGCGCTCGTGTTCTGGTGGCAGTCACTGACGCCAACGCTGATTCCGCGGTCGTGGGTAACGCAAACCGTCGTCGGTGCGTTTTGTCTGGCCATCGGCTACGGGGTAGGCACATTGGCTGGCTGCGGGGTGCATCGGCTGCTGCAGCGATGGGGGCGCGTGCCCGGCAGCGAGAGCCGCCGGCGCATAGCAATCGTTCTGGCGGCGGCGTGGCTCATTGCACTGTTCGTTGGCGCGAAGCTATGGCTCGGCTGGCAGAACGAGCAACGTAGTTTCATGGGGATGACAACCATCGGCTGGTTGGATGGCGTGCTGATGAGCGCGGTGTCGCCGTTGGCGGCGGTGCTGCTGGTGGTCATCGGGCGAGTCGCGGCCCGTGGTGTCGCCGCAGTCAACCGGGTGATCCTGCGCCGCGTCCCGTCGATCGTGTCGGTGCCAGCAACAGCGCTCTTCATCATCGTGATTGGCATCGCGCTCGGTCGCGGAGTGTTTTTTCCCGCCCTCGCCGCGGGCTCCGATCTCGTCCACGAGCCGAGGAACGAGAACACGACCGAGGGAACCCTGTCTCCCACGTCGCCCACGGTGTCCGGCAGCAGCATGTCGTTGGTCGCATGGGACAGCTTGGGACGCATGGGACGCGACTTCGTGGCAACGGCGACAAACAGGCAGGAACTTGCGAAGTTCCACGGATCAGATGCGAGGCTGGTCGAGCCGGTGAGAGTCTACGTGGGGGTGCGTTCTGCGGACTCCCTCGAACAGCGCGCGCGCATTGCGGTCCGCGAGCTCGAGCGCGCGGGCGGGTTCGACCGCAAAGTGCTGGTCGTGTGGATACCCACCGGCACGGGCTGGATCGTGCCCCAAGCCGCCGCCTCGCTCGAGGAACTGCACGGTGGCGACACGGCGATCGTGGCGATTCAATACTCTTTCCTGCCTAGCCGCTACGCCATCTTCGTGGACGCTGGGCTCGCGGACGAGGCGGGTATCACGCTCTTCAACGCCGTTCGCGCCCGCTGGTCGACGCTCCCACCGCAAAAGCGGCCGAAGCTCGTTCTGTTCGGCAAGAGCCTCGGCGCCGCGGGAGTGGAAGCGCCTTTCGTGGGAGCGGACGCATCCGCATCGGTGGCCAATATGGTGGCCGCGACCGATGGCGTGCTGATTGCCGGCGCCAAACAAAGCAACCTCATCCATGCGCAACTCACTCGCGAGCGCGATCGCGGCTCGCCCTTCTGGCAGCCGATCTTCGATGGCGGGCGTGTCGTACGGTTCCTGAATCGCGATCCGCATCAGGTGGCATTGAATGCGGACTGGCCGGCCCCGCGAATCGTGTACCTTCAGCATCCGGCCGATCCGGCTGTCTTCTGGAGCGTCAGAGCGTTCTGGTGGCCGCCAGAATGGATGGCTCCGCCTCGCGGCTTCGACATGCCTCGCGCGATGCATTGGTTTCCGATCGTCTCGGGCGTGCAGGCGGTGGGCGATCAGATTCATCAGCTCGCCGTGCCGCCGGGGTTCGGCCACAACTACTCTTCGGAGGATTACGTCAGCGGCTGGGCCAGCGTGGTGCCGCCCGACGGCTGGACGAAGGCCGACACCGAACGACTCGCCCGCTTCCTCGACAACCTTGCTGGCGACGGAACAGAGCCGTGACCGGGCAGAAGGCGAACAGCCTGGGGTGGCGCTAACGCCACGCCTGAGTGAACTCGCCGATGACCCGCGTCAGATGCGCCTGCATCGCCGTGCGCGCAGCGGCCGCGTCTCGCGCCATGATCGCCGAGAAGATGCGCTGATGCTCATCCTGCGAAGCCGCCCGCAATGCGGGAGTGTGGAAGTGCTCCTCGATCTTTTTCCACAGCGGGTCGGCGCGGGAGTTGTCCCACATCGCGGTCACCACGAGCCGGAGCATTTCGTTTCCCGTCGCCCGCGCAATTGCCAAATGGAAATCACGGTCGGCGGCCTCGTTCGCCGCTTTGTCATGCATGTTTTCGCGCATCGCGCGTAACGCGGCGAACAGCCGGTCCAGGTCTGAATCTTTGCGTTCGGTAGCGGCTAACGCGGCGATCCCGCTTTCGATCACGACCCGCGCGCGCAGCGTCTCGATCGGGCCTAGCCCGCGCGGCAGTTTGAACATGGCGGAGCGCGGGTCCGGCGCGTCTGCCACATAGATGCCCGACCCGACACGAACCTCGACCACGCCCTGCACTTCCAGCGCGATGATCGCCTCCCTCACCTGTGTGCGGCTCACGCCAAAGCGTTCGGCCAGCGTGCGCTCGGAAGGCAGGCGCGCACGCGGCCCGACGTCGCCGGCGGCGATCAGATCGTAGATCTGCTTCGCGAGTCCGACATAGGAACGGTCGGTCGCGTCCTCATCAGCACCGCGGCCGTTCCGCGTGTGTGAAAGCTCGTCCATTCAGGATTCCCGAAAGCTTCGAAGCGGCCAAAGGATCGGTTCGAGTTCGACAAAATGGTACACCAATTGACGGATCAGGCCGCCACGGGCCCGGCGCCGCTTTTGTGGGCGTCGAGCCGGTTCAGCAGGGGTTTCAGACTGTTCGAGTCCGCCCGCGACGCCGTGGTAAACCACTATCGCGCGCGGATTGGTATGCCAGTAGTGTCAGACGTGACTGAGTGCGCGCCGGCCCTTCGTTTTGCTTCGGAGGCGACGCCTTTGAAGAAGTCGTTCCGCTGCTTCGGCGAGTCCGATTCAGCCCCGCTGCAGCACATTCCGCAAGATTCCCTGCTTCACGCACAGAATTCGGCGGCGATTCATGACCGCCATGTTCGCCGGCAATCGGCAAGTTCAATCCAACAAAAAGGAGACGACATGCTTTCAGGAATCCAGGTGCTTCGAGCGGCGGCGACCGCGGCATTCACGCTATGCGCAAGCGCGGCTTTCGCGCAGGCAACGATCGTTTCCGGGCCGTCCAGCGATCCCACATGCATGGTCCCCTGGAAGAGCGACACGAAGTACATCAAGTATCCGAAGAAGAACGGGCCCTACCGGATCGCACTCGTGAACGGGTATATCGCGAACACATGGCGCATCCAGATGATCAAGACGGCCAAAGCCTATGCGGCACAGCCGGCCGTCGCCGCGAAGCTCAAGGAGTTCAAGGTCGTCTCGACCGGCGAGGACGTGCCGGCGCAGATTTCGGCCGTCAACAACTTCATCGATGCCGGCTATGACGCGATCATCGTGGACGCGCAGAATCCCACCTCGTTCGGCCCCGCGATCCGCCGCGCGAAGAACGCCGGCGTCGTGCTGATCGCGTTCGACAACATCCTCGACAGCGAAGACGCGATCAACGTCAACGTCGACCAGTACGGGCTCGGCGTGCTGTGGGCCAAGTGGCTCGCGAACCACCTGTCGAACGGTGGCAAGGTGCTCGAGGTTCGCGGAGTGGCGGGCACGTCGGTCGACACGGACCGGCACAATGGTTTCATGAAAACCTTGGACGACACCGGCAAGAAGTGGAACGTCGTGCAGGTCTACGGCAAGTGGGACGACGGGGTCGCGCAAAAGGCCGCCGCCGACGCGATCGCCGTGCAGGGTCATTTCGATGGCATCTCGGCGCAAGGCGGCGACACGGGTGTCGTGCGCGCGATGATCGATGCGAAGCATCCATTCGTGCCCTTCGGCGGCGAGACGGAGAACGGCTTTCGCAAGTTCTGCGCGCAGTATGGGGGCCAGGGCCTGAAGTGCACGTCGGCTGGCACCGGTCCCGCGCAGGTGGCGGTAGCGATCAAGACGGCGCTCGCCGCGCTGGACGGCCAGACGGTCCCGGTTTCGATCAAGCTGCCGCTAGACGTCACCGACGATTCGAAGCTGAAGTCGGGCGTCAACTATTTCCCGAACGACTCCGACAACTTTTTCGTCGGCAACTCGTTTCCGACTTGCGGCATCAATTTCTCCGCGCAGGAGATCATGAAGCAAACCCAGGGCAACCAGTGATCGGATGATGGCCGGAATATGACGGGAGACGAAGCATGCCGCAGGATGCAGCGCAGCCGTTCTTTCAGATGTCTGGCGTGTCGAAAAGCTACGGCGGCGCGGTCGCGCTGGATCACGCCGAGCTCACGGTGAAGCGGGGCCGCATTCACGCGATCCTCGGCGAGAACGGCGCGGGCAAGTCCACGTTGCTGAAGGTCATGTCCGGCGTCGTGCAGCCCGACGAGGGCACGATGCACTACGATGGCAGGCAGGTCGCGTTCGCATCGCCGGCCGAGGCGAACGCGGCCGGCATCGTCTGCGTGTATCAGGAGCTGTCGCTCATTCCCGACTTGAGCGTAGCCGACAACATCTTCGCTTCGAACCCCCCGCGACGTTTCGGCATGATCGACCGCCGGGCCCAGCGCCGCCTGGCCGAGGAGGCGCTCGCCCGAGCGGGCGCCGCCGACATCAATCCGCTTGCAAAGGTCCGGGACCTGCCGCTGTCGCGCCAGCAGATGGTCGAGCTTGCCAAGGGGCTGGCGCACGAGCCTCGCATTCTGATCCTCGACGAAGCCACGTCGGCGCTGACCGCGGCCGACGTCGCGCGCGTGATCGAGGTGCTCAAGCGCCTGCGCGACGAGGGGCTCGCGCTGCTGTTCATCTCGCACCGGATGCACGAGGTGAAGGCGCTCGCTGACGAATGCACGGTCTACCGGAACGGCCGTCATGTAATGAGTTTCGAGGCCGGCACGCGCACCGACAACGAAGTCGTCGAGATGATGATCGGCCGCAAGTACCAGCATGTGTTCCCGGCCAAACCCGCCAACGGACGCAGCGCCGCTCCGGTTCTCGCGTGTCGCGATCTCGCGTGGAGCGACACGCTGCAAGGCATCAGCTTTTCGTTGAAGCCCGGTGAAATACTCGGCCTCGGCGGCCTCGACGGACAAGGCCAGCGCGAACTGCTGCTCGCGCTGTTCGGCGTGTTGCGCGGGTGCGCGGGCACGATCGAGGTCGATGGCAAAGCGGTGTCGATCGGCAGCCCGAGGGCCGCGCGCGCCAACGGAATCGGTATGGCGCTGATCCCGGAGGACCGCAAGACCGAAGGCCTGATGCTGCCGATGTCGGTGCGCGAGAACCTGTCGTTTGCCGCGCTCGATCGCATGTCCAGCGCCGGCGTAATCGATCGCGACCGCCAGCAGTCGCTGGTCGACCGGATGATGGAGTTGCTCGCGATCAAGTCGTTCAGCATCGATGCGCCCGTGGGCTCGCTGTCGGGCGGCAACCAGCAGAAGGTGGTGATCGCGAAGTGGCTGGTCCGGCAGCCGCGGATTCTACTGCTCAGCGACCCGACGCGCGGCATCGACGTCGGCACCAAGCAGGAGCTCTATCAGCTGCTCAGACGCCTCGCCGACGAAGGCGCGGCGATCGTGTTCTATTCGACCGACTACGACGAGCTGATCGGCTGCTGCGACCGCGTGCTGGTGCTGTACGAAGGCAGGATCAAGAAGGAACTCGTCGGCTCGGCGATCACCGAGCAGAACCTGATTGCCAGCGCACTGGACCTGCCCGTCGGACAGGTTTCGCCTTCCACGGGAGTCGCGCTATGAGCGGGCTGCGTTTCTGGTATGCGGAGAATCGCGGCGCGGTGTTCGCGTTCGGCCTGTTCGTGCTGATGTTCGCGATCTACCTGCTCAACTATCCGTCCGCATTGTCGGCCAACGTGTTTCAGACCGCAGCGAACAAGGCGGTGCTGCTCGCGCTCGTCTCGATGGGACAAGCGCTCGTCGTGCTGACGGCCGGCATCGACCTGTCGATCGGCATGACGCTGGTGCTGACGAATTGCATCGGCTCGTGGATCGTCACCGGCGACGCGCTGCACAGTGCGCTCGGCATCGTCGGCGTGCTCGCGGCCGGCGCGCTGTGCGGCGCGCTGAACGCCGTGATCATCATTTTCGGCCGGCTGCAGCCGATCGTGACGACGATCGCGACGAGCGCGGTCTTCTACGGACTGGCGCTGCTGCTGCGCCCCGTGCCCGGCGGCTCGATCAACGAGAACCTCGCCGACGCACTGACCGGCAAGGTCGCCGGCGTGCTGCCGGCGAGCCTGCTGATTCTGCTCGCCGCCACACTGCTCGTCTGGGTACCTTTCAAACGCTCGGCAATTGGGCGTGCGGCGTATGCGACCGGCTCGTCCGAACCCGCGGCGTTTCTGTCCGCGATGCCGATCCGCCGTGCGAAGTTCGCGAGCTATACGCTGGCCGGCCTGCTCGCCGCGATCGGCGGCCTGTTTCTGACCTTCTTCACCGACACCGGCGAAGCGAGCCTCGGCAGCGCCAACTCGTACACGCTGTTTTCGATCGCCGCGGTGGTGATAGGCGGCGTGTCGCTGCTCGGCGGCAAGGGCAGCGCGATCGGCGCGATCTTCGGCGCATTCGCGTTTCGCTCGATCGGTGACCTGCTGTTCGTATTCAACGTCGATGCGCTGTGGCAGCCGCTATTTCAGGGTGTGATTCTTCTGCTCGCTGTCGCGATCGGCGCATGCGGGCTGTTCAGGGTACGCAACCGTCTGGAGTGGTTTCAATGAGCCACGTCTCGGCAAACGGCCGCAGCACGTTCGTGTCGAAGCTCACGCGCCGAGTCGACAAACCGATCGTGATCGCGTTCGCGTGCATCGTCGCGCTGCTGCTCGTCGGCGGAATGTTTTCGCGCAGCTTCACGTCGCCGGAGTACATCCTGCTGCAACTGAAGGTCGGCGCATTCCTCGGCATCATCGCGACCGGCCTGATGATGGTGATCCTGCTCGGCCACATCGACTTGTCGCTGCCGTGGACGATCACGGTCGGCGCAATGATGGCGTGCGCGGTAGCGGGACACGGCGAACTCGGACAGGTTCTCGCGATTCCGGTCGGGATCGGTTGCGGCGTGCTGATCGGCGTCGTCAACGGCATCCTCGTCGCGCTGCTGCGCATTCCGTCGATGATCGCCACGCTCGCGACCAATGCGGTCGCGCAGGGCATCATGATCGTCTATACCGGCGGATCGTCGCCGCAGGATTCCGCGCCACAGGTGATGCGATGGCTCGCGGCGGGCTGGCTCGTACCGGGCGTGCCGAATGCCGTTGCGCTGTGGGTGGTGATCGGCGGCGCCACGGTATTCCTGCTGTCGCGTACGATCTTCGGGCGCACGCTGTACGCGATCGGCAATACCGAGCGCGCCGCGTATCTGTCCGGCATCAATACGCGGCTCGTGACCGTGGCCGCATTTGCGGTGTGCAGCGGGTTCGCGGCGTTCGGTGGCGTATTGCTGGCCGGCTATGCATCGAAGGCAGCGCAGTCGATGGGCGATGCCTATCTGCTGCCGGCGATCGCGGCAGTCGTGCTCGGCGGCACGTCGATTCTGGGGGGCCGAGGCTCATACCTCGGCACCGTGGCGGGCGCGATTCTGATCACGCTATTGCAGTCGATCCTTTCAGTCGCGCAGATGCCGGAAGCGGGACGTCAGATCATCTACGGGGTGGTGATAGCGGCGATGCTGCTGCTTTATGGACGCAGCAAGCGGGAAACGTAGGCCACGGCCACGCTCACGCTCATCCATGCGCATCCACCCACGCGCGCGCCCAATCGAGGCCTGCATGGTGGGCTTCTTCCTCGCTATCGAATAATCCGAGAATGCCCGATGCTTCGACCAGCTTTCCGCCCCGGGTGATGGTTCCGCTCGCCGCATAGCGCTCCGGTTGCAGGATGCCCTCGCCTTCCTGCTGAAGGATGGCATGCCCCCACAACGTGTACCCGTCGTAGTCGCTGGTTTCCATTAGCCCCCGACCCCTGCGGTTGCGGCGCGAGTGGGCATGCGATGCGCATTCTCTTCGAGTGTCATTAACGGCGGAATCTCCGACATGTCCGGTTTTACCGTCGGCGTGGTCTGCTGCATGTGGCGCGCGGTAGCAATAGTCATAGCAATGACGACGCAAAAAATATAGCACCGGTTAGCGCTTCAGTGGTGGCGACCAACGGGGCTTCGCGCATGGGGTGGTAGTCGGCCTAGCCAACGGTTCGATTCGACGAAGGAACGTTTCGTGCGAGCGCTATAGCATCCCCGGTTTCCCGACGATCAGCCGCATGCACTCTCCTCCCGACAAACGCACCGCGTCCCGCGCCGCACAAGGTAGTGCGCCCGCTTCATCGTCGCAGCCTGCCCGCTCATGGGCCGCCGATCTCGGACCGGGACTGGCTAGTCTCGGTTGCGATAACGACCCCAGCGGCATCGCCACCTATTCACTCGCGGGTGCGTGGTACGGCTACGACATGCTGTGGACCTGCATACTGTCGTATCCGTCGATGGTTGCGCTGCAACTGGTTTCGACGCGTGTCGCGGCCGTCACGGGACACGGCCTGACGGCGAACATGCGCGCGCACTATTCGCCGGTGTTCTTCTATTTCGCCGTGGCGCGCTTCGTGATTGCGAACACGCTGAACATCGCGGTCAATGTGATGGCGATGGCCGTAGTCATCCAACGCTTCACGCATGGGCCGCTTTGGCTGCTGACACTTGCATGCGGTTGCACGTCGATTGCGCTGCAGTGGTTCATCCCATATGCGCGCTATGCGCAGGTGCTCAAATGGTTGATGCTGCCGATGTTCGCGTATCTCGGGGTGCTGCTGATCGTCGATGTGCCGTGGCACACGGTCGTGCTGCGCTCTCTGGTGCCACACGTCGAGTGGAAAGAAGATTTCGTGACCATGCTGATGGCTGTGCTCGGTACGACGATGAGTCCGTATCTGCTTTTTTCGCAGGCCGAGCAGGAAGCCCAGGAAGAACATCGGCAGCACGAACAGCACGCCGCGCGCGGCGATCGACGTTCGTCGGAGCAGCTTCGCCGATTGCGCAACCAGACCTTGATACGCACCGCGTTATCGAGCGTGGCGGCATCGTGCATGATGATTGCGGCTGCGGCGACGTTGCATAGTGCGCAGACGCAGCCCGGCGAGCCCACGGAGCTTTCGCGAGCGCTCGAACCGCTCCTGAAGGGCTATGCCGGCCCCCTGCTCGGGCTTGCGCTGGTCGGCTCGGCGCTGCTCGCTCTACCTCCGCTTGCCGGTTCGGCCGCGCAAGCGGTCGCGAGTTCGTTCAACTGGCCCCGCGGCAAACAGCGTGATCGGCGCATTGCCGTTCTGCTCGTTGCGCTCGCGGGGCTCGGCACGCTGCTTGGTCTCGCGCTCGGCCTGTGGCGCGTCGATCCTGTCAAGGCGCTGTACTGGAGCGCCGTCGTCAACGGTATGACGATTACGCCCGTGCTGGTGCTTCTCGTGCTGCTGAGTGCGAAACGCGAAGCGGTCGGCGAACTCGTCGCGCATTGGTCGTTACGCGCGCTTTGCTGGCTCGCGACCCTGACCACCGGCGTGGTCGTGGTCGCGCACTTCGTGCTCGACGCGGTAGAGCGTATGTCGCGATGAGACCGGGCTACTTCACGCTTCGTAGATGTTCAGCGAGGCGCGCGAACATCGCGTCGCACCGGTTCAGTTGCTCGATTGTGATGAACTCATCGGGCTTGTGGCCCTGGTCCATGCTGCCGGGTCCACAGACCACGGTTGGAATGCCCGCCTGCGTGAACAGTCCGCCTTCCGTGCCAAACGCGACCGTTGCGTATTCTTCCGATCCGCTCAACGTCGCAAGCAGCCGTGCCGCGTCGCTATCGGGCGAAGTCGCGAGTCCGGGATACGTATTCAGCATCTGCACGCGAACGTCGGTATCGGGCTGCACCGCGCGCATCTTCGGCAGCAGTTCGGTTGCCGCGTAGCTTTGCAGTTGGTCCACCACCCTGTTGGGATCGAAGCCCGGCACGCCCCGCACTTCGAAATCGAACTCGCATTCGGCGGGCACGATATTCAGCGCGCGTCCGCCCTTGATGACACCGGTCTGCACCGTCGAGAACGGCGGATCGAAACGCGCGTCATGGTGTTCCGGCTGCGCGAGTTCGTCGCCGATCTGTTCCAGCCGGTGGATCAGCCGCGCCGCGTATTGGATCGCGTTGACGCCCTGTGGCGCGTACGCGGAATGACATGCCGCGCCCTTCACGTGGCAGCGCATCGCGAGCTTGCTCTTGTGGCCGAGCACAGGTTTCAATTCGGTCGGCTCGCCAATCAGACATATGCGCGGCTTATGCACGCGCTTTTCGAGTTGGGCCAGCATCGGCCGCACGCCGAGACAGCCCACTTCCTCGTCATATGAAAACGCGAGATGCACCGGCACATCGAGCTTCAGCTTCAGGAATGCGGGCACTGCCGCCAGCACGGACGCGATATAGCCTTTCATGTCGGCCGTGCCGCGTCCGTAGAGGCGCCCGTCTTTCTCGGTGAGACGAAACGGCTCCACGCTCCATGCCTGACCCTCGACGGGCACCACGTCGGTATGCCCGGACAGCACGATGCCACCACGGTCTCGCGGCCCGATGGTGGCGAACAGATTCGCCTTGGTGCGATCGTCGTTATGAAATAGCTCGCTTTCCACACCTAGATCCGCGAGGTATTGCTGCACGAAGCCGATCAGTTCCAGATTGGAGTCGCGGCTGACGGTCGCAAAACCGATCAGCCGTTCGAGCAGCGTACGGCTCGCCAACTCACTCATCGCCGGGCACTCCGTAGCTCGGCGCGGCGGTGGGATTCAACGCGCGCTCGATGTAGTCCCGCATCTGCGGCCGATACGCTTGCCATAGCGCGTCGAGTTTGCCGATCGGATCGTCATCCGCCCAATCGACACGCAGATCGACGACCGGCCAGACGTGTGTATCGACGATCTTCAAAGCCGCCGAATGCACGGGCCCGGCTTCTCCGCCGGCTTCGACGGCAGCATGCATCGCGTGCAGCAAACGATCGGCAAGCTCGCCTTGCGCGCTCTCGAACGCTTTCACCATCGCGTCGATCACCGGCTTGCCGGCGAGCAAATTACCCGCTGCCACGCACTGATTTCCCGCGACCGCGTGATGCACGCCGAGGGCTTCCTTGCCGGTGAACAGCGCGGTTCGACCCTCGCTGTCGATCACCGTCACCTGCCGGTACTCGCTCCATTCGCTCGCGCCTAGCGCCCGTTCGAGCGCCGCATCCGGCGCGACACGCTCGCTTTCGAGCAGATCGAGAATCTGCGGCCCGAGCGCGGGCAGCGTCACGTTCTGCGTCGCCACCGCACCGACGCCCGCGCGCGCCCACGGGCATCTCGCACCCACCGCAATGCTCGACGAACTGATCGCGATACCGAGTTGACCCGTCTTCTCACAACGTCCGACGATCGAGAATGTCATGGGAATCCTTTAAGCCTGCACGGGCGTCCAGTTGTCCGGAATCACGGCGATCACGTCGATTTCCATCAGCCATTGCGGCTGGCCGAGCGCGCTGACGCAAAGCCCCGTCGAAATCGGATACACGCCCTTCAGCCATTTGCCGACTTCCTGATACACCGGCTCGCGATAACGAGGATCGGTGATGTAGGTCGTCGTCTTGACGATATGCGACAGGTCGCTGCCCGCTTCCTCCAGAAGCTGCTTGACGTTCTTCATCGCCTGCTCGGCCTGCGCGCGCGGATCGCCGAGACCGATCAGGTTGCCGTCGAAATCCGTACCCACCTGGCCGCGCACATAGACCGTATTGCCCGCGCGAACGGCCTGGCAAAGATCGTTATCGAGCGACTGGTTCGGGTACGTGTCCTTCGTATTGAACATGCGGATGCGGGTATGCGTAGGCATCAGTTCACTCCCACTTCTTTGGTCTTCGGTGCGTGCGATGCGTCGCACGCGGTATCGGGTGCATGCGCGCCATGCACGCCGCGCGAGTCCTGCTGACGCTGCGACGCGTCGCGATAGGCGAGGTATTTGCGCTGCGTGACGATGTGATCGGCGATGTGCTTGGCGTCGTGCCAGACGCCCCAGATAAACGACGACGCGCGCCGCGACAACCACGGCAGGCCGAGAAAATACACGCCGGGCTCCTTCGATACGCCGCGCTGATGCTGCGGCTTGCCTTTATCGTCGAACGCGTTCACGTGCAGCCAGCTGAAATCGACCGCATAGCCGGTGGCCCAGATGATCGTGCTCACCCCCGCCTCGTGCAGATCCAGGTCCGGCAGCGGATGCGTGACGCACTCCGGGTCCGGTGGAATCAGCCGTGCGTCGGGGTCTTCCGGCAGGTCGACGCCATTGCGCTCGATGTAGTCGTCGGCGGTGTCGAGTAGCGACATCAGGTATTCGTCGC
The DNA here is from genome assembly GCF_040948685.1 of Paraburkholderia sp. BR14374. Lineage (NCBI taxonomy): Bacteria > Pseudomonadati > Pseudomonadota > Betaproteobacteria > Burkholderiales > Burkholderiaceae > Paraburkholderia > Paraburkholderia sp. BR14374. The sequence goes on along the minus strand of NZ_JBFPKF010000007.1, from coordinate 276,826 downwards.
CACGCTTCAGATTGACGGCGAGGTCCGGTTCGAAGGTCACCACGCGATTCGCGAACGATTTCGTCGTGCCGACGAGCGTCATGCCGCGATGCGCGAGCCGGCGAAAATCGATGGTCTGGCCGCCGTACGCGCCGCTGACAGCGATGGTCACATGCTCGCGTCCCGGCACGGCGACTTCCTTGTCCCATTCGCCGAGCACACCCAGCCACCAGCAGAAATCGCGACCGCGGTAGGCGCGCGGCGGACGGTCATGCGCACCGACGGATAGATAAACCTTGCGGCCCGCGCGTTGCAGTTCGTCGGCGATCTGCACGCCGGACGACCCCGCGCCCACCACGAGCACCGCGCCTTCGGGCAGTTGCTCAGGATTCCGATAGTGGGCCGAATGAAGCTGCGTGAGCTCGAGGTCCTGTGGCGCGATGGGGGGAATGACGGGACGCTGGAACGGCCCGGTCGCAACGACGACGCGACGGGCTTCGATCGTGCCGTCGGACGTTGCGACCGCAAATCCTGCCCGGCCCTTCAGCCGCTCGACGCTCGTGACTTCGACGCCGGTGCGGATCGGCGCATTGAACTTGCGCGCATAGGCTTCGAAGTACTCGGCGACCTGATCCTTGCCGGCGAAGCCATCGGGATCGAGTCCTTCGAACTCCATATTAGGGAAGCGGTCGTGCCAGGCGGGACCATTCGCGACTAGTGAATCCCAGCGGCAGCTACGCCAGCGTTCCGCGATGCGGTCGCGCTCCAGCACGAGATGGGGCACGCCGAGTTTGCTCAGGTGCTCGCTCATCGCCACGCCAGCCTGACCCGCGCCTATGACTAGCGTGTCGATCGACAATTTTTCAGCCGCCATGGCCTTCTCCTTCTGAAATGCGCTCTGGATTCGGGTCTCTCGGTCGGACAGAATGTACGCCGCGCGGCGGGCAACAAAAACTATATTTTAAAAATGCTTTGCATCGTTTTTCGCTATGCAAGCGACAATTGTCGAGCGACAATCGGTTCGACCGAACACGGAGCAATTGATGGACGGCACCTCGATCCGCTACTCGTTGCGTCAGCTAAGGTATTTTGTCGTCACGGCCGAAACGCTTTCCTTCACCGCCGCGGCAAAGCGGCTGCACATCTCTCAGCCGTCCATCTCGACGTCGCTCGCGGATCTGGAGGAATCGTTCGGCGTCCAGCTGTTCATCCGCCATCACGCGAGCGGGTTGTCGCTTACGCAGCCGGGCCGCGATCTGCTCGGCCACGCTCGCAATCTGCTTCAGAACGCCGAAGAATTACAGCTGACCGCGACCGAAATCGATGGCGGCATGTCGGGCTCCATCTCGCTCGGCTGCATGGTGTCGCTGGCGCCGCCGCTGATGCCCGGCATCATCAGCCGCTTCGTGCAGGATTATTCGGCGATCACCTTCCGTACCACGGAAGCGCATCAGGACACGCTCTTGAGCGGCCTGCACGACGGCTCGCTCGATATCGCGCTGACCTACAGCCTCGATATCACCGATGGAATCGCGTTTACCCCGCTGCTTTCGCTGCCACCGTATGTCATCCTGCCCAAAACACACAGGCTTGCACGGGCACGCCAGGTGTCGCTGGCCGATCTGCTGCCCGAGCCTTATGTGATGCTGGATCTTCCGCATAGCCGCGAGTACTTTTCCGCGCTGTTCGACGCGGTCGGCAGCCGCCCTACCGCGGCTTTCCGCTCGTCACAGCCTGAAGTGGTGCGTGGCATGGTCGCCAACGGCTTGGGTTACAGCATACTCAACTTCCCGCTGAAGTCGACCCGGACCGTGGACGGCGGCGACTTCGTGATTAAACATTTCAGGGAGAGTGTCAATGCGACGACGCTTGGCATTGCGCTATCGGCCGCCGTCAAGCCGCGCGAGGTGGTGAAACGCTTTTCGGCATTCTGTGAAACGTATATCCGGCGTCTGCGCATCGGCTAACAGGAGCCCGGAAGTGTCACTGCATAGCCATATGCTATGCACTGCATGCAAAAACAATATTTTACCTAGCAATTTGGATTGTTAGATTGGTGCTCATCGGATGCAAACACTGATGGGGGGCCCCTATGTCAGCCATTCTTCAGTCGACGGACACTGAGCTCGACATCGTTCACGCGCTGCGCGAGAACTGCGAGCGTCCGTTCGAGGATGCACACGCGATGCCGCCGGCCGTCTACACGTCGGAGGCGTTTCTCGCGCTCGAACAGCGCGACGTGTTTCGCAACGAGTGGTTGTGCGTGGGCCGCGCGAGCGCGCTGGCACAGACCGGCGACTACCTGACCGCGCAGATCGACGACCAGCCCGTGTTCGTGCTGCGCGATGCGAGCGGCGCGTTGCGCGCATTCTCTAATGTTTGCCTGCACCGCATGTCGGTATTGCTCGAAGGGCGCGGCAACGTGCGCCGGATCGTGTGTCCGTATCACGCATGGAACTACACGCTCGATGGCGCGCTCGCGGGCGCGCCGTTGATGGATCAGCAACCGGGCTTCTGCAAGGACCAATACAGGCTGCCTGCCGTGCGCTGCGAAACGTGGCAAGGCTGGATCTACGTCACGCTCAACGCGCGCGCGCCTGCGGTGGAATCGCATTTGTCCGAGTTGACGAAGCTGATCGCGCCGTACGGCATGGGCGACTACGTCGAGACCTTCCACGAAGAGCACGTGTGGGACACCAACTGGAAGATCCTCGCGGAAAATTTCATGGAGAGCTACCACCTGCCGATGCTGCATCGCGCAACGGTCGGACCGCACTCGAAGCTCGAAGAAATGGAATGTCCGCCGGGTTTGCCGGCGTTCAACTATCACTGGATCACCAAGGAAGCATCGCTGCCGATCGGCAACGCGCATCCCGCCAACACGCGCCTGCAAGGGCACTGGCGTCGTACCACCGCGCTGCTGGCGATCTACCCGACCCACCTGATCACGCTGACCCCCGGCTACTTCTGGTATCTGATCCTGCAGCCGCGCGGCGTCGGCCGCGTGCATATCCGCTTCGGCGGCGGCCTCGCGCCGGAATTCGTCGACGATCCGCGCGCCGCCGACTATATGGCGACGCTCAAGACGCTGCTCGACGAAGTCAACGCCGAGGACCGGCGCGGCGTCGAGGCGGTGTTTCGCGGTGTGCACGCGCCACTCGCGAAGCCCGGCCACCTGAGCCCTCTCGAACGGCCGAATTACGACTTCGCCCGCTATCTGGCGGGACGCGTGGGCGCGACGTGATGCGCCGCCCCGCATAGACCGCCAACACTCTGCCGAGATCCCCATGTCAAGCCAACCATTTATCTCGTTCGACGGCGTCAGCAAGTCATACGACGGCGTGCATAGCGTCGTCGAGGGACTCGATCTCGACGTCGGGCACGGTGAATTCGTTTCGCTGCTCGGTCCGTCCGGTTCCGGCAAGACCACGACACTGATGATGCTGGCGGGATTCGAATCGCCGACCCGCGGCGAAATCCGCCTTGCCGGCAAGCGTCTGGACGACAAGCCGCCGCATCGGCGCGATATCGGCATGGTGTTTCAGAACTATGCGCTGTTCCCGCACATGACGATTGCCGAGAACGTCGCGTTTCCGCTGTCCGTGCGCAAGGTGAGCCGCAGCGAACAGAAAACGCGCGTGACGCGCGTGCTCGACATGGTGGAGTTATCGCATCTGGCGGGGCGGCGGCCGTCGCAGCTGTCGGGTGGCCAGCAGCAGCGTGTCGCGCTGGCTCGCGCGCTGGTTTTCGAGCCGAGCGTGGTGCTGATGGATGAGCCGCTCGGCGCGCTCGACAAGCGCTTGCGCGAAACCATGCAATACGAAATCATGCGGCTGCATCGCGAACTGTCGCTGACGATCGTCTATGTGACCCACGACCAGAACGAAGCACTGACGATGTCGAACCGCGTCGCCGTGTTTTCCGATGGACGCATCCAGCAGGCCGCCACGCCGACCGAGCTCTATGAAAACGCGGCAAACGCATTCGTTGCCAATTTCGTCGGCGAGAACAATGGACTGACCGGTCGCGTCAATTCCGACGGCGGCGAATGGGCCGCGATGCAACTGGCCGACGGCAGCACGGTGCGCGGACGCCCCGGCGCCGGGCTCGCGTCAGGCGACGCGGCGATGCTGGCGCTGCGACCCGAGCGCGCGCACATCGCCGCGACGCCGGAAGCCGTGCAGGAAGCGACACGACAGAACATGAACGTCGTGCACGCGCTGGTCGAGGAGCTCGTCTACTGCGGCGACCATCATCGCGTACATCTGAAGCTCGGCCATGGCGAAAGCATGGTCGTCAAGGTGCCGAACACCCAGCACCATGATCTGCCCGCACTCGGCCGTCAGACCGCCGTGACCTGGCGACGCGACGACTGCAAGGTGCTGCCCGCGATGGCGGCCGCGCCGAAATCCTCCGCCGTGTCCGGCGGCGCCGACTATTCCACTGTTGCCGTTCCCTCGTCCGCCTCGCCACTTATCGCAGGAGCCAACTAGAAATGAAGACCACGTTCTCGTCATTCCGGACCACCCTCGGGGCATGCGCGCTCGGGCTGTTTGCCACAGCCACGGTTCACGCGGCCGACACGATTTCCGTCGTCACCTTCGGCGGTGCGTATGAAGCGGCCGCGAAAAAAGCATGGTTCGAACCGTTCACCGCGAAAACCGGCAACCAGTTTTCCACCGAGTCCTACGATGGCGGCCTCGCCAAGTTGCAGGCAATGGAGCAGTCGAAGAACCCGACCTGGGATCTGATCGACCTCGAAACCAACGACGCGATCACCGCTTGCGACGAAGGCCTGATCGCCAAGTTCGACAAAAAGGCCCTCGGCAACACCAGCGACTTCCTGCCGGGCTCGATCAGCGATTGCGCCGTCAGCGCGATGGTGTGGTCCACCGTCTATGCGTACGACAGCAGCAAGCTGAAAACCGCGCCGACCACCATCAACGATTTCTTCGACCTGAACAAGTACCCCGGCAAGCGCGGCATGCGCAAGTCGCCGAAGGTCGCGATGGAGTGGGCGTTGATCGCCGATGGCGTGGCGCCCAAGGACGTCTACAAGACGCTCTCCACGCCCACCGGCGTCGACCGCGCGTTCAAGAAGCTCGACACGATCAAGCCGAGCATCGTCTGGTGGGAAGCGGGTGCGCAGGCGCCGCAACTGCTCGCCGACGGCGCGGTCGTGATGACCCAGGCGTACAACGGCCGTATCGACGACGCCGTGCACAAGGACAAGAAGCCGTTCAAGATCGTCTGGGATGCGCAGGTGTACGACTACGAATGGTGGGCCGTGGTCAACGGTGCGAAGCATGCCGACGCGGCGCAGAAGTTCATCGTCGCATCCTCGACGCCGCAGGCCTATGCGGACCTGTCGAAGTACATCGCTTACGCGCCGCCGCGCAAGGACGCCATTCCGCTGATCGACAAGGCGCGTCTGAACGATCTGCCGACGGCGCCGGAAAACTTCAAGCGTCCGCTGCAGATCAACGCGACGTTCTGGGCCGACAACGCGGATGCGATCAACAAGCGGTTCCAGAACTGGCTGACGCAGTAACGCCGGATCGAACGAACGTCACCCGAGAGATCGAGCACGATGAACACGCCGCTGCCATCCACCGCCCCTTTCGGCCGCGGCCCGCAGGCCACGAACCGCGAGTCGTTCCGGGCTGCGCGCCGCAAGGCCGCGATGCGCGCATTGCTGCTGGCTTTGCCGTTGCTCGTCTTTCTGCTGGTGACGTTCGTTGCACCGATCGCGAGCCTGCTCGCGCGCAGTGTGCGAAACCCTGAAGTGCGCACCGGCATGCCGCAGTTGAGCGCAACGCTGGCCGGATGGGACGGCGCGGGCTTGCCCGGCGAACCGGCCTTCGCCGCACTCGCGCACGACCTGAAGGACGCCAGCGAATCCGGCCAGCTCGGCAATATCGCGCGGCGCATGAACTTCTATCAACCGGAGTTCCGCAGCCTGCTGTTCAAGACGGCGCGTGCCACACGTTCGGAGACGCCGGCGCAATGGAAACCCGCCCTGATCGATCTGGATGAACGCTGGAACGCGCCGGAAACCTGGCGTCTGCTCAAGCGTGCGTCGATCTCGCCCACACCCGACTATTTGCTGAACGCCGTCGACGCGCAAGTCGCGCCTGATGGTTCGGTGACGTCCGTCGCGGCGGACAGCGCCATCTTCCGCGCGGCCTTTGGGCGCACGGTCACGATCAGTGCGACGGTCACGCTGCTGTGCCTGGTGCTGGGCTACCCGGTGGCTTATTTGCTCGCGACACTGCCTGAGAACCAGAGCAACCGGCTGATTCTGTTCGTGATCGTGCCGTTCTGGACCTCGCTGCTGGTGCGCACCACCGCGTGGTATGTGCTGCTGCAACCCGGTGGCGTGATCAATAGCGCGTTGCTCCGCTTCGGGATCATCAACCATCCGCTGCCGCTGATTTTCAATCGCACGGGTGTGTTGATCGGCATGACGCACATCCTGCTGCCCTACATGATCCTCGCGATCTTTTCGGTCATGAAGGGCGTGTCGCCCGTGTACATGCGCGCGGCGAAATCGCTCGGCGCGCATCCGGCCGTGGCCTTCGTGCGTGTGTATATTCCGCAGACGCTGCCGGGTGTCGGCGCGGGATGTTTTCTCGTGTTCGTGCTCGCGCTCGGCTATTACATCACCCCCGCCCTGCTAGGCGGCGCCGGCGACGAAATGATCAGCCAGCTGATCGCGTCGCAGACCAACGATCAGCTCAACTGGGGACTCGCGGGTGCGCTGTCGTGTTATCTAATCGCATTCACGGCGGTGTTCTATTTCATCTTCAACCGGCTGGTCGGTATCGACCGCTTGCGCTTCGGCTAACGCGCCGCGCAAACGCCGCTAGCTGGTTGTCGCTCATTCGGATAGTTGATCACAGGCAGACTCAGATGAAAGACGGACGAACCCGGCTACTCTCGGAACGCATCTCGGGCGCGGGACTGCGCGTGCATTGCGCGCTGATTTTCTTTTTCCTCGTCGCGCCGATCCTCGCGATCGTGCCGCTGTCGTTCAACTCCGGCTCGTTCTTCTCGTACCCGATGCAGGGCTTCTCGCTGCGCTGGTACGCGCAGGCGCTGAGTTCGCCGGACTGGCAACGCGCGTTTGCGAACAGCATCGGCATCGGCGCGGCGTCGACGCTGATCGCGACGGTGCTCGGCACGCTGGCCGCGCTCGGCCTGAGCCGCGCGCAGTTCCCTTACCGCTCGATCATCATGCCAGTCATCGTGTCGCCGATGATCGTGCCGATCGTCGTCGTCGCGGCGGGGTTTTATCTGGTCTTTTCGCCGCTCGGGCTGGTCAATTCGTATACCGGCGTCGTGCTTGCGCATGCAGCGCTCGGTACGCCCTTCGTGGTGATTACCGTGACCGCTTCGCTGCTGTCGTTCGATCAAAGCCTGCTTCGCGCGGCGTCGGGTCTGGGTGCGCAGCCGTGGGTCGCGTTTCGTCGCGTCACGCTGCCGCTGATCGCGCCCGCCGTCGCAACCGGCAGTGTGTTTGCATTCGCGACATCGTTCGACGAAGTGATCGTCATTCTGTTCATCGGCGGCCCGGAGCAGCGCACCGTGCCGCGGCAGATGTGGAGCGGCATCCGTGACCAGATCGACCCGTCGATCCTCGCCGTGGCCACCCTGCTGATGGCGTTCGCGATCGCCCTCTTCGCCTGCATGAACTGGCTGCGCAAGCGCGCGGCGGCGGCCAGCCGCTCGTTTGCCTGAGCCGACTGTTGCGCCAGTGATGGCGCCGACATGCGACTTGATGGCCTCCCTCTGACCGTCGGGCGTTGCCAGCCTCTTTGCGGCGAAGCCGGAACTCCTGGCGCGGCGGTCCTTGACAGTTAGTTGCAGTTTTATAAAGAAATATATTGAGCGCGCGAGTGCGTGGCGATATGCTTCGCATCGCCGCTAAACCACATGCAACGACCGAGGGTCGCGAAGGAAACGACAACATGCGATTGCGACGCATCACCGCACGACGCTCACCCGTGCATGGCATGGGACTGTTCGCGCTGCAGCCGATCGCCGCGGGCGAACGGGTCATCGAGTACAAGGGGGAAGTGACCAGCTGGCGGCGCGCCGCCGCGCGTCAGCGAGCCGACGCGGGCCACACGTTCGTGTTCGGTCTGTCCGATGGACGCGTGATCGACGGCAGCCGCGGCGGCAACAGCGCGCGGTATCTGAACCATGCGTGCGCCCCCAACTGCGAGGCCATCGAAACGGGCGACCGGGTGTTCATTCATGCGCTCGCCACGATCGCACCCGGGGAGGAGCTTTTCATCAACTACGGTCTGTCAGTGGACGGTGCGGTCACCGACGAGGTTCGCGCCCAGTACGCGTGTCATTGCGGTGCAGCGGGATGTCGTCGAACCATGCTGGGAAATGACGGGTAGTCGTCGTAGTGCTGCGGCCGGCCAGAATCAGTCAGGTCATTGCTGACGTTCAGACGTTGCCCTGGTCGGTCGGCACTCGTTGGCCGTTCGCACCTCAGCGGTCGTGAGCGACGCGTCTCGCAATAACTATTAAGTCGGCGGTTAAAGCAGCATGATTCACTGCCCCGGCGGATCTTTTACCTGGCTCTCTGCCGATGGGCCAGGCGTGTGGCCAGGGAGGTTACCGCGGTCGCCTGGTGCTGGAGGACGCATTCTTAACACCTGAAGTTCAAGCGCCGCATTAAATAATTCGTCGTGCAGATCCTTCGTCATCTCGCCTGAACGAAGCTGACGTTCGAGAATGAGACAATTAGTTTCGGTTTCGAGCTCGATATCCAAAAGACGGAGCGTCCCGAGCTGCGTAATGTCTGGTTGCGCCCGGCCGAGCCCATTCAGCAGAGCATTTCTTATTTGGATGAACTTCGGCAGTCTTTCGCGAAGAAGCGGTGACAATCGTTGATAAAAATCGCCGTCATCCATCAGTTGCTTCATTGCGGAAGACTCGACTATCACTGGGCCGTCTTTGGATGAGGGAACGGCAATATCGTTACCCTTCGATTTCAATTCCCCCATTTGTTTGAGTGACGAAATCTGACTCCGGATGGATTTGGCATCTTCGATTGCGGCAAGCAACGCACCGTCCAACCGTTTTTCTGTCGGATCGGACGCAAAGATCAGCGGCCAAACAAAGAACAGAACTGTCAAAAGAAGACTCAGAATTCCGACGTAAGTCCCAGCACAAGTGAGCTTGCTGGGCAAAGACCATTTATTCCATTGTTCTTTTGTCGGAATCAGGAGCCAGTTTCGCATTTGATTGCCCCTATTAGCACTTCGTTACTGGAAGAGCGCTATCCGCCCTGGCTTCGAGGGCCAGTCTCCTGGCTATACGGAAGTATATTGCACGGCAGATAGCTCGCTAACCCGGTTCTAAACACGCGGCTCGACGACGTGACACGGATCGCCGACAATGTGCACTTCAAAACCATTAATAGCAAAAGACCGAAGGAAGGTAACAATGTCGATAGCGAACACCAGAGCCACTCCCTATTACGCGGTGATCTTCACGTCCATCCGAACCCCCGGGGACAACGGATACGCAGACATGGCCGATGCAATGGTCGAGGCGGCCGCAAAACAGCCCGGATTCCTGGGCGTCGAGTCTGCGCGGGAGGAACTTGGAATTACGGTTTCCTATTGGGATAGCCTCGAATCCATCGCCGCTTGGAAACGTGATTCAATGCATCTGGTAGCACAACAGGCCGGCCGGGAAAAATGGTACGAATCCTACAAAACCCGTATTTGCCTTGTTGAACGAGACTACGACTTCTCGAGAATCTAGTTTGCTGCGCCTTGTCTGTCGACTGCGCGGCACACGCCCGCCAACTTTATCGCTCGCATCGCGTCTGCGAATTGCAGAAGATTGGCTTCCAGACGGAAGTCATATGGCAACCATACACAGGCGCGGTCGCGCATCCGATAGCGGGAAAACGGAGTCTTGTGGATTCCGTTGAACGCGTTCAAGATCGAATAGCGCGCGTTTCGCACGCGCGGACACACCATTCGGCGGTTCGAAAGATTCGACATCACGGTGAGGGAGAACCCTATGAAAACACCAGGTCGTGTCCCCGCTTTCAGTCGGCGCACCATACTCAAAGCAACTGCCGCAACTGCCGCACTGCAATTGGCGCCGCCCTTCATCATCAAGGCGCGCGGCGAAGCTCCGTTGCGAATCGGCATGGTCGATCCGCTGACGGGCGTTTATGCTGCAGTAGCACAGAATGAAGTGACGGGCGCACGGCTTGCCGTTCAGCAGATCAATGCCCAAGGCGGCATTCTGGGACGACCCTTGGAGCTCATGGTCGAAGATTCGGCAAACGACGTCGGCACCGGCGTGCAGAAGGCGCGCAAGCTGATCGAACGCGATCAGGTCACGTTCCTGATCGGCGACGTGAACTCCGGTATCGCCCAGGCCATTTCTCAGGTCAGCAATGAGAAGAAGGTGCTGCATATCGTTTCGGGCGGCCACACCGATACGATCACGGGTGTCGACTGCAAATGGAACGTTTATCGCGTTTGCAACACGACCAGCATGGAGGCGAACGCCGTCGCGAACCTGCTGTTCACCAAGTACGGCAAGAAGTGGCATTTCATCACACCGGACTACGCGTTCGGCCACACGCTGCAGAAGGCCGCGGCCGCCGATCTGCAGAAGCTCGGTGGCACGATGACCGGCAACGAGCTCACCCCGCTCGGCACGACCGACTTCTCCGCCTATCTGATCAAGGCGCGCGCGGCGAATCCCGACGTGCTGCTGGTGCTCCCGCAAGGCTCCGACATGGTCAACTGCCTGAAGCAGATCGCTCAGTTCGGCATCGGCAAGAATATCCACGTTGCCGGGCTGCAGCAGGAGCTCGAATCGCTCGAGGCGATGCCGCCGGACGCGCGTGTCGGCATCTGGATGTTCGAGTGGTACTGGAAGCAGCCGGGGGTGCCGGGAGTCGAGAAGTTCGTGGCCGACATCCGCAAGGTGAACGGCGGTAAGGTTCCCACCGCGCGTCACTGGTTCGGCTATACATCGGTGCATACGCTGGCCGCCATCGCCAACAAGGAAAAGACGCTCGACGCCAGAAAGCTCGCCGAAGCGCTCGGCGGCTTCGAATTGGCGGACGACGTCAAGTTGCAGCCGAACAAGTGCTACTACCGCAAGGGGGATCACCAGCTGATGACGTCGTCGTTCGTGGGCGAAGCGCTATCCCAGCCGGCCGGCGACCCGGAAGACCTGTTCCGCGTGGAACGCGTGATCGCGGGTGACAAGACCGCACCTCCCGAGAGTGAAACGGGCTGCAAGCTGCAGTGGCCCTCCTGATAGCGCAACCGCGCGGCGGGATCGCCGGGCGCGGTTCTCATTGCGCAAGCGGAAGCGAAGCACGGGCGCAACGGGCGCCATAACAAGAATGGTGGGCGATGACCGAACTGCTGCTCTTCAACGTCACCAACGGTCTGATCATCGGCGCGTTTTACGTGCTGATGGCGCTCGGGTTATCGCTCATTCTCAACCTGAGCAACGTCATCAACTTCGCTCACGGCGGCTTTCTCGTTGCTGGCGGCTACGTTGCCTATACGATCACGCCCTACGTCGGCTTCTGGGGCGCGCTGCTGATCGCGCCGCCGTGCATCGCGCTGATCGGCCTCGCCATCGAACGGGTGCTGATCCGGCGAGTCTATGGGCGCGACCCGCTCTATAGCCTGCTCCTGACGTTCGGCCTTGCCTTCATCTTCGAGGACGGCACCCGCTTCATCTGGGGCGCGCAAGGCAAACCGGTGACCATTCCGTCGGTGCTGTCCCAGCCTTTGAGCAACACGTTGTTCTTCATCACCGGCTATCGCCTCTTCATGGTCGTCACGGTGGCGGCGACGGTAGCGCTGCTTTTCGTCCTGCTACGCTATAGCCGACTCGGCATCCGTATCCGCGCCGGTACCCTCGACCTCGAAACCGTGGCAGCGCTCGGCATCAACGTGGGCAGGCTGCGTTCGTTCAATTTCGCCGTCGGCGCCTTTCTCGCCGGTCTGAGCGGCGTGCTCGCCGCCGGCCAGCTTGGCCTCGAGCCGACGATGGGAACCGGGCTCCTGATGCCGAGCTTCATTGCAATCATCGTCGGCGGCGTTGGCAGCCTCACGGGCACGCTGCTCGGCGGCCTGCTGATCGGCGTCGCCTCCGGCATCACGGCGGTGTTTGTGCCCGCGGCAAGCGAAGCGATCATCTACGTGCTGATGGCCGTCGTGCTGCTGCTGCGCCCCCGCGGCCTGCTCGGCGAGGAGGGCATGCTGACATGAGCGCAGCAGCGCGACAGGCGAGGCACCGCAGACTGATCACGCTTGCGGCGATCTGGGCCGTGTTGCTGCTCGCTCCGTACTGGATGCCGCCGCTCGGAGGCTACACCGCGCTTGGCACACGGGTGCTCGTGCTGGGTCTCGCGGCGATGTCGGTGAATTTTCTGCTCGGCTTCACCGGCGTGCTGTCGTTTGGTCACGCTGCGTATTTCGGGTTGGGTGCGTATGGCGCAGGCCTCGCGCTGAAATTCGTTGCATCGAGCACGCCGTTCGCTCTTCTGTGCGGAACGCTGCTCGGCGGGATCGCCGGCGCGCTGCTCGGTGCGCTCTGCGCGAGGCGGCGCGGTGTCTATTTCGCGATGGTCACCATCGCCTTCGGACAGGTCTTCTACTACATCGCGTTCCAATGGAGTTCGTTGACAGGCGGCGACGACGGTCTGCGCGGATTTTCGCGCGTGCCGCTTCACCTTGGCATCACGACCATCGACATCCTCTCGAATGCCGATGCGTTCTATTACTTCGTGCTGTTTTGCCTCGCGCTGGCGGTCGGTCTGATGGGCTTCATCCTGCGTTCCCCATTCGGGCGCACGATGATCGCAATCCGCGAAAACGAACGGCGCGCGCGCTTTCTCGGCATTCCCGCCGATCGCCATATCTGGATCGCTTTCACTCTCTCCTGCTTTTTCATGGGATTCGCCGGTGCGCTCTATGCACTTCTGAACAACTTCGCCGACCCGCGCGGGCTGCATTTCAGCCAGTCCGGCGACTTCGTCATGATGGCGGTGATGGGCGGCATGCGCAGCCTGTGGGGACCGCTTCTCGGCGCCGCGGTATTCGTCGTGCTGCAGGACTACCTGTCGAGTATCACCGTCAACTGGATGTCGTTCGTCGGCATGCTGTTCATCGCGATAGTACTGTTCTTCCCTCGGGGTCTGCTCGGCGTTCTGCGCCGCAGGAGCGAATCATGAGCGTTCTGGAAGTCACGCACGTGAGCAAGCGCTTCGGCAGCCTCGCTGCGGTACGCGACGTCTCGCTCGCGGTCGAAGCAGGCGAGCTGCGTGCCATCATCGGACCGAACGGCGCCGGCAAGACCACTTTCTTCAATCTCATCAGCGGCTTCTTCCCGCCGACCACGGGAACGATCGTGTTCGACGGACAGGACATCACGGCGGTCCCGGCGTATCGACGCGTCGCGTGCGGCATCGCCCGCACGTTCCAGATTACCGAGATCTTTCCCGCATTGACGGTGTTCGAAAACGTGCTCATCAGCGCGGAGGTTGCGGCTGGATTCCGCTTGCGGCCATGGGTCGGCCGCGCCGAAAGAACGCGGGTACGCGAGTGTGTCGAAGAAGCACTGGAACTCACCGGGCTAGCGGCAAAAAGCGGCCGGCTGACCGGCGAGCTCGCGCACGGCGACCAGCGCGTTGCTGAAATCGCCATGGCGCTGGCGCTGCGCCCTCGCCTGCTGCTGCTCGACGAACCCACCGCAGGCATGGGCGGCGAGGAGACCTACGAAATTACCCAGCTGATTCGCCGTCTGCGCAGCGGCGGCAAATTCACGATCGTGCTGATCGAGCACGACATGCGCGTGGTGTTCCATCTTGCTGACCGGATTACGGTGCTCGACCGGGGCTCGCTGCTCGCCGAGGGCGCGCCGGCGGAAATCGCGGCGAACGAGGTCGTGCAGGTGGCGTATCTGGGTGACGTGGCATGAACATCGCGCTCACCGCCGAGGAACTTCATACCTACTACGGCAAGAGCCACATCCTCCACGGCGTGAGCCTCGCGGTCGAGGAAGGTCGGATCACGGCATTGCTTGGCCGCAACGGCGCGGGCAAGACCACGACGCTGCGGACCCTGATGGGTCTGACGCCCGCACGCCGGGGGCGCGTGACGATCTTCGGCGCCGATACGACACGCTGGCCGACGTTCCGGATCGCCGCGACGGGCGTGGGCTATGTCCCCGAAGGACGAAGAATCTTCGCCAATCTCAGCGTCGAAGAAAATCTCCGTGTGCCGCTTGAGCGCAGCGGGCCCTGGACGATTGCGCGCATATACGAGCTGTTTCCACGGCTTGCCGAACGCAAGGAAAGCCGCGGACGTCAGCTTTCCGGTGGCGAACAGGAGATGCTGTCGATTGCCCGCGCGCTGCTGCTCAATCCCCGGCTGCTGATTCTCGATGAACCCTCTCAGGGCCTGGCGCCTCTGATCGTGCGCGAGGTGTTTCGCGTCGTGTCGCAGATGCGCGACGAAGGGATTTCGGTCCTGCTCGTCGAGCAGAACGCGCACATGGGGCTCGCGATTGCCGATCATGCTTACGTGCTCGACGATGGCGATATCGTCTATGCCGGCCGTTCACGCGACCTGGCCGCCGATGAAAGCCGGGTTCGCGCGTTGACCGGTGCGAGTGCCGAAGGTTGAAGAGGATCGCCCGCGTTTCGACGTAGCTCGGCCGCTATCCGCCTGCCCTCACCTCTTCAAGCCGCCCTGCGCGCCTCGCGCGCAGCGGCCAGCGTGCCACGCAACCCTTCGAACGAGTAGAGCGCGAGTGCTGCCCAGATTGCGCCGTAGCCGATCGCGCGCACGGACCCGAACGGCTCGCCGTAGATCAGCACGCCAGTGAGGAGCTGAAGCGTGGGCGTCACGTACTGGATCAGGCCGAGCATCGAGAGCGGGATGCGTCGCGCCGCAGCCGCGAAGAGCAGCAGCGGCACGGCCGTGATAGGTCCGGCGGCGGCCAGCAGCAGTTGCAGCCCGTGCGACGCATGCGTGAAATGGCTCGCGCCGGCCATGCCGATCACCATCAGATAGACGATCGCCACGGGAAAGAGCAGCACCGTTTCGAGTGCGAGGCCTTCGAGCGCGCCGAGCTTTGCGGTCTTGCGCAACAGGCCATAGCCGCCGAACGTCAGCGCGAGCGCGAGGCTGATCCACGGCGGCGCGCCGTTCTGCCAGGTGAGCCAGGCCACGCCGAGCGCCGCAAGCGCCACCGCGCACCATTGGAGCGAGCGCATCCGCTCATGCAGGAAAACGAAGCCGAACAACACGTTGATCAGCGGATTGATGAAGTAGCCGAGGCTCGCCTCGACGATATGGCCCGCGTTGACGGCCCAGATATAGATGCCCCAGTTGGCCGAAAGCAGCGCGGCACTCGCGGAGAAGCGGCCGATCAGGCGCCTGTCGCGCAGCGCGGGCCGCAGCCACGCCCAGTGGTGTCGCGCGACGAGCACCGCAAGGATGAACACGAGCGACCACGCCATCCGGTGGGCGAGCATCTCCAGCGCGGGAATCTGGTGGAGCGTCTTGAAGTAGACAGGAAAGAGCCCCCAGATGACGAAGGCGGAAAAGGCGTAGACGATGCCGGGATTCATGGTTGATTGTAGTTGGCCGGTGCGCGTGGTCGGTGCGAGGGCGCGCCGGCGGCAAAGGTTTTCGCGCAGATTTTACCCGTGCGGTGCAGCCTCCGCTAAGCGCATCGTCGTCAAAAAGAGCCTGCTCTCGCCGTTCAGCGAGCTTCGCTTTTGCTGCCTACGATGTACATGTCGTCTTCGCAGAATGATGGAGCGACCTTGGCGGCGACAACGCGGTCCAGCTCGCCCTACGCGACGACGATCAGGGCAATCGTTTGGAGACAGCCATGCACTTCGACTACCGGCAGTTCCACATCGACGCGTCACCTCTCGATGAAGGCGGCCGCTATTACGCTCGCGCAAAGATCTACCGGCGCGCGTCGGCGAGTGGCGAGGCCGTCGAGGTAAAGTATTCGGGCGACCTCGGCGATTACCCCTCCGACGTGGATGCGATGGAGGCGGCGCAGCGTTGGGCGATTCAGTGGTGCGACGAGCACTCCGCTTAGGCTTCATTCACTATCCAGGTCTACGCTGATCCGGTTCCGCTGATCCCCGGCAAAATAAGCGGCGCATAATGCATACATCCCTTTGTCAGGACGATGGAGGTGAATGTGACAACCTTTGCTATCGACGCCGTTCGCATCAACCCGGCGAACGACAGGTTCACCCACGTGCGTTGGGCTCCCGTCGATCCGTCGACGCGTGAATGGCTGTCCCCCCCTGCGATCGTGGAGGTGGTCGAAGTCGTCGCCGCGATCCGCCGGGGAGATGTCGTTTGGTCCCTTTTTACACTTGGAGGCACACGGTATCTCGGGCCAAAAATCGTATGTGTCTCTCACACCGACGGACCCGCCGGGATCGACACGGATGTCCCGGGCGATCATGTCGAAAAATGCATCGACGATTTGCCGCACCTTTGACGGCATACCTTTGAGGCCGTCGGGCAGCCGCTAGAATTGCGGTTTTAGCCCGGAATACGTCAATGTCCTTTGCCTCGCTTGGCCTGATCGATCCCTTGCTGCTTAACGTGCAGGGCCTCAATTACCAGACTCCTACGCCGGTGCAGGCCAAGGCGATTCCTGCCGTGCTCGGTGGCAAGGACGTGATGGCTGGGGCACAGACCGGCACGGGCAAAACCGCGGGCTTTGCGCTGCCGCTATTGCAACGGCTGGTGCAATGCGGCCCGGCGGTGTCCAGCAATCGCGCCCGTGTTCTGGTGCTGGTGCCCACGCGTGAACTGGCTGAACAGGTGCTGCAAAGCTTCATCGCTTACGGCAAGGGCCTCGACTTACGATTTCTGGCCGCCTACGGCGGTGTGAGCATCAACCCGCAGATGATGAAATTGCGCAAAGGCGTGGATGTGCTCGTTGCCACGCCGGGCCGTCTGCTAGATCTCAATCGCCAGAACGCAGTGCAGTTCGATGAGGTACAAACGCTGGTGCTGGATGAAGCAGATCGCATGCTGGATCTGGGCTTTGCGCGCGAACTCAACGCCGTGTTTGCCGCCTTGCCCGCTCAGCGCCAGACCCTGCTGTTCTCCGCCACGTTTACCGATGATATCCGCGCGATGGCGGCGAAAATTCTGCGCGCCCCGGTCAATATCAGCGTCAGCCCGCCCAATGCCACCGCCAGCAGGATCAAGCAGTGGGTGGTGCCGGTGGATAAAAAGAACAAGCCCGACCTCTTCATGCACCTCGTGGCTGAGAACCGTTGGCAGCACGCGCTGGTGTTCGTCAAAACCCGCAATGGCGTCGATTACCTGGCGGCGATGCTGGATGAAGCGGGCTATGCGGTCGACACCATCCACGGCGACAAACCGCAGCCCGCGCGCCTGCGTGCGCTGGAGCGCTTCAAGGCGGGCGAAGTACAAATGCTGGTCGCCACCGATGTGGCCGCTCGGGGGCTGGATATCGACGACCTGCCGCTGGTGATCAACGTTGATCTGCCGATCGTGGCGCAAGACTACGTGCACCGTATTGGCCGGACTGGCCGCGCGGGCGCCAGCGGCGTGGCGGTGTCTCTCGTGTGTGCCGATGAAGCGCCGCAACTGGCCGCGATTGAAGCGCTGATCCGGCAAACGCTGCCCCGTAAAGAAGAGCCGGGTTTCGAAGCCGAACACCGCGTGCCGCAAACCAGCGCGACGGGCCAAATCATCAAGAAGCCCAAAAAGCCCAAGACGCCCAAGGTGCCGCAAGCCGCACCGGGCGCCATGCAGCCGCTCGGCAAAAAACCGCGCCGGCAAAGTGGCGAAAACCAACGCAAGCCTGCGGCGCAGCGCGCTGCGGCCGTGGGCAAAGGCGCACGCTCGTCCAGCGGTAATTCATCGAGCGTGCAAAAGCCACGCAGCCAACCCACCAGCAAGCCCGCTGCGGGTTCACGCAAGCCGGCTGGCAAGCCCGCTGGTGGCCGGGGCAAACGCCAACCCTGATCCGTTGCCGGGGCGACTGCGCGCTAAACTGGGTGCGTGCTATCGAAAAGTTCGGTGGGTCGAGCGCAAGACGATGAAATTCACCCGAATGATGATCGGCCTCGCCGTCACGTACCTGATCGTGTTAGCCGGAGTCGCCATCTTGCAGGATCGTTTGCTCTACTTCCCCCAGAAGGCCACAATCGAGGAGCTCACCTCCGGCGGACTGCGCGCCTGGCCGACACCCGAGGCGTACCGGGGCCTCGTGGCGGAGCCGGACGGTTCCGCGCGCGCCACGGTCATCGTCTTTCATGGCAATGCCGGGCATGCCGGCCACCGCTCGTTCTATGCCGCAGCGCTCACCCGGCTCGGGCTGCGCGTGATTCTCGCCGAATATCCAGGCTACGGGCCGCGCACCGGTGCGTTAGGCGAAGCGAGTCTGGTCGACGATGCGCAACAAACCATCGCGCTCGCATATCGCCTGTATGGAGCGCCGCTCGTGCTGATCGGCGAATCGCTTGGGGCCGGCGTGGCGGCTGCGGCCGGCTCGCGCGAACGCGACAGGATCGCGGGCATGATGCTGATCACGCCATGGGATCGGCTCGAGCACGTCGCCGCTCATCACTTTCCGTGGCTGCCCGTGAGGTGGCTGCTGCGCGACCGATACGACAGCGTGACCCACCTGGCGTCGTTCGACGGCCCGATTCTCGTCATGGTTGCCGAACGCGACAGCATCGTCCCGGCGCGCTTCGGCGAGGCGCTTTATAACTCGCTGTCCGCACCGAGAAAACTGATGACGGTGAAGGCGGCTGACCATAACGACTGGATTGGCCACGTCGACCAAACCTGGTGGCGGGAGGCGACGGACTTCCTGCTCACGCCTTCGCATTGAAATATGAAGACGCCACCGGTCCCGTCCAGCTCGGCACGCATCTATGTTCTCGATGCGAAGAACCGGCCCGTCGAGGTGTTCGACCACGACGCGTGGTCGCGCTGGATGACGGAAAACGAACTGATCTTCCGCCGCACACTGCTGGACGACTACGGTGTGACGGTCACGACCCGCTTCCGTGGTGTGACCAATCCGAGAACCGCGGAGGTTTTGCTGTTCGTAACGCGCGTCGCCGGAATGCAGACGCAAGACAACAGGAGCTACGGAGCACGTACTCTCGCTGAGGCGCTGGAGCAGCATGAGCGCATCGTGCAGAAAATCCTCCGGAAAATGACGGGGCGGTGAACATCAGAGCACCGTCAGATGAAGCGTCAGTCGAATCGCATCGGCGAAACGTTCGCGCTGATGCCGCCCGAGGCTCATATGAAGCTCACGCCGCCATTGACGGGGATCGTCTGGCCGGTAACGAAGCCGTTGCCGACGATCATTAGTACGACCTGGGCGACCTCGTCGACTTCACCGAGGCGTCCAACGGGAAGCCGTTCCGCGACGTTGGCGGCCTTCAGCGGCGCGGCCATTTCCGTGTCGATCGGTCCCGGGGCCACGGCGTTCACGGTGATGCCTTCGCGGGCCAGCCGCGCCGCATAACCGCGTGTCAACCCTTCGAGGCCGGCTTTCGAGGCGTTGTAGTGCACGCCCACCAGCCCAGCGCCGCGGGCAGCGGCCGACGACAGGTTGACGATGCGACCCCAGCGCTGTGCGCGCATTCCGGGCAGCACCGCCTGCGTGCACAGAAACGCCGATTTCAGATTGACCGCAAGCGTTCGATCGAATTCGGCTTCCGTGAGCCTATCGATATCGACGATCGTTCCGGTGCCCGCGTTGTTGACGAGAACACCGACGACGCCAAGGCGGTTTTCCACCTCATCGATCATTGCCTTGACCTCGGACGCGACCGATACGTCGGCTTGCACCGCGATTGCACGGCCTCCCGCACTTTCGATTTGCCCGACGATCTGAGCAGCATCGTTCCCGCGTTGCCGATAGTTGACCGCCACCGCTGCGCCAGCCGATGCAAGCGAGAGGGCAACGGCGCGGCCGATTCCTCGCGATCCGCCGGTCACGAGGGCGACACGATCGTGCAAATCGGGCGAATGAGCGGGCATGGAAATCCTCCTGTCCTGTGGAACTATCAAAAGGGGCTGTGCTCGCGCAACGCAGCGTGCCGCTGCGTTGCGGTTCAAGTTACAACGTCACAGCGCAAACAGCCGCCCAAGATGAGGCTTGGAGTCCCCTACGCCGGCGAGCCGCAATGCGTGCCACGCCATCGCGTAGTTGCTCGAGATCACCGGCTTGCCGATCGCGGCTTCCAGCTCCGGAATCAACCCGGCAATGCGCAAGCTCGTGCACGATACGAAAATCGCGTCCACGTCACGATTGCGCGCAAGTCGCTCGACGCCAGTTCGCAACGACAGTGCATCGATCCGCGCCACTTCGTTATCGTTCGCATGCTCGAACGACGCCATGCGCGAAATGCGGTGACCACGCGACTCGATATAGTCGCGCATGTATTCGTTGATCGAACGCACATAGGGCGTGAGCAAGGCCGTACGCTGGACGCCTAGCGCACGAAGCGCCGCCAGCGCCGCGGTGATCGGCGTGGTGCACGCGGCGTCCGCACGCGCTTCGCGAATCCGCGCGAACACCTTTTCTTCCCCGATCACCATCGACGCGGACGTGCAGCCGAACGCCACCACGTCGATACGCTCGGCCGGACGGATCAGCGCGACCGCCGGTGCGATACGGTCCTCCATTTCCGCTAGCCGTTCAGGCGTGATGTCCGCCGAGTTGTACACACGGCTTTCGTAGAACGCCACGCCCTCCTGCGTCATCAAGCCCCGCCACTCATGCTCAATCGTATGATCGGTCGCGAGCACCACGAGCCCAATCGCGGCGCGCCGGCAGATGCCGTCGTCCAGCGTGAAATCGAGCCTCGTGTATGCGTCGTCATGCTGTGCAATCGCACTCATTTCGGAGTCGTCCTGTCTTGTCGCGTTCGGCTTCGCGAGTCTCTGCCGTCACTGCCTCTTAAAGGTAGAGGATCGAAGGCGCCTTTGTGTAACGGTTTATACGCAAATACCCTATACCGTCTCAACGCACCCCGGCTCCTATCATAAAAGCAGCGCTTTTTGAGTCCGCGCTCCGGTGAAAGCCAGCCGTCACGCTGTTGACCTGGTGGGTATGAATCACTGAATCACTCGCAATCACTCCATTTCCGTCCGCTTTCCGATGTCACCGGTATGCCCGTGTGGCGGATCGTCCGATCCCTCTCACAAAAAGGAGTCGCTAACATGTTTGCTCAGACGATTGGCTGGTCCGGTGCAGAGCGCGGCGCGCGGCGAACGACTGTCGCGGGCATCGCGGCCGCCGTGGCCCTGCTTGCGGGCATGGTTCCCGGTTCGGCGCTGAGCCAGGGCGCCACCATCAAGATCGGCGTGCCGGTTCCGCTGTCGGGTAGCAGTGCCAATGCCGGCACGGATATCGTCAATGGCGCGAAGCTCGCCGCCGCCAAGATCAACGCGGCCGGCGGCGTGCTCGGCAAGCAGATCGAGCTGGTGCCCGAGGACGACGCCTGTGATGCGCAGACCGCGGTGCAGGCGGCGCAGAAACTCGTCGATGCGGGCGTTGTCGCGGTAGCGGGCGGCTATTGCTCCAGCGCGGCGCTGCCGGAATCGACCACCTTTCATCGCGCCGGGATTCCCTACGTGCTGGATGCGTCGACCAATCCGCAGCTGACCGAGATGGGGTACGACAACGTGTTCCGCACGATCGGCCGTGACGACCAGCAGGGCCCGTTTGCGGCAAGCTTCATGAAAGACGTGCTGCACGCGAAGCACGTGGCGGTGATCGACGACAACACGACCTATTCCAAAGGCCTCGCCCAGAACACCGTGCAAGCCCTGAAGAAGGACGGCGTCGATGTGGTGTACGCCAATTCGATCACGCCCGGTCAGATGGACTACTCACCGACGCTCACACGGGTCTCCTCGCTCAAGCCTGACGTGATCTACTACACGGGCTATTTCTCCGAAGCCGGCTTGATCGTCAAGGAGGCGCGGCAACTGGGTCTGAAAATGACCTTCATGGGCGGCGACGCCACCAATGACCCGACCCTGATGAAGACGGCCGGTCCCGCCGCCGACGGCATGATCATCACGACCGCCCCGCTCGCGCAGTTCCTGAGCGGCGCGCACGCCTACGTCGATGACTATACGAAGGCTTACGGTCAAGGGCCGGGACCGTACTCGGTCTATGAATACGATGCGGTCGGGGTCACGGCGAAAGCCATCGCGGACGCGAAGTCGGCACAGCCTGCCGCGATCACCGCTGCTCTGCACAAGATCCAGAACTACCCGGGCGCGACCGGAACGATTGACTTCAATCCGAAGGGAGACCGCAGCAAAGCCGTGTACATCACCATCGTCGTGCACGACGACAAGTTCGAGCCCTACCAGAGGCAGGATGCGAGCGGACATTGGGTGGCGATGAAGTAGGCGCGCTTGCGCAGCCCACGCCGTCATGAGCGACTTCTTCCAGTTCGTGATCGAAGGGCTGACGACCGGCTCGTTCTACGCGCTCGTCGCCCTCGGCTACACGATGGTCTACGGAATCATCCGGCTGATCAACTTCGCTCATGGCGACCTGTTCATGGTCGGCGCGTTCATCGGTTGGACCGGCCTGATGGTGCTGGCGTCCGCGCATCTGCCGCTCGCCCTCGCACTGCTGATCGCTCTGGCGGCCGCCATGACGGTCACGGGCGCGCTCGGCCTGCTGATCGAGCGGCTCGCGTATCAGCCGTTGCTGCGTGCGCCGCGGCTGTCGATTCTGATCACCGCGCTGGGCGTCTCGCTGGCGCTGCAAAATGGGGTGCTGCTGATCTACGGTGCGGGCTTTCGCACCTATCCGCATGTGCTCACCCAGGCGGGGTTCGAGCTCCACGGCGTGCAGATCACCTTCGCGCAGATCGGCATCATCGTCGCGAGCCTCGCCCTGATGCTGGCACTGTATTTCTTCGTTCATCACACGTCCCTAGGGACCGCGATGCGCGCGCTGGCCATCGATCAGGACGCCGCGCGTCTGATGGGCATCGACGTCGAACGCCTGATCCAGCTCACCTTTCTGCTGGGGTCGGTGCTGGCCGCCGTGGCGGGCGTGATGGAAGGGCTTTACTACACGCAGATCAATTTCTTCATGGGTTTCGTGCTGGGCCTGCGCGCGTTCACTGCCGCCGTCCTCGGCGGCATCGGCAACATCCCGGGCGCGATGGCGGGCGGCATCCTGATCGGCCTGCTCGAAGCGTTCGGCGCGGGCTATGTCTCTTCGCAATGGACCGACGTGTTCGTCTTCGGCGTGCTGATCGCCGTGCTCGTGATCAAGCCGACCGGGCTGTTCGGCGAACGCGTCGTCGAGAGAATGTAGCCCATGAGCGCCCGTCAGGCTTCCGCGCGCTGGGCCAGGCCTGTCGGCGCTGCGCTGCTGGCCGCCGCCATCGCGCTGCCCGCTGTCGCCAGCAACTATGTCGTCGATGTCGGCCTGACCATCGTCACCTATTCGATCCTGGGTCTTGGGCTGAACATCGTGGTCGGTTATGCCGGATTGCTCGATCTGGGCTACGCAGCCTTCTTCGCGATCGGCGCGTACACGACGGCGTTGCTGGAAACCCTGCTGCACTTCTCGTTCTGGGAAACGCTGCCGTTCAGTCTTGCGTTCACCGCGGTATCGGGCATCGTGATCGGCTACCCCACCCTGCGCCTGCGCAGCGACTATCTGGCGATCGTCACGCTGGGGTTCGGCGAAATTACGCGTATCGTCGCCACCAATCTCGACATCACGGGTGGCCCGAACGGCATCTTCGGCATCGCGAGCCCGAGCCTGTTCGGCTTCGAGATCAGTTCGCCGCAAGCGCTCTACGAACTGGGCATGGCGTTCCTCGTGGTGGTGCTCGTGTTCGCGATCCGGCTCGGCCGGTCGCGGCTCGGCCGCGCCTGGACCAGCATCCGCGAGGACGAGGCGGCTGCCGAGGCCGTCGGCGTGCCGACGCTGCGCGTCAAGCTGCTCGCCTATGTGATGGGCGCGTTGATCGGCGGACTGGGCGGCAGCCTGTTCGCTGCCCGCTTCGGCACCATCGACCCGACCGGCTTCACGTATCTGCAGTCCGTCACGATCCTGATCGTCGTCGTGCTCGGCGGCCGCGGCAGCATTCCGGGCGTGATCCTCGGCGCCATCATCGTCGCCGGCTTGCCGGAAATACTGCGTTTTCTCAACCTCTGGCGCATCTTCGCTTTCGCGATCGGGCTCGTGGTCCTGATGCTGCTCAGGCCGCAGGGCTTGTGGCCAGCGCCGTTGCGCCGCGTCGCGCCGGCGCGCAAGGGCGCTGACGCCGATCGGGCTCCCGTGCCCAGCCACGCCGTCACCGATGAGACCTTGCTGGAGGTGCGCGACATGCAGCGCCGCTTCGGCGGCGTGCTGGCGGTCGGCGGGGTCAGCTTCACGGTGAAGAGCGGCGAGATCGTGAGCCTGATCGGTCCGAACGGCGCCGGCAAGACGACCGTGTTCAACTGCCTGACTGGCGTGATCCGCCCGACTGGCGGCCAGATCGTCTGGTGCGGAGAACGGCTTGCCGGCGGCGCGCCCCATCGCATCGTCCATCAAGGGATGGCGCGCACCTTCCAGGGCATCCGCCTGTTCGGCCACATGACGGCCTTCGAAAACGTGCTGACCGGCATGGATCATCGGCTTCGGACACCGCTCGCCGCCGAGCTTCTGGCGTTGCCGTCCGCGCGCGCCGAGGCTGCGGATCATTCCACCGAGGGCCTGCGCTGGCTCGCCTTCGTCGGTCTTGCCGGCAGGTCGGGCGAGCGCGCCGCCGATCTGCCCTACGGCGACCAACGCAGGCTTGAGATCGCCCGTGCGCTAGCCAGCAGCCCTCGCCTGCTGCTGCTCGACGAGCCCGCAGCGGGCATGAACCCCACAGAGAAACGTGCGCTGATGGAACTGATCCGGCGAATCCGGGATCATGGCGTGACGGTGCTGTTGATCGAGCACGACATGATGCTGGTGATGGGCGTGTCGGACCGGATCATCGTGATGGATCACGGCGTCATCATCGCCGAGGGCCCGCCCGCCGCGATCCAGGCGGACCCGCGTGTGATCGATGCCTATCTCGGCACAGCCGAAAAGGACGAGGCGAGCGACGATGCCGCCGGGGAGAAATCGCTGTGGGACTCCTAGAAATCCGCGATCTGCGCGTCAGCTATGGGACTGTCGAAGTGCTGCACGGCATCTCGCTGGACGTCGCACAGGGCGAGGTCGTCGCGTTGCTCGGCAGCAACGGCGCGGGAAAAACCACCACACTGCGGGCGATTTCCGGATTGATCCGGCCGCGCGCGGGCAACATTGCGATGGATGGCCAGCGCCTGATGGGATTGCGCGCATACCAGATCGTGGCGCTGGGCTTGGGTCATGTGCCGGAGGGGCGGCGCATTTTCGGGGCGCTGACGGTGGAGGAAAATCTGCATCTCGGCGGCTATCTGATCCGGCGCGACAGTACCGCATTGCAACAGCGAAGGGATCAGCTGTATGCGACTTTCCCCCGGCTCGGCGAGCGCCGCAGCCAGCTGGCAGGCACGCTCAGTGGCGGCGAACAGCAGATGCTGGCGATTGCCCGAGCCCTGATGCTGCGCCCGCGTATCGTGGTGCTGGACGAACCGTCGATGGGACTCGCGCCGAAGCTGGTGCGCGCGATCTTCGGCATGGTCGCCGACATCTGCCGCGAAGGCACGTCGATACTTCTGGTCGAGCAGAACGCCCGCCAGGCGCTGCGAATCGCGCATCGGGCGTACGTGCTGGAAAGTGGGCGCATTGCGCTCGCGGGGTCCGCCCGCGAGCTGGCTCAGGACAGCCGCGTCCGCGCTGCCTATCTGGGGGGCAGTGCCATGTCGGCAGAGTAACCCGCCAACCGAGTCACGCGAGCAAATCCTATTACAGGCTCAGGCCTGAGTTCGAGGGAGAACGCATGATGCTGAATTACCCTGCTGCCTATCAGTCCACCAAAGGCTCGGCGCTCGACGTCGACAAGACCTTCTATCAGCGCATCGCCTCACAGCACGACACCCGCACGCTGGTCGAATCGATCGTCGTGCCGATCCGTTCGGGGCGAGCGTGGACCGTGCCGGCCGGGCACGTGTTTCGGATCGTCACGATCGAAGGCCCGCAGGTTGCCGACCTGAACATATGGAACCGGCACAACCCGCGCGAGCGCATGTGGGCGTCGCGCACGCGCCAGTTGCAGCAGGCGCACGTGAGCACGTTCGACCGTCTGTGGTCGACGCTGCCATTCCTGCGTCCGATGGTGACCATCACCGATGACAGCCTCGCCGGCTACGGCGTCGACGAGCACGGCGGCCGCGTCCACGATCTGCTCGGCACGCGCTGCGATCCGTACGTGAACCGCATGCTGACCGGCGAGGACTTTCATTTCCACTGCCACTCCAACCTGACGCGCGCCATCGCCCCGTATGGCTTGACCGAGTACGACGTCCACGACGTGCTCAACGTGTTCCAGTGCACCGGCCTGAATCTCGACGACAAATACTTCATGAAGGCGTGTCCGGCAAACAAAGGCGATTACCTCGAATTCTTCGCCGAGATCGACTTGCTGTGCGCACTGTCGACCTGTCCGGGCGGCGATCTGTCGGTGCCGATGTGGGGGCCCGACGCGCGCGATCCTCTGGAAGTGTGCCGGCCGCTCGGCATCGAGGTCTGGCAACTCGCGCCGCAGATGCTGGACGGCTGGACGCCGCCGGCTGTGGCTGCCTACAAGGGACAGCACGGAATGGTGCTGAATCAGCCGCAATGGAAGTGAGACTGCCGCAGTCCCCTTGTATCTCAGGACATTATGAAAATTATCGTGCTCGGCGGCGGGGTGGTCGGTGTGACGACCGCGTACCAGTTGCAGAAAGATGGCCATGAGGTCGTGATCGTCGAGCGGCAGCCTTTGGTCGCCGCGGAAACCAGTTGGGGTAACGCGGGCATGATCGCGCCCGGGCATTCCTTTGTCTGGTCCTCGCCCAGAGCGCCAATGATTCTGCTCAAATCGCTGGTGCTGAAAGATCAGGCGTTGCGCTTCAAGTTCTCGGCGGACCCGAGGCTTTACAGCTGGTCGTGGCGTTTCCTGATGGAATGCACATCGGAGAAGGCACGCCGCAATACTCTGCTCAAGCATCGGCTTGCCGCCTATTCTCAGCGAGTACTACAGGATGTAGTCGCTGAGGAGGCCATCGAATACGATCGAAACGAGCGCGGAATTCTCTATCTCCATCGGACTCAGGAGGCGCAGGACCGCGGAATCGAACATATGAAACTGCTGGAATCCGACGGACAAGTCATCAGGGTCCTCAGCCCCGATGATGTGATCGCGCTCGACCCGTCGCTGGCTTCGGCAAAAGACCGGATAGCGGGCGCCATTCACTGCCCGACCGACGAGACCGGGGACCCGGCGAAGTTCACCCGCGCCCTTGCGGAAAAGGTCGTCGCGCGTGGCGGTACGCTTCTGACGGATGCGACGATCGACGGCTTCGAAACCGCCGGGCAGGACATAGCAGGCACGAGAACGAGCCGAGGCCTTGTCAAAGGCGACGCGTATGTGCTCGCCCTCGGCCCCTATAGTCCGGTTCTCGCCCGACAGATCGGCATTGACCTTGCGATCTATCCGATCAAGGGATACTCGCTGACGATTCCGATCGATGGGCGGCCCATGCCACCCGCCGTTGCAGCGGTGGACGAGCACAACCTGGTCGCAATCTCGCGCTTCGGCGATCGGCTCCGGGTCACGGCAACGGCGGAGTTTGCTGGCTACGACACGAGCCACAAGCCTTCTGATTTTGCCTTCATGAAGAGCGTGACGCAGGAACTCTACCCGGCCGGCGCCAACTACGATCGCGCCGAAATGTGGGCCGGCCTCAGGCCGATGACGCCAACGAACCTGCCGTTTTTTGGGCGCAAGAAGTACCGCAATCTTTATCTAAACACCGGCCACGGTCATATCGGCTGGACGATGTCCCACGGATCGGCTCGAATCACGGCCGACCTGATCGCGGGACGAACCCCGGCGATTCCGATGGTAGGGCTGCTTTGCGACTGAGGGCGGCACCACTCGGGCCCCGCCTCAGGCCCGGCCGCCCAACCCTCGCATCCGCCGTGCGAAATGCGCGCGCTCCGCATCGTCCATCAGCGCGAGGAACTGATCCGCTTCCATATGAACCAGTTCTTCGTGATCGCCCGCCTCGAAGTAGACGTCGGGCTGGCCTGCCAGACTCGACTCCAGGTAGGTTTTCATGCCATACGCCATACAAATCGGCGGTACCGCTCCGGCATCGCAGTCCTTGAACAATTCGCGCAGTTCGACTTCCGTGGCGAGAGCAAGCCGGCGCCCGGTCTTGCTCCAGAACTCGGAGAGCTGCACGGCGTAAGTCGATGGCAGCACGGCGGCCACATAGCCGTGTTCGTCTTCGAGCAGCACGGTCTTGGCAAGGCGGTCACCCGGAATGTGCGCCGCGGCAGCCGTTTCGACACTCGAGTGGCTGTACGGATGACGCACGACTTCGTAGCGGGAACCCTTGCTGCGCAGGCACTCCTGCAAGGTTGGCGACATCGCCATGGCACACCTCCTGTCGAATATCGGAAAAGGAATGAACACTTGCGATCTTTTCAGAATAGTTCACGCACCGGCAATCCGCACGCCAGGTGGCGCAAACGCCTAGAATGAAAGCACGGTTTGTACCTTATAAGGGGCCGGCTACGTCTCGATCGATCACGGGTTTTTCGGCGAGACTCAGCCGAGACTCAGCCCAAAGGAGGCGCCCAATGTCAGTGATCGCACCCGACGAAAGGGCTGATTTTCTCGCCGTCCTGCGTCGGCACCATCTCGCCGAGTCCGACTTTGTCCTTCAGGAGACCGGAGCGACCGATATCGTCGACGAGGTCTACCCGCTGAGGGGCAGTGTCACCGTCGTTCGCACGTCATCACTGCGGGAACGGGAGTACCAGACCGGACACGGCACCGCGTGGACAGTCGAATTTGAGAAAGACGTGATTCGGGGCGTATTTGGATGAGCGCCGACAACCGACGATTTCCCCACTGGTGCGTCTCGGTTGCGGCCCGGCGGCTTGCCTCGGGAGCTATTGCGCCCGCGCTGAATCGATGAGCTCGTCGGCCTCGCGTTCCAATGCGTCGCCTTCCGCCGAACGTTGCGTGTGGCTGAGCAGCGTGCCTAGATTGCGCAACGTGCGTGCTTGATCCTGCCGCCAGGTCAACGGATCGTCGTGGGCGAGTTTGCGGTACAGATCCAGCGCTCGGCGCCATGCGTCTTCCGCTTCGCGCGGCCTGCCGGTGCGGCTGTAGAGTACGCCCAGATTGTTCAGTATCCGTGCCTCGTCAGGCTGGTACGCGACCGGCGTATCGCGCGACAGCGCGTGGACGATCTGCAGCGCGTCCTGGTAGGTCTGCAGCGCCTTGGCCGGCTGCCGTTCGAGGCGGTACAGCACGCCCAGATTGCCCAGCGTATGCGCCACGTCTGGCTCGTAGATCGCGGGATTTTCGCGGGCGAGCTGTTGACGGATCCTCAGAGCTTGCCGGTAAGCGTGCTCCGCTTCCGGCAGCCGCCCGCTTGCGCTATAGAAGTTCCCGAGGTTATTCAGCGTGCGCGCAAGCGCCGGACGCCAGGCGGCGGGATTGTCATGTTCGAGTGCGCGCTGGATGCCGAGCGCTTCGAGATAGGCCAGTTCCGCGTCATGGGTGCGCTGGGTCGCACTGTAGAGGATGCCGAGGTCGTTGAGCGTCATCGCGACCGCGGGCCGGTACTTTGCCGGGTCCTGTCGGGCCAGCGCTCGGTCGAGAGCCAGCGCTTCGCGCCACGCGTCTGCCGCATCCTGCAAACGCTGCGTGTCGCGGTACAACGTTGCGAGGCTATCGAAGGTGTTAGCCACTGCGGGACCGTAGACCGAAGGGTCCGCGCGCGCGAGCGCCCAGTAGATTTCGAGCGCGTGCAGCCATGCGGCTTCGGCTTCCTTCTGCTGCTGCCGCATCACATACAGACTGCCAAGCTTGCCGAGCGTCCGCGCGATGGACGGCTGCCATGCGGCGGGACGCTGTTGCGCCAGCGTCCGATACTGGACCAGCAGCGCCCGATACACCGGCTCGGCACGCTCGGGCTCGTGCTGCACGAGCAGCGTGTCGGCGAATGCGGTGGCGATGTCCTTATCGTCGGGTTGCAGCGCATGGGCATGCTCCAGGTACGGCAGTGCGTTCCATGGCATGAAGCGAAGCAGTTCGACGCTCGCCGCTTCGTAGTTGCGCGCGGCGCTTAGCTGGGCGGTACCGGGTGCCTCGGCCATGAGCCGCATCAGCAACGCAGAGGCGCGATCCAGATCGAGACGCCTCACGGCGGCGGCGGCCTGCAGTTCGGCCGGGGCCGTGCTGTGCGTGATCGACAACCTGCGCAGCAGCTCTTCATAGCGCGCGTGCCATTCCGAAGCCTCGGCTCCGAGGTCAATATCGGAGCGCGTCCTGATCTGCGATGCGAGGCTTTCGAGGATCGGTTCGAAGTTGGTTAGCGCGGCTTCGTTGGTGGCTTCGTCGTGATCTGTCTGCGAGAAGATCCCGTGCAGCATCGTGTTGGCCGCTGTCGCCAGCGCGGCACGTTGCTCGGCGGAGAGCCCGTCGTGCTTCACCGCGCGGTTCAGCCGTTCGGTGACGCGTGGGAGCGCGGGCGCGGAGACAGCACAGCGGGTCCGCACTTCGAGTCCATCCTTGACGGCGACCTCGGAGAACGACGGCACGCACGCACCGGACGCCCCCGCAGCGGCGCATGCGGTGGACAGCGCGGCCATCGCGATGCCGGACAAAATCTTGCCCGTACTCATTTCCAGTCAGGCCTACAGAATTACCGCTACAGCGTTGCGCGGCGCATCGCTTCGCCCGGAATGCCGCAATGTCGTCGCGTGTATTCATTCTATCGAATACAGTTAGCCTACATTCGCCAACTTGACGACGCCCATCGTGAACCTCGAACGCGGCCACACCTTCTCCTTTAGCCCCGACGGCGAACACTTCCTGCTCGACGGCCTGCCGTTCCAGATTCGCAGCGGCGAGATGCATCCAGTCCGCATCCCGCGCGAATACTGGCAACACCGGATCCGCATGGCAAGGGCGATGGGGATGAACTGCGTCGCGTTGTACATCATGTGGAATTACCATGAGACGCACAGAGGCGTGTTCGACTTTCACAGCGGTAATCGCGATATCGAGGCCTTCATTCGCCTATGTCGATCCGAGCAGACGTGGGTGCTGTTGCGCCCCGGGCCTTACGTTTGCGCAGAGTGGGATCTGGGCGGTCTGCCTGCCTGGCTGTTGCGCGAGCCGGACATCCAGTTGCGAACCGACTCGGCCACCGATCCTCGCTACATGGCGGCGGTGGCTCGCTATATCGACGAACTGGTCCCGCGCATCAAGCCATTGATGAGCGAGCACGGCGGTCCGATCCTGATGATCCAGATCGAAAACGAATTCGGTTCGTATGCGAGCAATCCGGCTTACCTCGAAGAGCTCAGGCAGCTTTGGCTCAAAGGAGGCATAAGCGGGCCGTTCTACACCGAAGACGGTCTCGCGCAACTCGAACGCAATCACACCACGGTGACGGGCGGCGCGATCGCGCTGAGCAACGGCAACGCAGCGCAAATCGCAACGGTGCGCCGCAATTTCCCCTCGGTGCCCGCGATGGCTGGCGAGGTGTATCCGGGGTGGCTCACGCATTGGGGCGAAGCGGGTTTCGCGGGCGTGGAGTACGACCTCTCCAGCAGCTTGGCCACGTTCATGCAGGCGCGACTGTCGTTCAACCTGTATGTGATTCACGGCGGCACGAGCTTCAGCTTTTTTGCCGGCGCGAACGTGGACGATTCGGGCAACTATCAGCCCGACATCACGAGCTACGACTACTCCGCGCCGATCAACGAACAAGGCATGGCGACGCCGAAGTACCTCAAGTATCGAGACCTGATCGCCAGCTATCTGCCCGAACCGTTGCCAGCCATACCGGATGCCATCGCCACGCTTGACTGCGCAGGCGTTGGGGCCTTGATGCCAACGCTCTACGCGTCGATCTGGGACAATCTGCCAGCGGCACTGCCGCACGAGCAAGGCGTCGAACCGCAGTCGTTCGAACACTACGGTCAGGCGTTCGGCTTCGTGCTGTATCGCAAGTTTTTACCGGGGCACGCGCGCGGTGTGCTGGATATCAGCGGCGTTCACGACTATGCGACCG
This sequence comes from Paraburkholderia sp. BR14374, assembly GCF_040948685.1. Taxonomy (NCBI): domain Bacteria; kingdom Pseudomonadati; phylum Pseudomonadota; class Betaproteobacteria; order Burkholderiales; family Burkholderiaceae; genus Paraburkholderia; species Paraburkholderia sp. BR14374. The sequence goes on along the minus strand of NZ_JBFPKF010000007.1, from coordinate 244,538 downwards.
TTTTCCTTGGTGAACAGTACGCGGGCGGCGTATCGAGAGCGCAACTGCCGCGCAGGTACGCGCGGTCGCTCCACATAATGCATCGCGCGCCGCTTGCCCTGCCTTCGGCGCGGCAGAATCAAGGGTCGAGCACGGACAGTCTCGTACCGCTGGAGATATTCGTCGAGGCCATGGGACGCGTGAACTTCGGACCCGCGCTCGCCGACCGCAAAGGTCTGCTCGAACCGGTCACGATGCAACACGTAGACGGCTCAGTCTCGTTGCTCGAGCAATGGGACGTCCACCTGTTGCCGATGGATGACACATTCATCGCCAACCTCAACGAAGGCTGCACGAATCCGAGCAAACCCGGTCTCTTTTTCAAGGCGAGTGTGCTGCTGACCGAAGTCGGCGACACCTGGCTCGACATGAGCAACTGGACCAAGGGTATCGTCTGGGTCAATGGTCACAACCTGGGACGCTACTGGAACATCGGCCCGCAAAAGCGCCTATTTTGCCCCGCGCCGTGGCTCGTGCAAGGTAACAACGAGGTACTGGTCTTCGACCTCCATCAGATCGACGCGAGGCCGATTCCACTGGCCGATCGCCTGTACTAGCGCGCACGCCTTCTCCCCTTCACCGTTTCGCGGCGGCGACCGGCAGCAGTTCGAGCGTGAGCACTTCGCACGGCGCGAGTTGCACTGCATGCGGTACATCAGCGTCGAGTTGAGCGGGAATGCCGGAAGCCCTTGCACGCCCAACGCCGCGCGCTTCGAATCGTCCCGCCGCCCCATCCGGCAACTCCAGTTGGCGCCGCAGGTCGAGTATGAAGCGTTGTGTGCGACTGTGAGGATTGCGCAGCGTCACGATCGACTTGCGCGGCGCCCACGCTGCCCAACCGTAAGCCGCCTGTTCGTCCGGCGCGCCGCCGATCCAATGGCTGTCGCGCAGGATGTCGCCGTTTTCGCGCGCCCATCTCGCGGCGCGCGCAAGCTCATCCCAGTCGTGCTCGTGCAGCAGCGCCGGCGTGATGTATAGCTCCTGCAATTGCGTGCCGGTCCCGAAGTACGACCACACTTCGTTGGAGAATGCGTCTCCCGTCGACGTATTGAGGCGTGGATTGCACTGCGCATAGAGAATGCCGTGCAGCATCAGCGAACTGAGCGGAAAGAGCGGACTGCGCTCCACGATGTTGAAATACGTCTGCGTGTCGCGGTAGGTGATCCAGCGCTCGCGGTTCGTGCCGCTTCCCGCCAGGCCATCGTCGCTGCCGCCGCGCCAGATGGAGTCGACATGGCGCAGCCAGAACGGCGACGGATGCGTACCTGTCGTGAGATTGATGAAGGTTTCGGGCTTGGCCGCGCGAATGTCCTCGATCAGTCGAATCGCCGCGTCCCAATCGCTGTCGAACAGGCTGCCAGGAAACACCCTGTCGGCATTGCCCGTGCCGTCGAACTTGAATTGATTGACGCCGCCCTCGTCGAGCATGTCCATCACGACCTCATGAAAGCGCCGGTAATACGTCGGACCCGACAACGCGAGACCGTTGTCGATGACCTCATAACCAGCGGCACGTCCTCGCGCTACGCGTTCCTGTTTCGGCGTACCGTAGCCGCCCCACGGCGAAAGCCATATGCCGGGAGCGGCGCCAAATCGCGCGGCAGCGTCGCGCAGCGGAACGAAGCCATCTGGAAATGCGTTGCTGAATTGCCAGCCGCCGCCAAGGTCGTCCCAGCCATCGTCGAACAGAAACGAATCGATTTGCACCCCGCGCACTGCATGCAACTCGTGGCCGATCGTTTCGATGCGTTCGAGCGCCTGTTCCTGCGTATATGGCGTCAGGTAGCCGATGTCGCCCCAGCTGTTGTAGTGCAGAAACGACCGATATGGGCGGGCGCGTTCCCGCTCCAGATAGATGCCGAAGTCGCGCCGAATCTGGCCGTCACTGGCTACACCTGCCACAGCCGAGTAGACCAGCGTTCTGTTTTTCTGTAGAGGCAACGCGCGATGCAGCGTAAAGCCAAGGGTCTCGCCCTCTACTTGACTTGTCGCCAGCGGATGCTCGAAGCCCAGATAAAAGTTGCCCGCAACGACCGGCGTGCCCTTGCGCTCAGGACTGGCCTTGGCGCCAGCAGCGTGCGTCTGCAGCAATGACACGGCGGTGATCGCTTCGTCCCGAAGAAGCGCCGTGATCGCAAGTTGGACGCGCAGATATCGTGACCCGTCGCGTTGCTCGACGCTCCATTGCACCTTTAGGCGTCCATGAGTATCGACCAGGGCGATGCTCGCGCGCCGCCCTGCGATTCGTTCGCCCAGGCGGGACGCACGCGGGTTGGGTTCGACCGCCGCGTCGCTCACTGGCGCAACGACCTTCATCTCGGCCAGGCCCGTGGTGGTTCCGTCAGCGAGCGTAAGCGTGAACGGCGCGATGAGGAGCAGCGTGCGTTTGCGCTCGCAATCGATCAGCGAGAAACCGGCGAGACGTTCGTTCTCGTGCGTCCAGCGCAATGCAATCGCGTCGTTGCCGAATGAGGAGAGATGGCCCGTCGTCTGGAGCACGGGCATGCCGGTTTGCGTAGGCAAAGCATGGTTGGCGCGCATGGAGCACCTGTCTCGGGCCAGAGCAGCAGCAAATAGCGTAACGGCGATGGGCCGAGGTGTTCAAGGCACGGCGCACGCGGGTGAAATTTTCTCATGGGGCGACAGACAGCTCACGCGCGAAGTGGGCGTGGACGCATAGCCGCACGGCAACGCGTACGAACACCCGTCGGTGGAGCTTGCTTTCGATCTGCGCAAACGCTGTCTCAATCGTCTGTCGAGCGTGTGCGGAAACCGCGGCATGCGACGACACCTCTGCGACGAAGCGCGCGGGTCGCCAATAATGAATCGTCCGGGGTGATGTCTCGTTGACGTCACCACGAGCCTTCCTACCTTTCGCTGCTCTTGCCGCCGACGCCGACCTTGCCGCGCCCGACCTTGCGATGCGGCGCACTGGGGCGCAGCCTTTTCCTTGAACTGGCTGTCAACGTGACGTGCTCCGAAGGGTAGCGGGTCGTTCTGTCCAGTGCGGCTTGATAGGCGCGATGGCCTGGATCGTTGCGCCTGGTAGCTGACATGACTGGCACCTCCTCGGACAATTCTAGGCCAAAACAGCCCGGCGGTTATGGCGCCTTCCTGAGTACGGTGCGCGTCATTCATGACAACCCGGACCGCCGCACCAGGAAAGCCGGAAAAAGCTGTCGCCGCAGTCCGTCAGCCAGCGCCGTTGCACCCTCAGCGGCGATCCAGTCCCGGCGTCACAACGTTCGTTTTTCCGCAACCATGCTTTCGCCCGGCCCCGCTTCTTCCAGACGGCGAGGTCGGCGACCCGTGTCACGGTCGCACTGCCGATCCGCGGTTATTCGTTTATGGACTACCTCGCTCGCGCTGGCTTCGATGTTTACGCTGTGGATGCGCGCGGCTATGGCGAGTCGACACGACCACCGCAAATGCGTGTCGCCGCTGCGCAGAGCGAGCCGCTGGGGCGTACCGAATCCGGCTTGCGCGACTTCACGAGCGCCGTGAACTTCGTGCTGCGCATTTCAGGCATCGCGCGTATCAATGTGATCGGGATGTCCTGGGGCGGCAGCGTGAGTGGCGCGTTCACCGCCCGCAACGGTCACAAGGTTCGCAGGCTCGGGCTCGTCGCGCCACAGTGGGTCAGCGACAAGCCCATCCCACTTGACCCAGGTGGCCCGCTGGGTGGTTACCGGGTGGTGCGCGCGGCCGATGCGCGCGAGCGCTGGGTCAATGCCGCCCCCGAGTGGAAGCGCAGCACACTGATACCGGATGGTGGCTTCGAAGCATGGCTCGACAATACGGTTCGCACGGAGCCCGACGAGGCGTTGCGCGAGAAACAGTCGATCCGTGTCGCGAACGGGCGGATTCAGGACATTCGCGAGTACTGGGGAGCCGGTAAGGCGTTTTATGACCCGGGCCACATCGAAGTGCCGGTCCTGCTGATTCATGGAGAATGGGATGTCGACGTGCCGCTCGCGCTTGCGCAGGATTACTTCGCGCATCTGAGCGGGTCGCCGGACAAGCGTTGGCTCGAACTGGGCGAAGCAACCCACATGCTCCTGCTCGAGAAGAACCGGGGGCACGCATATCAGGCATTGGTCAGCTTCCTGAGCGAGGCTTGATGGCGGCGCAAGCGTACCGGCGACCGACGCTTACGACACGCTTTCGGCGCCTGCGTCGTGCGAGAATGCCGCAGCACATCGCATGCATCCTCGCACGACGCAAATATACATATCGACCCGCTACCCGCATGCATCCCAATCTGACAGGACTAATGCATGGATAAGCTGGCCGCGATGCAGACCTTCGTTCGTGTCGTCGATTCAGGCACCTTTACGCGTGCTGCAGACCTCATGAATGTGCCCAAATCGTCCGTCACCCGCCTCATACAGGAACTCGAAAAAGAACTGGGGGTGCGGCTGCTGCACCGTACAAGTCGTCAACTCACGCTGACGCAGGAAGGCCAGATCTATTACGAGGGCTCGATTCGCGTGCTTGACGAGGTTGGCTCGCTGGATGGCAGCGTCCTGAGCGCAACCCGTTCGCCGAAGGGAAAAATCAGGGTGGAACTGCCCGGCTCGTTGGCGTATCAATTGGTCGTCCCGGCCATGCCGGACTTCTTTGCGCGCTATCCCGATGTCCAGGTCGAGCTGAGCGTCGGTAACCGGTCGGTTGATCTCATCGCCGAGAACCTTGACTGTGTTCTGCGTCTCGGGCCATTACTCAGCGACTCGCTGATCGCGCGCTCGGCCGGTACGCTGCCGCTCGTGACGTGCGCGTCGCCCGCCTACATTCAGCGCCACGGCCTGCCGCGCGAGCCCGCGGACCTCATGCAAGGCCATACGATCGTCCGCATGAATTCGCCGCGCTCGGGGCGAGACTTCGTCTTCCAGCTCCATCGGGACGAACAGCTCTTCGAAATCCACGGCAGTCATCGGTTAAGTGTCAACGACTCGAGCGCCGCGCTAGCGGCTGGACTTGCAGGACTCGGCATACTCACCACCTATGCGTTCCTCGTCACCCCGCATCTTCGCTCTGGCGCACTCGTGCGACTCTTTCCCGATTGGCGCGGCGATGACGTCGCTGTGCACGTTGCCTATCCGGCCTACCGGCATCTCGCCTCCAAGGTGCGGGTATTCGTCGAAAGGGCGATAGAACTTCTCAGGGCAAGCGTACCCGCGTAACTCTTCGCGTCGTCACAGAGACAATCGCCCGTCAGCCCACTCCCCAAATAAACGATGCCCACGCCCGCAACCGCCTGCACGAAGATGTAAACGCTCTTCGTAGCGAATAAAAATACCGCTTGCTGTGAAGCCGATGTCTGAATGTCGGAACAACGGTGCGAGCCAATGACGTTTTATCGCCGACTGCACGCATCCAACCCATCCGTCACTGTAACCAGCCGCTCGCCAATTCTGTCTGCAAAGCGCAGATGGTTGCGAAGGCCAGTTGCGCGCATGCTCGACGCGTAGTCGTTGATCTAGGCGACGATACACATGCGTATGGTACCTTCCCCTTCAAGCGCGTTCGTGACGCTCATTGCGAACACATCCGGTCAGGAAACAAGGTCAGCGGCTCATTACTTCTGATTATTGGCACTGAGCGGATTTGCTGCCTATCAATGGCACTACATGCGGCGTCAGCGCTCTTGACGTTGGCTTATTGCCGAATGATCATGTCCTCTGATGCCTGCATCGAACTTCTGTCAGTCGCACCTTCAGGAACGTTGATACCCGTGCGTAGTCATTGTTGGGAGACGTGTAATGACCTACCCGTCCCAATCGATTGTTCAATGGACGAAAGACAACGCGAAACAGCTTCTTCCCGATGCGGTTTTCCTCAGCTTGCTACATCGGAAGCGTATCGGGCGCTTCCCTAAACTGTTTCACCCCACAACCTACAACGAGAAAATCCTGCTACGTTGCTTGCGGCCGGACTCGCGATACGGCGCGTTGACGGACAAACTGACCGTGCGCGATTACGTCAGAGAAAAGATCGGTGAGAAATACCTTATCCCCATCATCTCCGCACCCTCGGACTTTACGCAGAATGTTTTCGACATGTTGCCGAATTCTTTTGTCATGAAGGCAAATCATGGAAACAATTTTGTAGAAATCGTCCGGGACAAGTCGCAGCAGAGTTTCGAACGTCTCCAGCTTCTCGCCAGCCAATGGCTATCCACCAATTTCTACAGAAATGCGCGCGAACGGCACTACCGAGGAATTCAGCCACGCATTTACTTCGAGAGTCTGCTGCTCGACGAGCACGGCATGATTCCAGCCGACTACAAGGTTCACTGCTTTGCGAACGGATCGGGGCGACCTGTGATGTTTATCTTCGTGATCTCAGACCGCTTCGGAAGTAATACGCGCGGCGACACATACGACGCACAATGGAACCGTATCGATCTCGAGTTTGCTCCCTACGTTCGCAGCACGAGACCGGCACCGCGGCCGAACAATCTGGAGTTGTTGCTTGATACGGCGGCGCATTTGTCCGAGGGTTTCGATTACGTACGCGTCGACCTGTACTCACCATCTGACCGGGTGTTCTTCGGCGAACTCACTTTTACGCCGGGGGCCGGCGTAAGTCCCATGCTACCCGACCGTGTCGATTATGAATGGGGACGTCTTCTGACATGATGTATGTGGGATAGTCGGAACCGCGCCCTGAGCTCCGGCTGGTACGACGGTCACCCGGCTGCCGAAGATGCGCGGCAGCTGATGGTAGTGACGGCGTTCCTATTCATTCGCCTGGCGGCCGGCTGTGACTGCCAGGCCCATTAGCGGCATTCAGCTCTGTTAGTGGATGGACGCGCCCCCTTCACGGGCCAATTTTCGCCGCGAGCGTCCTTCCTCCATCAAGCCTTTTTAACTCGATCGGCGCCATGGGTTGCCGGGTGGTCTGTCAGTTTCGCCCACTTGTTCCATAAGCTCATATTACAATGCCGGGCTAAAAACGCCCCCCGTACGGCGGCACACAGACCACAACGCTCAATGTCGACCCAGCTTTCGAATCCTCCGTCGCTCGCCTCGGCCTCCGACCAACCCGCCGCCGCAGACATCGCATCACTCGGCTGGCTGCTACCCTTCCACGCAGTCGTCTGGACTCTCGCCGCCTGGCTCGCGCGCGGCAATCTGGACATCCAGGGCGACATGGTCGAGACCTACGTCTGGGGCATCGAGTGGCAGGCCGGTTACGCAAAGCACCCGCCGCTTTCGTCGTGGGTCGCAGCGGCCTGGTTCAGCGTGTTCCCGCATACCGATCTCGCGTATTTCGCGCTGTCGGCGGTGAACGTGCTGGTCGGCCTTGCCGGGATCGTCGCGCTCGCCGGCCGCTTCGTGCCGCGCCAGATCGCGATCTTCGCCGGGCTTGCGATGGCGGTATCGCCGCTTTACTCGAATCTCGCCATCAAATTCAATCCGAACTCGATCCTGTTGTCGGTCTGGCCGTGGACCGCCTACTTTTTCGTCCGCTACGCGCAACCGGGCAACCGCCTCGCGCGCAGCGGCGCGGCGCTCGGTCTCGGGGCGTGCGCGGCGCTTGCGGTGCTGGGCAAGTACTTCACGATCGTGCTGCTGCTCGGGCTGTTGCTGGCATTGCTCGCGCGCCCCGCATGGCGTGCGCGCCTCGTCAGCGTCGATTCGCTGCTCGCGGTGGCGGCCGGCGTCGCCGTGCTGGCCCCGCACGTCCACTGGATGATGGTCAATCATTTCCCGACGCTCGAGTATGCCGCGCAACGCACCGGCGGCACCCTGCTCGCCGCGGTCGGGCGCTTTGGCATCTACACGCTCGCGCAGATCGGCTATCTCGCGCTCAGTTTCGTTTTCGTGCTGTTGATGGTGCGCACCCGCGGGGCTGCGCGGCTGATGGCGCTGAGCGTCGTGCGACCCGCGTCGCACCCGGATCTCTGGTGGCTCGCGCTGGGGCCGCTGTTCGCCGTGGGCGTGCTGTCCGTGACCGGCAAGACGCAGATGGCCTCGGTCTGGGGCATGGCGCAGTGGTTCGCGATCGTGCCGCTCTGGCTTGCCGTGCTCGCGCAAGCCCGCGTCGAGTTCGCGCCGCGGCGCGCGATACGCGCGATGGCGGTTTACTGGGCGCTGGTGCTCGCGGTGTCGTCAGTGGTCGGCTACACAGGGGCGCGGCGCAATACCGACGACGCGGCCGAGCCGCGCGCGGAACTCGCGGCGGCCGCGCAGGCAGTGTGGCACGAACGCACCAGCCGGCCGCTGTCGATCGTAGCAGGCTCGACGCATGAGGCCGCTTCGATGGTGTTCTATGACGGCGGCCGCGCCCGCTTCTGGGATCTCCACTGGCCGGCGGCAACGCCCTGGATCACACCCGCCGATTTCGCGCGCCAGGGTACGCTGATCGTGTGCCGTGGCGACGACTCGGACTGCATCGCGACTGCATCGTCGCTAAGCCATGCAGCGCCGGTTGCGCTCGAGGTGGGCAAGACCGCGTGGGGACGGGAGTTGCCCGCGCGTCCCTACCAGCTGTTCGTGATCGTGCCGCGGTCGTGAACCACGCGCCGATCACGCCGGACCGCGGCCGGCCGCTCGTCGTCGATCTCGATGGCAATACGCCCGCAACCCAACCGGGCGTATGGAAAGGGGTACCATGAGCACACCGTCGGACGCCAGGTTCATCTGTGCCTGAGCGTGTAACGTCTCTCTCGCCAGGGGTCCTGCCATGATCGTGTATCACACCGTACCCGATTCACCGGTCATCGAAATAACCGTCGAAGGCAAAATCACCGACCACGAACTGCGCGAAACCATCGAGCGCATGCGTGGTGATCTTGAACTGAACGGTAAGACCCGCGTGCTCGAACGCATCGAGCATTTCAGCGGCATCGAACCGAAGGCGCTGTGGACCGACCTGACGCTCGGCGTCGCCGTCGCCCGCAAGGTCACGCGCGCCGCCGTGGTCGCCGACGCGGGCTGGATTCACGCGTCGATGCATTTGGCGCGGTTCTTTACGAAGGCCGAAATGAAGGCGTTTCGCGTCAACGAGCTGGAACAGGCGCGAGCCTGGATCAACGCCTGAACGTCGTCTCAGCCGAACGCATTGAGCAGAGACCAGCACTGCCGCATCAGGGACACGCAGCGCCACCGCAACAAGAAGGACAACAGGAGAAGAGGAGCACATGACGAAGCGAGTGATTGTGACCGGCGGCAGCGGCCTGGCCGGGAAATGGGTCGTCCAGGAGCTGATCGAGCACGGCTACGAGGTGATGAACGTCGATCGCGTGCCGATGGCGGCGCGCACCGCGCGCACGTTGATTACGGACATCACCGATGCGGGCCAGGTATTCAATGCGCTGGCATCGAGCACGGCGCCGGGGGAATTCGCCAACGACCTCGAACCCAAGCCGATCGACGCTATCGTGCATTTCGCGGCGATCCCTCGCATCATGATCACGCCCGACAACGAGGTTTACCGGATCAACGTGATGGGCACGTACAACATCCTCGACGCGGCGTCGAAGCTTGGCATCCGCAAGGTGATCGTGGCATCGAGCGAGACCACCTACGGCATCGTGTTCGCGCACCGCGACCGCAGTCCGGAATACTTCCCGCTCGACGAGGAATATCCGGTGGACCCGATGGACAGCTACGCGACGTCCAAGGTGATCAATGAAGTGACGGCGAAGGCGTTTCACGCGCGCACCGGCTCCGACATTTACTGCTTGCGTATCGGCAATGTGCTCGAACCCAGCGACTACGCGAAGTTTCCGGAGTGGCTCAAAGACCCGGCACTGCGCAAGAGGATCGCGTGGAGCTATATCGACGGCCGCGATCTCGCGAGCGCGTGCCGGCTCGCCATCGAAAAGGATGGCCTCGGCTTTCAGGTCATGAACGTCGCGGCCGACGACGTATCGTCCGACGTACCCACCGCGGAACTGCTCGAGCGCTACTACCCGGGCGTGCCGGTCAGGAAGCAACTCGGCGAGTTCGAGACTCTGCTCAGCAATGAGAAACTCAAGCGCCTTCTTGGGTGGAAACAGCAACACTACTGGCGCGACGAAGCGAAGAAGATCGCCTAGCAGGCATGGCGGGCCGGTACCCTGCCGGCCCGATCATGCCGTGCGAGTCTCGATGGTCTACCTTGCAACGACGCAGCCCGGTGCAATGGCGTCGTTTGTCGATCCGGCGCGGATCAGTGCTTGTGCACCTTCTCCAGGCTATCCGCGCGATGCACCGCATGCTGACCGCTTTTCTCGCTTTCGACCTCGTAATGGGGGTCGTCCTTCGACGCGCTGACGACCTGACCCTCCAGTTCCGTATTCCTGATGATCCTGCGCACGACCGTGCCTGTCGTCACGCCTTGCTCAGTGTTCCACGTAACGCGATCACCTGTTTTCAGTCGATGGGACATGATTGTGCTCTCCAGTGGTTGAACCCCAAGGATCGCAGCATTCCTCGTTCCTGAGGCCGGGTCCGAACGCCTGCCCCGCGCCGCCGCCGCCCGAGTCGCGGAACGAATCAGTTCGGCGCGTAGATATAGCGGCGTGACCACGGAAGCTTGCTGGCACGGATACCCGCCTTGCGCGCGACGATCTGGTAAATGGCCACTTCGTCGTTCTCGAATGCGTGGGCACAGCCCGCGAGATAGAGGCGCCAGATCCGGAATGTCTTTTCGTCGACCAGTTCGCGCAGCTTCGCTGCGTTCGCCTCGTAATTCGCACTCCACAGCCGCAGTGTTTGCGCATAGTGCTTGCGAAGGTTCTCTACGTCGAAGGCTTCGAGACCGCCCTTCTGCATCGAATTCAACGTGAGGCTGAGATGAGGCAACTCGCCATCGGGAAACGCAGACTTATCGATAAAGACCCCGCCGCCGTACGGCGTTTCGCCGCTTTCCGCATCCGTCGATGTGATGCCGTGATTCATCAACACGCCGTCTTCGGCGAGAAGTCCTTCCACGTGTGCGAAGTATTCGGCCAGATTCTGGCGTCCCACATCTTCGAACATGCCGACGCTGGTGATCCGATCGAAGCGTCCGGATATATCGCGGTAGTCCTGCAAGCGGATTTCGATGCGATCCGTCAGACCTCGTGCTTTCACGAGTTCAGTCGCCCACTCGAACTGGTTCTTCGACAGCGTGATGCCGACACACCGCGCGCCGAATTTACGCGCGGCGCGAATCACGAGCGCACCCCATCCGCAACCGATGTCGAGCAATGTCTGCCCGGGCTTCAACTGGATTTTCGCGAGGATGTGGTCGATCTTCTTTTGCTGGGCGGTGGCCAGGTCCTCGTCGCCATTCTCGAAGTACGCACACGAGTAGACCATGCGGCGGTCCAGCCACAGCCGGTAGAAATCGTTCGACACATCGTAGTGTTGGCGGACCGTGCGCAGGTCGGACGCCTTCGAATGAGTTGGATGTCGCGCGAGGCGGTGCAGCCGGCCCTGCGCCTGCGGCGCAGCCATCGCGAGCGCATAGCCGATATCGACGATGTCGGTCAGGTCCCCTTCGAGGTCGATCTTTCCCTGTACGTAGGCTTCTCCCAGCGTATCCAGACGGGGCGCCAACAGCAGTCGCATGACTGCCGCGGTTTTCGCGTGCAGCGTGACTGCTGGCTGCCTGAATACGCCAAGGTCATGCGACTGGCCATTCCAGAGCGAAACGCGTGCTGGCAGATTTCTGTGCTCGCGAAGATCGGCCGCCCAAGAGGCCAGCTTTCTTTCCCAAAACATCCAATTCTCCTTCATGAACCGCAAGTAAGCTGACATCGTCGAAGCAGACCGTTCAATACGCTGGATCAACGGTTGAAATCGCGGCCCGAGGTCACGGCATCGACATAACCTGCGCGAATGACGAAGTCACCGAAGTGCTCGTGCTCGACGCGTTCGCTGGCGAAATGGCCGAGCGTCGTGTCGAGCGACTCGAGGATCGTCTGTTCGCCGACGTTCTCGCGATACAGGCGATTGAGTCTTTCCCCGTGAAACCCGCCACCGAGATAAAGGTTGTACTTGCCCGGCGCGCGTCCCGACAGGCCGATCTCTGCGATATAGGGCCGCGAGCAACCGTTCGGGCACCCGCTCATGCGCATCGTGATCGGCACATCCGTCAGCCCGTGCTTTTCGAGCAAGGCTTCGATCTTCGTCACGAGAGACGGCAGGTAGCGCTCGCTTTCGGCCATCGCCAGACCACAGGTCGGCATCGCGACGCAGGCCATCGAGTTCAGGCGCAACGCGCTGTCACGAAAGTGAGCGAGCAGGCCGTGTTCTTCGGCAAGCCGCTCGATTTGCTCGCGGTTCGCGTCGGGCACCTGAGCAATCACGATGTTCTGATTAGGCGTCAGGCGAAACGTGCCGACGTGCACGCGCGCGATTGCACGCAGACCGTCGAGCAGCGCATGGTCCGGCCCGTTGCTCAGGCGGCCGTTCTCGATGAACAGCGTCAGGTGATGCGCGCCGTCGTCGCCCGTCTGCCAGCCCAGTGCGTCGCCGTTCGTCGTAAAGGCAAACTGGTGCGCGTTTCCGAGTGCGAAGTCCAGCCCCCGTTCGATCTCGGCTTTGACCCAGTCGAGACCAAGATCGTCGATCGTGTACTTGAAGCGCGCGTGCGCGCGTTCCTTGCGATCGCCGTAATCGCGCTGAACGCTCATCACCGCTTCGCAGGTGGCAAGCACCTCATCCGGCGTGACGAAGCCGATCACGTCGGCGAGCCGCGGATAGGTCGCCGCCGATTGATCGCTGCGGCCCATTCCGCCGCCGATCGCGACGTTGAATCCTTTCAGTTCGCCGCGCTCGGCAATGGCGATAAAACCGAGGTCCTGTGTGTAGACATCGATGTCGTTGACCGGTGGAACCGCGAAGCCAATCTTGAACTTGCGCGGCATGTAGGTCTTGCCGTAGAACGGCTCCTCGGGTTCCGGGCCGTCGATGCGCGTCTCGCCATACCAGGTCTCGCGATAAGCCTGCATGCGTGGAATCGCCTGGTCGCTGGCGCGGCGTGCGAGGTCATAGACAGCGGCATGGAGTGACGACAGATGCGGGTTGATCGAGCACATCACGCCGCGGGCGTCGTCGCCGCAGGCAGAGATCGTATCGAGCTGCACTTCGCGCAGGCCCTGAATCAGGGGTCGCAGGTCGTCTTTGAGCACCCAATGGAATTGAACCGTTTGCCGCGTCGTCAGCCGCAGTGTTTCGCCGCCGTTCTCGCGCGCGAGTTGATCGAGTTTGAGCCATTGCGCAGGCGTGCAGACGCCGCCTGGCATCCGCACGCGAATCATGAACTGAAACGCCGGTTCCAGCTTTTGCCGCCGGCGCTCGTCGCGCAGATCGCGGTCGTCCTGCTGATAGATGCCGTGGAATTTCATCAGCTTGGTGTCCGTATCGGCTACGGCGCCCGTCAGCGGGTCGGCCAGGCTTGCGCCTATCGTGCCGCGCAACTGGTCGCTCGCGGCCTTCAGACGTTCGTCCGCACTCAAACGTTCGACGGGCTGTGACAGGTCGCGGCTGCGATCCGGTTCGGTATGTGGGTTGCTCATCATGTCGCTCAGTAGACATCGCGCTGGTAGCGCCCGTCACGTTGAAGCTGTTGAAGGTACGCTTGCGCGCATTCGGTATCGAGCGCGCCCTCGCTGCCGACGATCTCGAGAAGCGTGTGATGGACGTCGGGCGCGAGGCGGCTTGCATCGCCGCAGACGTACAGGTGCGCGCCTTCTTCCAGCCACGCGAAAAGGTCGTGGCCCTGCGCCTGCATCCGGTGCTGCACGTACGTCTTGCCTTCGCCGTTGATGCGCCGGTCGCGCGAGAAGGCAACGTCCATCCGCGTCAACGTTTTGTCTTTCAGCAGCCGTTGCCACTCCGTCTGATAGAGAAAGTCGGTGCGGAAGTTGCGTTCACCGAAGAAAAGCCACGACCGTCCGTTGGCCCCGCGTGCTTCGCGTTCCTGCATGAAGGCGCGAAACGGCGCAATGCCGGTGCCGGCGCCGATCATGATGATCGGCACGTCGCCTCCGGGCAGCCGGAAGTTCGAATTCCGGTGTATGTACACAGGCAGTTGAGCATCGAGCTCGGTGCGCTCGGACAATTGGCCCGACGCTACGCCTGCGCGCGGTTCGCCGTGCAGTTCGTAGCGCAGCGCCGAAACGGTCAGGTGCACTTCATCGGGTGCCGCGGCGAGGCTCGATGCAATCGAATAGAGGCGCGGCTGCAAAGGTCTTAGCGCGGCCAGGAAATGCTGCGCGTCGATGCCCTTGACGGGAAACCGCCGGAGCACGTCGATGATGTGGTGACCGCGCATGTAGGCGGTTCGCTCGCCGGCATGCGCGTTGTCGACGAGACGTTCGAGCTCTGCCGCACCGGAAAGCCGTGCCCAATGCTCGAGAAAGCGTGGCGTGAGCGCAGTGACTTCGAAGCCCGCGCCGAGCGCATCGCCGAGTGTGGTGTCGTTGCCCTTCACGTCGACGGCTTGCGAGTCATCGAGATCGAGTTCCTGCAGTACCGCGCGAACCACTGATGGGTCATTCGTCGGCACCACGCCCAACGCGTCGCCCGGTTCGAAGCTAAGGCCCGAGCCTTCGAGCGACAGCTCGATATGCCGGGTTTCCTTCGATGATCCACGCCCCGTCAGCGCAATGTTTTCAATGACGCGGGCGTGAAATGGATGTTGCCTGTCGATGGCGGCCCGCCGTTGCGGCAACGCGCCTGCGGGCGCGCGCGGCTCGGCGCTGGGCGGATGACCGCCTGCGGATAAATTACTGCCCAGAAGCGCAAGGGTCTGCTCGATCCAGGCGTTCGCCGGTTGCTCGTAATCGACGTCGCAATCGACCCTCTGCGCGAGGCGCTCGGCGCCGAGCTCCTCGAAACGGCGGTCGAGCCGCTTGCCCGCCTCGCAATAGTGTTCATAGGTCGAGTCTCCCAACGCCAGCACGGCAAAACGCATGCCGCCGAGCTTCGGCGCCTTGCGTCCTTCGATGAACTCGAAGAAGTCGGTGGCCGATTGCGGCGGATCGCCCTCGCCATAGGTGCTCACGACGACGAGGACATCCTGCTCGTCCTTCAGCTGGCGAACCTTGTAGCTCGCCATGTCATGCAGCGATGCGACGAGACCGCGTTGCGCCGCCTGCTCGGCGAGCGTGCGGGCGAGCGCCGCGCTGTTGCCGGTTTCGCTGCCGTAGAGCACGGTGAGCCGGCGTGCCGAAGTGCCGCCGAGATCGGCTTCAGCAGCCGGTGCGCGCGCTTCGGCTCGCAGTGTGCTGGCTTGATCGAACCCCGCCAGATATCCGCTGACCCAGACGAGTTGCCGGGAGTCGAGCGAGGTCGTGAGGGCCTTGATGTGTTCCCACTGGGCCTCGGTCAGCCCCGGGTCCCGAAATTCCGCAACAGCCATCTCTCTATCGACTCCAGACGTACGCTGCCCCGGGGTGTCCGCGTGAGCGTGTCGCGCGGGCCTCGACAGGTCAGCTTGGTGATGAATCAACAGCCATTTTCCGGCACCGGTTATCCGCAGGCAAATGGATTATCATTGCAATTGAAAGCAAAAATTTTGATATGAAACGATGGATATCACGCTAGCTCGCACCTTTCTCGAAGTCTCGGCAAGTGGCAGCTTCATCTCGGCCGCGGAGCGGTTGCACCTGACGCAGACGGCGGTGAGCGCGCGCATCCGCACCCTGGAGGAACAGCTGGGACGCCGGCTGTTCGTGCGCAACAAGGCTGGCGCCCGTCTGACGACGGCTGGGGAACGCTTCGTCCAGCATGCAACGACCCTCGTGCAGGTGTGGGAACAAGCTCGCCAGCATGTGGCGCTCCCGCCCGGACGCGAAGAGGGTGTCAGTCTGGGCGGCGAACTCAGCCTGTGGCATCCGCTCCTCGCCGACTGGCTCATCTGGATGCATCGCGAATGCCCGCAGATCGCACTGCGCGCGGAGGTCGACAGTCCGATGCGTTTGCTTGACCGTGTGCATGAAGGATCGCTCGACATCGCTGTTCTTTACAACCCTCCGCAACGTCCTGACCTGGTTTCGGAACTGCTCGTCGAAGAAAAGCTGGTGATGGTAACGAGCGCACCAGATGGCGCGATGGATCCCGCCCAGTATGTCTATGTCGACTGGGGGCCGAGCTTTCAGGCAAACCATCAGGCGGCCTTCCCTGAACTCGGTAGTCCACCTGTCTCCATTTCGCTCGGACCGTTGGCGCTGACTTATCTGCTGTCGGTTGGCGGATCGGGCTACTTTCGCATCGGCACCGCCGAGCCGTTTTTGCGGGACGGCCGTCTGCGCCTCGTCACGGGCGCGCCGGAATTCTCGTGGTCGGCCTACGTGGTGTACGCGAGACGACAGGAAGGCAATGTGATCGACCGCGTCCGGCAGGGGCTGCGGGCCGTCGCCACTGCGTATGACGAACCGCGCGCGGACCATGAGGTGGGCTCACGGCCGACCGTTCGCGGTAGCAAGCGGCGGACGGATCGGGGCGAATCCGTGTCACAGCGGTGACGGCGCCTGTAGGTTCGACCGAAATGTTCAACCTGAATGTCTGATCTGGTCGGATGATCATCGAGAGGCGCCGACCGTTATCAGAAGCGTGACGTCTTCTTCCACATAAGCCGGAACGGAAAATGTTCGTTCGGCGCAGATCAAGCGACCTACACTGCAATTCGACGAAGAAAAAATATCGCCAGACCTGGCTGGACCTGAACGGTCGAATTCGATTTCGCTTTGATCAGGCGGAGTCCGCACATGCTCCCCTTTCTGTTGGAGGCGCTCATGAAAAAGGAGAGGAAGACGGCACGGCAAATTCTGTCCGCGAACCCGCGGGAGCTGGTTTCGGTCGGACCCGACGACACGGTGCTCAGCGCGCTTCAACTGATGGCCGACAAGGATGTGACGACGGTGCTGGTGCTGCAACGCAGCAATCTGGTTGGCGTGCTGTCCCAGCGCGACTACGCGCGCAAAGTCGACGTGCTCGGCCGCAACGCCGCCAACACCAAGGTTGGCGACATCATGACCACTCAGGTGTTTTATGTGACGCCCGAGCATACCTGCGATCAATGCCTCGCGTCGATGCACACGAAGCGGATCCGGCACCTGCCTGTTATCGAATCGGGGCGCGTCATCGGCGTGCTTTCCAATAGTGACGTGCTGGAGGAACTCCTGCAGGAAGACGAGCATTTCATCCGGGTTCTCGAGGACGACATGCTCCATCTGACCATCGATACCGGCGGCGCCTACTAGACGGTCGCGCTCGAATCAGACGAGGTGAAACGTGAGCACGCAATCAACCGCGGGGACGCCTTCACCGGCGATCCTTTCCCGCTCGTCGGGCAAAGTGGCGTCCGCGCGCGATGCCGTGCGCCTGATCCGCGCCGGGGATACGGTCGCGACAGGCGGCTTCGTCGGCATCGGCTTCGCCGAAGACATCGCTATCGCCATCGAGGAACTGTGTACGACCCGTGACGAGGATGCGTTAGTCGCCCTCCCAAAGCCCCGCGACCTGACGCTGGTCTATGCGGCCGGTCAGGGAGACGGCAAGGATCGGGGACTTAACCACCTGGCGACGCCGGGACTCGTCAAACGCGTCATCGGCGGACACTGGGGTTTGGTGCCGAAGCTACAGCGGCTTGCGGTGGATAACCAGATCGAAGCCTACAACCTGCCGCAGGGCGTGATCAGTCACCTGTTTCGCGACATCGCAGCCGGAAAACCCGGGCATCTTTCACGAGTCGGCCTCGGTACCTTCGTCGATCCGCGCTTCGGTGGCGGCAAACTGAACGAACGCACCACCGAGAACCTGGTCGAGTTGATGCAGATCGGCAACGAGGAATATCTGTTCTACAAGTCCTTCCCGATCAACGTCGCGATCGTGCGCGGCACCACCGCCGATCCCGACGGCAATGTGACGATGGAGCGCGAAGCGCTGACCTTGGAGGCTCTGGCGATCGCCATGGCCGCGCACAACTGCCACGGTCTGGTGATCGTCCAGGTGGAGCGCATCGCCGAAAGCGGCTCGCTCAATCCGCGACAGGTCAAGATTCCCGGCGTGCTGGTCGATTGCGTCGTGCTGGCACCGCCCGAGAACCACCAGCAGACCTTTGCCACACCGTACAGCGCGGCGTTCGCCGGCGAAATCCGGGTGCCCGCGAGCAGTGTGGCGCCGATGCCGATGAGTGAGCGCAAGGTGGTCGCACGGCGCGCGGCAATGGAACTCCAGCCAAACAGCGTGGTGAATCTCGGAATCGGCATGCCTGAGGGCATCGCCAGCGTCGCCAACGAGGAAAGAATCCTCGACCTGCTGACGCTGACCACCGAGCCCGGCGTGATCGGCGGCATTCCGGCGGGAGGCTTGAACTTCGGCGCGGCGACCAATCCGCAGGCGATCATCGATCAGCCCGCCCAGTTCGATTTCTATGACGGCGGCGGGCTCGACATCGCGTTTCTCGGCCTCGCGCAGGCCGATCGGATGGGTAACCTCAACGTGTCGAGATTCGGGCCGCGCCTGGCTGGTGCCGGAGGCTTCATCAACATCAGCCAGAATGCCAGGAAGGTCGTGTTTGTCGGCACGTTCATGGCGGGCCAAAGCCAGATTTCAGTCGTCGACGGCAAGCTGCGCATCCACCGTGACGGCACGGCCAGGAAGTTCATCGAGGAAGTCGAGCATCGCACGTTTTCTGGCCCGTATGCGGCGGCAGCGGGACAACCGGTCCTCTACATCACCGAGCGTTGCGTGTTCGAACTGGGCGCCGAGGGCATGGAACTCATCGAGATCGCACCTGGCGTCGATCTGGAGCGCGATATTCTGGCCAGGATGGACTTCGCACCGATCCTGCGTTCGCCGAAGCAGATGGACGAGCGGATTTTCCTGCCGGAACCGATGGGCCTGCGCTCGAATGTTTTGCGGCTGCCGCTGGAAGCGCGCTTCATCTACGACGACGACAAGAACATCATGTTTCTCAACTTCTCGCGTCTCGAGGTGAAGCGTCCCGACGACATCGCCGCGATCCGGGCTCAGGTATGCCGCGTCTGCGAACCACTGGACCACAAGGTTTATGCGGTGGTGAACTACGAGGGCTTCGTGTTGGACCCCGCGCTGGAAGACGCGTATGTCGAAATGGTCGAGGATATGGTGCAGCGCTACTACCTCGGCGTGACGCGCTTTACTACCAGCGCTTTCATGCGCGCCAAGCTGGGTGGCGCACTGACGCGGCGCGGGCTGTCACCTTATGTCTATGAGACGGAGGCGGAAGCGCAGGCCTTCCTGCGCGAGCAGTCGTCGGAGCGCTAGCGAAGCTGAAATCGACCTCACATCGGCTTGTTGTCACCACCCTGCAAGTGGAGCGGGTCCGGGCTCTTCTGGGTTGAGCGCAGCACGCCGGTGTCGTCGAAATAGAAATTAAACAGCAGGTACCAAACGTTGTCTTCCAGATAACGATAGCTCCAGACCTCGCGTTTCATCACTGGAAAGTAAGTCGTTTCCTCCGGCCGGCCGAAGTTGAACAGAACGTCATTCTTCGTCCACTTGTCAGGCTCCGCGCGGTAAAACTCGTTCGGCTGCAGCACTTGCCGGACGCGGATCACCTTGCCGGTCGGGTCGATGTCCGCGGCGACGGTGACTTCCCCCATGGGCTGCGTCGGCCACATCAGCCGCCTGGAACCGTCGGGCAGCTCGTAGACCTCGCGCGGCTGCCCCATTCTGGCGACCACGGCCGATTCCGGTTCGCCCGCATGGAACGCCTCCCACGGCTGCGCGCAGGCCCCAAGCGCGAATACCGCCGCGCCAAGCAGCGCGACGCGTGTGTGACGGGCACGACCGAATGCCGATCGCGATGAATTCGATCGCCGGGATGTCATTGGGGACTCTACCCGCCAAACTCCGGAGTCAGTGCCTGTGATGTAGCCAACCCATGTGATGGGCGTCGAGCCACTGGGTCATAGTCTCTTGCGGATGTGCGTGCCTGTATCGCCGCGCGAACACGAACGCGATGACCAGCAGGGCCGCCAACACCACTACCAGGCCGATCATTGACTGAGTCATGGCAGCCTCCTTTCTAGGTTGCGACCATGGTTATATGGTAGCCGATGCGCTCGATGTCAGGGCCCTGCCAGCCAGCGCAACTGCGGCCCCGGGTAGCCCGCGACCCACGTGCCGTTCGCGCTGAAATCCCAGGTCGGACCGAAGCTCGCCGGCTCGAGCAACTGTTGATCGGTGAGTCCGCTCGAGTCGGCCACCGCCGTGCCCGCGCCGACGCCCGCCGCCGCCCCTGACGATTCGCGGTTCCAGAACACGTTCGCGGCGATGCGGCCGCTGTTCGTGCCCGCGATACCGCCTGTCGTCGCGTTCGCGCCCGGCGTGAGCCGGGACGCGGCATACGACTCGCGGATGAAGCCCGTATTGGTGCCGACAAGCCCTCCGACAGTCGCGCCGCCGCTCAGGAATTCGTCTGCATACGATCGGGCGATCGCGCCATGGTTGGTGCCGACGAGTCCGCCGACTGTGCCTTGCGCATCGGCTGTTGCCCGGCCGATCGCGAAAGACTGACCGATGCGGCCATCGTTCAGGCCGACGAGTCCACCGATCTGATCCGCGCCGTTGATGGTCACGCCAGCCCACGAGCGCTCGATACGTCCAAAGTTCTCGCCCACCAGGCCGCCGGTCACCGTACTCGTGTTGCCTGTCACATCGATGGTGCCCGTGGCGCCGACGTTCACCATGTGCCCGTAGTTGACGCCGGCCAGCAAGCCGACCGTTCCTCCCGATGAGGTCGCGACGCCGTCCGCCAGCGTGAAATTGCGCACGACCCCGCTCTTGCCGATCACGCCGAAGAGTCCGGTATCGGCCGCGGCCGACAGATGCAGGTCCGCGGGCAGATGCCCCATGCCGTCGAACTGACCGGTGAACGGATTCGCGGCGGTGCCGATGCCGCCGAAGTCCGTCGCACCCGCGAATTCCAGCCCCCTGCTGCCGAGCGCATAGTTGCCGGACAGGTTGTTATTCACCGCGCTCAGATCCGCCATCGAGTTGACGAGCTGATAGGCCGTGAACTGCGTGACGAGCCCACTGAACGGCGCAGGGCGCCACGATGCGTTGGTGTACACGGTGCCGGGCGTGTAGCTGCCGTTCATGTCGTACAGGCCACTGACGATGCCCAGGCTGCGTGACCAGTCGATCGTGCCCAGATTGGTCAGGCTGCCGCCGTTGTCGAAACCATTGGTATCGGCGGACAGCGTGAGCGAACCTTTGCCCGCATTGGCGATGGTCGCCCGCGGTGCGATCGTAAGCGAGTGAGCCGCATCGAGCGTCAGCGAGGAGGCTCCGTGCCAGCGCACGCTGGCGTCGATCGCGATGTCTCCTTCACCGGTCGCACCGAGCTTGCCGTCCCCGCCGTTCGCGATCACGGAGATCGACGCGCCGTTGCTCAGGCTCGCGCCAAGCGTATATGCAGTGGGGCCGTCCGCGATGAAATCCCCGGTGGTGATGTTCCATGCTTTCGCCCGCACGTCCGCGCCGCCGACCTTGACGTCTTTGCCTGACATATCGACCGTGCCGCCGCTGCCGTCCGCATTGCGCGCGCTGATTCGCGCGCCGCGCGCATCGACGTTGCCGGAATTGACGAGGACCCCGTTGACGGTCGTGTTCGCGACGAGCCATACGTGGCCGTCGCGCGTCGCGGTGCCGGTGGCGCGCAGCGCACCCGAATGACCCGCGAGCGCGAAGATGTTGCCGTCGGCCGCCTGCACGTTGACGATCGCCGCCCGCACCGTGCCCGAGTTCGTTACCGTGCCGCCGCTGCCCACGTCCACGAAGACTTGTTGATATTTGCCGTCGTATAGACGCACCTGACGGCCCGTGGCGAGTTCGGCATTGCCGTTCGGCGCGACGATCGTCCCTGCGTTCGTGACCTTGCTGGCCGATATCAGGAACACGTCTCCACCCGACGAACTGATCTTGCCGAGATTGACGACGTCCGCCGTAGAACTGCCTGTATAGGCTGACCCACCGATCACAGGCGGGTTGAGAAAGACATCGTTGGGGACGTCGAGGGTCGAAGCGACGAAGCGCCCGCCCGTCGACACCACGCCGCTAGGCCCGATGAGCACGCCATGCGGATTGATCAGGTAGATGCTGCCGGTGCCCTTCAGCGTGCCGTAGATCGCCGACACGTCGTTACCCGTCACGCGATTGAGCGTCGCGCCGGTGCCGTTGTCGATCGACACCGTGCGGCACGATCCGATCGAAAAACTGTTCCATTCGATGATGCCGCGCGAACCCGCCTGCGTGATGCTGATGCCGGCGTCGTTCTGAGCAATGCTTCCGGAGCCGGCGACGAAATGGCCGCCCTGTGGCAGCGCCCCCGCCGCGCACGCGACGTGCGTCGTGAAAAGTCCGGTCAATGAAACAACGATGGCGGTTGAAATTCGCCCGCTTGAATGACGACGTTGCGATGCACGTCGCCGCAGCAGAGGTGGCCTTCGAGTTCTCATACATCCCCCCTTCCACGCTCGCGCGAAACGGCTGCGCCCCGTACGAAGACTAGCAGTTCGCCTGCTCGCCAGTTGCGGGAAATCTCAACGATTTGCGCCTTCCGGTAAGGCTTTTATTACCACCGCCTTCCACGTTGATGACGATTTCAATGCAAGTTTGAAATACCGTTATTACGATAGGTTATTAAACGACGGACCTCCAACCACCGTCGATTTCCGCAAAAACCCCGTCCGGCGGGCATTGCAGGCTCGCGACACCGCACGCGCCCCGACTTGCCGTCGAGTAGCGCGAACCTTGGCAGGCAGCGGCCGCGACCTGACATTTCGGTATACTCCCGGGCTTTCCCGAAACGATTATTTGCGGCCCCTCCCGCGCAGCGACCGCCGTTTGACCGGCGCGCCGCCCTCGCGCGACAAGCGCGTCCGCCCCACTCTTCATGTCCGATCTCTCCACGCCATTCGGCGCGCCTCGCCGTGTCGTCAACATCAATCCGAAGCCGCTCGCCGTCGCGCTCGCGCTGGTCGTGCTCGGCGCGATCTATCTCGCGCAGACCGTCAGCGTGAAGCAGGCCGCGCTGTACGTCCTCGGCGCGCTGCTCGGCATCACGCTCTATCACGCCGCGTTCGGCTTCACGTCCGCATGGCGCGTGTTCATCGCCGACGGCCGCGGCGCCGGCCTGCGCGCGCAGATGCTGATGCTCGCGGTCGGCGTGCTGCTGTTCTTCCCGGCGCTGTCCGCCGGCACGCTGTTCGGGCATCCGGTGGTCGGCGAGGTGTCGCCCGTCGGCACCTCGGTCGTGGTCGGCGCGTTCATGTTCGGCATCGGCATGCAGCTCGGCGGGGGTTGCGCGTCCGGCACGCTGTACACGGTCGGCGGCGGCAGCACGCGGATGGTGGTCACGCTGATTGCGTTCATCATCGGTTCGGTGATCGGCACGGCGCACATGCCGTTCTGGTCCGCGCTGCCGCATCTGCCGCCGATCTCGCTCGTGCAAACGCTCGGCGTGGTTCCGGGGATCGCGCTGAACCTCGTAGTGTTCGCGGCAATCGCCGCGCTGACCGTGCTGATCGAGAAGCGCCGTCACGGCCGTCTGGTCACCGAGGTGGAGCGCGCACCGAACGCATCGCCGTGGCTGCATGGCCCGTGGCCGCTCCTCGCCGGCGGCGTCGTGCTCGCCATCCTCAACTTCGTGACGCTCGCGCTGTCGGGTCGTCCGTGGGGCATCACGTCGGCGTTCGCGCTGTGGGGCGCCAACGCGTTTTCCGCAATGGGCGTCGACGTCGCGAGCTGGCCGGTGTGGAGCACCGGCCCGAACGCGGCCGCCCTCGCCGCACCGATCAGCCACGACATGAAGTCGGTGATGGACATCGGCATCGTGATCGGCGCGATGCTCGCCGCTTCGCTGGCCGGCCGCTATGCGCCGGTGTGGCGTCTGCCGCTGCGCTCGTTGATCGCGGCGATCGTCGGCGGTCTGATTCTCGGCTACGGCGCGCGTCTCGCGTACGGCTGCAATATCGGCGCGTACTTCAGCGGCATCGTGTCGGGCAGCCTGCACGGCTGGCTGTGGCTCGTCGCGGCATTTTTCGGCAACGTGGTCGGCACCAAGCTGCGTCCGCTGTTCGGCCTCCCGGTCGAGCGCGTCAAGCAGACGGGCTGCTGATCGGGCGGCTTCGGCCGCCTATCGGGCGGGGGCTGCGCTGCTGCCCCGCCCGCGCAGTTCCGGTCGAAAGTCGTCGCAACGAAGTCGAGTCTTCTACCTGGCGCCAGTCTGAAGCCGTCGCGCGATCTCGTCGGCTATCTGCGCCGCGCTGTTCCTGACCGCCGTCTTTTCATCGCGACCGGACAGAACGACCTTCGCGGCGATCACGTACGGATTGAGCTTGATCACCGCGCCCGGCATATCCCTGCTCTTGCCCTCTTCAACACTTTCATAAAGCGGCGGCAACTCCGGCGCAGCCAGGTTATCGCAGGAAACCGCGACCTGAAACTGGCTTTGGCCCGCGCCCATGCCCACCATCGCGCGACGCAGCCGGTTACCCTCGTCGACGCTGAGAAAAACACCGCGCACCTGCCAGCCGTCGTGAGGCAGCGGCTCACCCGGCGCGACGCGGCGCGCGTCTACTCCGGCCTTCTTCAGATCGTCCGTCAAGGATTGCGCCATCAGCGCGACGATCTCCCGCGCCCGCGCCTGCGGGTCCTGTTGCTGGCGCAGCGGACCCGCCGGCACCAGATTGCCCACGATGCCCCGCGCGCGGTGGCCCGGCCCGCTGTCAGGGGCGATATTCGCGGCGTCGAGATCGAAATCGGCGACATAGACAACCGGCGGCGCGACAGCAGCCGCGAGCGCTGCCAACGCATCCGCCGCCAGACATCCGTCCGCGCTGGCACACACATACGTCGCCAGACCGACCATTCGCATCCATCGAAACATCATTGCGCACCTCCGCGCTGATCGCCTGGTACTGGTTGCATGGCAACGACGAAATACGCCACTCGCATCTTGGCTCTTCACCCATCTTAGGACTTTCGATCGTCTGCATCGCGATCCGAAAATCCTATACTGGGTCGATGCGGTTGGTGGCTATGCGCGTTGTCCGCGTATGCCTTGGCGCGAGTTCGACAAACGGAAAACAAAGCCATGCTGACGATCGAGGACATTCGCGCCGTGCCGCTGTTCTCCACCCTCCCCGACAGCGAATTGGAAACCCTCGCGCACACGGCCGCGGACCTGCATCTGTGCGCGGGCGAGTTCGCGGTTCATGAAGGCGGCGAGCGCGCGTTATACGCGGTGCTGTCGGGCAAGATGGAAGTCATCAAGACGTTCGACGGCATCGAGCGGACCTTGGGCTGGCGTCTGCCCGGCGCGATCTTTGGCGAAGTGCCGCTTGCGCTGAGTTCGCCGTTTCCGGGCGCCTATCGAGCAGCCGAGCCTTCGCGCGTGATGCGCGTCGACGCGCCGCAATACTATGCGCTCGCGGCGGCGTCGCCCGAGGTGGCGTTCAAGATGGGGGCGCTCGCGCGCGAACGCATCGGCGGGCTGCAAAGCCTTTCTGCCGAGCCGCCGAAAGCGCGTGTGACGATCGTCGGCAACCGTTGGGACGATGCGTGCACGCTGCTGCGCCAGTTTCTCGCGCGCAATCAGATCAGCGCCGACTGGCTGGCGCCGGATGCGCCCGAACTGGCCGCGCGCTGGCCTGGCACCTGTCCGACGGAACGCGAGTGCCCCGCGTTGCGCCTCGTCGACGGCACGGTGCTGAGCCGGCCCGCGACCCGCGAACTGGCGGGACTGCTCGGCCTTCAGACGCAGCCGCGTCTGGACGGATACGACACGGCGATCATCGGCGGCGGCCCCGCGGGGCTGGCTGCCGCGGTGTACGGCGCGTCGGAAGGTCTGCGCACGCTGGTGCTGGAGCGCGAGGCGCCGGGCGGACAGGCGGGCACGTCGTCGCGCATCGAGAACTATCTCGGCTTTCCCAATGGCGTTTCCGGCGACGAACTGGCGAGCCGCGCGCTGCAACAGGCACGGCGGCTCGGCGCGGAAATCCTCGTGACGCGCTCGGTCGAGCGCATCGATGTAAAGACGCGGCGGATTTATCTCGATGGCGGCGACGCCGTGCACGCTCGATCCATCATTCTCGCGACGGGCGTCACGTGGCGGCGGCTTGCCATCGACGGCTTCGACCGCTTTATCGGCAAGGGGATCTACTACGGCGCGGCGCGCAGCGAAGCGAGCGCGACCCACGGCCTCGACGTCCATCTGATCGGCGGCGGCAATTCGGCCGGCCAGGCGGCGTTGTTCTTCGCCAATCATGCGCGCAGCGTGACGCTCGTCGTGCGCGGCGATTCGCTCGAAAAGGGTATGTCGCGCTATCTGGTCGAACAGCTTGCGGGCAAATCGAATGTCGCGGTGCGCTTGCGCTCGGAAGTCGTCGGCGCGCATGGCGACACGCATCTGACGGCCATCGACATTCGCGATTCGACGACAGAGGCAGTAAGCCGGCACGACTGCGGCGGCCTGTTCGTCTTCATCGGAGCCGATGCGCAGACGGAGTGGCTGCCGGCCGAAATCGCGCGCGACGTACGCGGCTATGTTCTGACCGGCGACGACGTCGTCAAGGCCGCACGCTGGCCGCATCATCACCGCGATCCTTATCTGCTCGAATCGAGTGTGCCTGGCGTGTTTGCGTGCGGGGACGTGAGGCTGAGCCCTGTGAAGCGCGTCGCTTCGGCCGTCGGCGAAGGCAGCATGGCGATTGCTTTCGCGCACAGGTATTTGCAGTCGGACGGTGCGTGAGGTCGCCGCTCGGTCGCTATGTGTTCGCAGGCAGCGCGGCGCGTTCCAATACCGTCATCGGGCCTAGCCTTTCGATCACGTCCAGTTGAGCCGCGTCACGCACGAACAGCGAACCCGCAAAGCCGAGCGCGTTGACCGACACGCCTTCCACACGCTCTTGCGATCTCGGCACGAGCAGCATCCAGCGCCGTGTGACCAGCAGGTTGTAAGGCGCCGCATGACACCACACACGATCGATTTCGAGCGCGCCGACACCCGCCGCTTCGAGCAGCGTGCGATAGCGGGACAGCGCCAGCTTCGGCGCATCCGCGCGCGTCAGATCATCCGCGTCGAAGCGCGCGAACGCATGCCAGAACGGCAGCTCCGGCGAGCGTTCGTGCGCGCCCAGCAAGGGCTCGATAGGCACCGGCGGACCGGTGTCCCCGAGCGGCAGCGGCACGATCTGCAGATGCTTGTGCGGCTGACTCGAACCCGCCTCCGCGCCGCCGTTGTAAAAGCCGACGCCGTCGAATTCGGCCATGCACGCGAGCAGCGCTTCGAAATCGGCAAGATCGAGCAGCGCTTCCTGCGGTTCGAATTCGCGCGTCACGATCAGCAGATGATGATCGATCACGTTGAACTTGTTGAGCAACGCGAGATGCGTGTCGGAGATATCGGCGACGAACAGATCCGGGTCGGGGGGAAGAAATGGGTCCGCTTGCGGGCGCTTTGCGGTCTGCAGCTTTTGCGCTTGCTCGCGCTGCTGTTCCTTGTGCGTCAGGCTCGACACCTGACGCACGAGAAAGCGGATGCCGCCGCTGTCGATCATGCACTGTTGCGTGTCGATCGGCCGCAGCGCGCCGCAACCGAGCGCATGGTCGGTCTGTCGCAGAATGGCGGGCCACAGCGTGCCCGGAATCAGGCGTCGTTGTCGTTCCATAGCATGTCGGCAGGTAGGGCGGCGCGTGTAAAGCGAGTGAAAGCGCAGCGGCTACAGCTTGTAGCCTATCGTGCGCAAAAGATCCTTGCGCCATTGAACGTCTTCCGCACTTTCGGTGCCGACGGGTGGAAAGCCATCGATCACGCCGACGATCCCGCGCCCCTGATCCGTTTCAGCGATCAGCACTTCGACGGGATTCGCCGTTGCGCAGAAGATGCGGCAGACCTCGGGCACGGCCTTGATCGTGTTCAGCACGTTGACGGGGAAAAAGCCGTCGCCGAGAAATACGAAGAAGCTATGGCCCGCGCCGACGTTGGTCGCGTTCTGGCATGCGATTTCGACGAGGCTGTCGTCCGTGCCGGAGCGCCGCACGAGGCGCTTGCCGGAGGCCTCGCAAAACGCGAGCCCGAACTTGATGCCTGGCACCGTGCCGACCATCGCTTCGTGAATATCCTCGACGGATTTGATGAAGTGGCTTTGCCCGAGGATGAAGTTGGTCGCTTCGGGCTTGACGACCTTAACGGCGGACAATTGCATGGTGGACCTCGCTCCATTGCGGCAACACGCCGATGAAAACACGTCGCACACCGGCCAGCCCGACTGCGGATGGGTCGCGCGTCAGCCGGTCTTCGTCGATCCGGCTTCTAGCCTAGTACGAAAACCGGGCCTCCGGCGAACGACGCCACGAATTCCCGAATTCCGGAGCCAGTCGCGTACCGCACGTGGCTCGTTGCGGGTCTATCCTGAAGCGATCCCGGCATCCAGGAAACCTGCGCCGTCGCGGCGCACGATCCGCGCCGCGGCTGCCCGGAAACCCGCTTCCGGCTAGCATCAGACCTACGTCGAACAGGCAGAGAAAGCCTGACTTATGGCGGCATTGATCGACCACAAGCCGCCTCTCCGTCATAGCGTTTTGACCCGCTTTAAACCCCCATCGCGCCGCAACAGCCTGTCCGAGTCAACAAGGTCAAGCGCCGGTTTACGCCCCCGACCGAGTGTGCAAGTATCTTCACCAAGCCGCATCCCGCACACTCTTGCGAGGTCCACGATGGCCTGGAAACTTTGGAAGACCGAGAAGCAGAACGACGACACACGAAGCTGGCCGAGCGGGACGCATGAGTCGTTGAAGCAGCTTCTGGACATGTACCTGGTCAGCGACTCGCCACCGTTTGCGAACTGGGCCGCGCCCGGGATCACCTTCACGCCCGAAGTCGAAACGCTCGCCCGAAACGGAGTTCGGGGCTATCAGCTTGCTCTCTGGCTGTGGCTTTTCGCCGAGAAGCACGGCACCATCGCGGCAAAAATGGTGCGCGAATCTTTTTGCCTGCTCGCCGACGCGATGCAGCCGTCTTCCGGCGACAAGATCGACTCGCTCCTCGAGCTCGAAAACCGCCTCGCGCATTCTGTCGAAGACCTTTCCGCTCAACAGCGCACCTTCCGCCTGGAGGGACTGTCCGTCGAGCTGCCGATGGAGTTTTTCCTCGCTACCGCCTTCCTGCGGCTCGCGCCGGATTCTCCATATGCGGGGACCGAAGGCACTCACGTGCAAGGCAATGACTTCAAGCTGGCCGACTGTTTCCGCCATGCAACCGAAGAGGGGCTGGCGGTATTCCGGCCGATGGTAGACGCGGTCGAGTTCGACGCGAAATCGCTGCCCAACTGGCGATGGAGCGCTCATCCCGGCGCTGCCGAGCGACACCTGCAACGCCGCCACAAGAATCCGCTGTTCGCGCTTCATCGCCAGATGGTGACCGCTCACGAGGTCTATGAGGCGCGACTTGCCGATGCGCGGGCCATCGAGGAGGTCAGGAGCGAGCTCAATGAGATCAGCCGCTCGTTCTCCGAGACGACCGAATTGCCGTTGAACTGGCAGCCCTTCCTCGAACGATACCGGGACCACGTCGACAGGCTCGATGAACGCCGGCTCGTGGTTGGCGGACAGAGCACGTCTCTCGGCAATGCAATTGCGGAGTTGCGCGCCGACATACTTGCAACCTGGCGCGCTTCGATTCACAAGAACCGGCACAGTCTCGCGACCCTGGAGCAGGACGAAGCGAAACGGACCGAGCGGCGCACGCTGCTGTATGTATGCGACTGGACGGCTCAGCTTTTGAGCCACGGGTCGCTGATTCCGCCAGAAGAGGTGGTGCCCGCGCTGCTGAGCGAGCCTCCCTCCGAGCTGGAAAAGGTGGTGGCGGGTCTGCGGGGCGAACCGCGACTGCATGAGACGCTGGCGCAGTGTCGTGCAACCGCGCATCGGCTCGTCAACGAGCTTCGCGCGGCCGGCCATCAGCTTCCCGATATCGACGACAAGCTTCGCATTCTGGATGGCGCGCCCGGGCAATTGCCGGATTGATCGTCTTGCAGGTATGCGAAGTCTTGTAACCCGTGGATGCCACGCCCGACCACAAAGGCCACTTATGAATTCTTCCTCTCGCGCCCCGCTCGATGTAGCGACCGAGGCGGCATCCACGCTTTCGGAGTACCTGGAGCTTTCGCTAGACAAAGGACAGAGCCTGATTTTCGTGCTCTCTCACGGCGAAAATAGCGAAGTCTATCTTGGCGACCCCGGCGAGCCAGACGCGGACTGGACAAGCTGCGCGGCCATTCCGAACACGATGGTCCACGCGCTTCTGGAGACCACCCGGTCGGGATTCAACCA
The DNA here is from genome assembly GCF_040948685.1 of Paraburkholderia sp. BR14374. Classification (NCBI taxonomy): domain Bacteria; kingdom Pseudomonadati; phylum Pseudomonadota; class Betaproteobacteria; order Burkholderiales; family Burkholderiaceae; genus Paraburkholderia; species Paraburkholderia sp. BR14374. The sequence goes on along the minus strand of NZ_JBFPKF010000007.1, from coordinate 214,191 downwards.
GTTGGTCATCGAAGGACAGGCCTATCGCTTTGCCCGGACCTTCGCGCAAGTTGCCGGGCATGGCGCTGTCGTCTTCACGCCCGCATAGACGTTGTAGCCAATCACGTTGCTGCGTTTGAGCATGGATGATCATAGCGATTTCGTTGTGCGCAACATGTCGTCAAGCGAGGTCGATCTGGCGATCGAATGGGCTGCGGCAGAGGGATGGAATCCGGGCCTCGACGACGCGCGATGCTTCTGGAATGCAGACCCCAATGGCTTTTTCGTCGGTATCTGGCGCGGCGAGCCGGTGGCATGCATCTCGGCAGTCGCCTACGACGAGCGCTTCGGTGTCATTGGCCTCTACATCGTCAAGCCGGCATTTCGCGCCAGGGGTTTCGGTCTGCGCACGTGGCAGCACGCGATGCGCTATCTCGGAGATCGGACGATCGGCCTCGATGGTGTCGTTGCCCAGCAGCAGAACTATAAGAAATCCGGCTTCCAGTTCGCGTATCGCAACATCCGCTTCCAGGGCGTCGTGCGAGCCGCGTCGACGCCCAGGCTGACGAACGCGCGGCAGGTACCCTTCGCGCAACTGCTTGCCTACGACAGCGCATGTTTTTCGACCAACCGTTCCCGTTTCCTCGCGGACTGGATCGCCCAGTCACAGGCGCTGGCTCTGGCGGATGTGCGCAACGATCAGATCAGAGGGTACGGTGTGCTGCGCCGCTGCAGGAGCGGCTACAAGATCGGTCCGCTCTTTGCCGACGACGCACGGATTGCCAACGATCTATTCGACGGGCTGGTCGCGAGCGCCGCAGGCGAAGTCATCGCGCTCGATGTGCCGGAAGTCAACGCGGCTGCGGTCGCGCTCGCTGAACGCTACGGCATGGTGAGCGCATTCGAAACGGCGCGCATGTACACGCGCGCCGCGCCGGCCATTCCCGTGCAACGCGTGTTCGGGGTGAGTACGTTCGAACTAGGTTGACTGCAAAGCAACAGACCGATCATCGAGCGGCCGGGAGCGACGACTCACGCTGACCGGAAATGGTGAAAAGGCGCACGGTCTCATCCAGCACCTGAGCGGAGTCGATCAGCCGTTGCGCGGTGGCCGTCGCTTGCTCCACCAGCGCGGCGTTTTGCTGGGTCGCGCTGTCGAGGTGCGTGATTGCCTGATTCACCTGCATGATGCCTTTGGCCTGCTCGTCGCTGGCGTTCGACACATCGTCGATGATGGTCAGTACGCGTCTGACCGTCTCGTCGATCACTTTCATCTGCGACGCGGTGCGGTCGATCAGTTCCGTTCCTTGCGAGACTTCCGCGACGGTCAGATCCACCACGGACTTGATTTGCCGCGCGGACTCCGCGCAACGTTGCGCGAGCATGCGCACTTCGGTGGCGACGACCGCGAACGATCGGCCGGCGTCGCCGGCACGAGCGGCTTCGACTGCCGCGTTCAAAGCAATGATGTTGGTCTGAAAGGCAATGCCATCGATCACGCCCGTGATATCGGCGATACGCTGCGACGCCGACGTGATGCCGGACATGGTCCGCTCGACGTGACCGACGATCTCGCCGCCAAGCGCCGCGGCATCCTGTGCTTCCCGCGCAAGTCCGAGCGCGGACGCGGCGGCGTCTGCATTGGCCTTCACGCTGGTGGTGAATTGCTCCATGGTCGCAGCGGTTTCCTCGAGCGACGCCGCTTGCGATTCAGTGCGGCGCGCCAGATCTTCATTGCCGCTCGACATTTCACGAGCGGAGTCCACCACCCCGCCGATCTGGCCACGCACGTCCAGCACGATCGCGCCGAGGTTCGCCTTCAGTTGGTTCAGCGCGCTCAGTACGTCGCCGAAATCTCCGTTCCTCGAAATGCTCATTTCGGCGGTCAGATCACCGGCAGCCATACGGGTGGCGAAACTAGAGAGCCCCGCGAGCGGCGCACCCAATTGCTTTCTCAACGCCAGCCAGGCCAGGCCGGCCAGCACCGCGGTGACGCCAGTCGCGCTCCAGTACGGCAGCGGCGGCATCCCGCCGTACAGCGCCGCACCGACGAGCGGGAAGACCAGCGGCGCGATCGCATAGCCGATACCGATGCGCGCCACGACGGACAAGTGCGTCAGTGCCTGCAGCTTGCCGGCTATCCCGGTACGCACCAGCTTCCCGCGGCGCAACTTGTGCGAGCGCAACGTGCCTTCGCGCATCCGCGCATAGGTTGATTCGGCAAGCCTCACTTCGTTGCGGGAAGGCTTGGTGCGAACGCTCAGATAGCCGACGGTCTGACCGCTTTCGATCACCGGCGTGACGTTCGCGCATACCCAGTAGTGGTCGCCATTCTTGCGGCGGTTTTTCACGAGCGCCGTCCAGGGCTGACCCGCGCGGATCGTCTCCCACATGTCGGCGTACGCGTCGCGCGGCATGTCGGGATGCCGGACGATGTTATGTGGTGCGCCGAGCAACTCTTCTCGCGTGAAGCCTGAGATCGCAATGAATGCGGGATTGCAGTACTGAATCCTTCCTTTCAGGTCGGTTGCCGAGACAAGCATCTCCGAGGCGGGGAAATCGAATTCGCGTTGTGTTACAGGCTGGTTATTGCGCATGAAGGTCGTTAGCGAGGCACCGCGCTCTGCTCAAAGGCGCCGGAATGTCGGTCAATGGACGTTCTAACGGCAATACCCTCAAAATATTGAGGGTTATCTGACTAGCTTGGTCGGGTAATCGAAAGCTTCGCCCCAACAAGTGCTATGCACCTGTCGCGGCGACGCCTGGCGGCATCAACGTCACTTCCGCGAGCCCCTCTTCTTCCTTTCCGGAGCTTCGACGCTCGTGTCGACCGGCGTGAACGGCGCCTGAAAATGATCGACCAGGAAATCGATGAAGGCCCGCGCTCGCGCCGTCTGATTGCGCTGCCTCGGGTAATAGACGAACAGGTCCGCCGACGGCAGCACGGTATTCGGCAGCACCAGCTCGAGGCGCCCGCTCTGTACGTACTTGGCCAGATCCCATTCGGAGCGAATCAGAATCCCGTGACCGTCGAGCGCCCACCGAAGCGCAATGTCGCCATCGTTGCTCGAAAGCACGCCTTTGACCTTGATCGCCTCGATGTGGTCATTCACGATGTAGCGCCACACGCCATAAGCATCATCGTTCTGCCGATGAATGATGCACCGATGCTGATGCAGGTCCTCCACGCGCTCGGGCGCTCCAAAACGCTCCAGATATTTCGGCGACGCGCAAAGAAAACGGCGATTGCTCATGATGCGCCTCGCGCTCAGCCGACTGTCCGGCAGCTCGCCGAACCGTATCGCCATGTCGAAGGCGCCTTCGACGAGATCGACCGGCCGGTCCGTCACCTCGAACTGCACTTCGACGTTCGGAAAACGCCTGGCGAAGTCGGAGACGAGCGGCGCGATGGTCGTCCTGCCGAAACCCAGCGTCGCGTTGATGCGCAACGGCCCATGCGGATCGCGCCGGGCGCCGGAGATGGCCTCCTCCATCTCGCGGACCTGCCCGACGATCTGGGACGCGTAGCGCAGATAGGTCTCTCCCTCGGGCGTCAGGCTGACGCTGCGCGTAGTCCGGTTGACCAGACGGGCGCCGAGCCGCTGCTCGATGATCCCCAGCCGCTTGGTCGCCGCTGGCGGACTGAGATCGAGCGCCCGGGCGGCGCCGGACATGCTCCTGAGTTTTGCGAGAAGAATGAAGAACTCGAAGTCGGATACGGGTGCAGTACTCACTTTTGGTGAAATATGTAGTGAACACAAGTGAATTTTAACAAGCTCTTTCGCGGCTAAGCTATGCACCACATTGCAGCCAGGATGGCTCAATAACCGTTCAAATCTCTGGAGACAGTGGCGTGAGAATCGTTGAAATCCGCGAAAAGACCGTTCCGATAAGTTCCCCGATCCGGAACGCCTACATCGACTTCAGCAAAATGACCTTGAGTCTCGTCGCGGTCGTCACGGACGTGATCCGCGACGGTAAGCCGGTGATCGGCTATGGCTTCAACTCGAATGGCCGCTACGGTCAGGGCAAACTGATGCGCGAGCGCTTCATCCCGCGCCTGCTCGAGGCCGACCCGGCCGCGCTCGTCGACGACTCCGGCGACAACCTCGATCCCCACAAGATCTGGGCGACGATGTTCATCAACGAGAAGCCCGGCGGCCACGGTGAGCGCTCCGTCGCGATCGGCACGATCGATATGGCCGTCTGGGACGCAGTGGCGAAAATCGCCGGCAAACCGCTGTTCCAGTTGCTCGCCGAGCGGTACGGCAATGGCGAGGCCAACCGCAAGATCTTCGTCTACGCGGCGGGCGGCTACTACTATCCGGGCCAGGACCACGAAAAGCTCAAGGATGAGATGCGCAGCTACATCGACCGGGGTTACACGGTCGTGAAGAAGAAAATCGGCGGAGCGTCGCTCGACGAAGACCTGCGACGCATCGACTCGATCCTCAGCGTGCTGCAGGACGGCCAGAAGCTCGCGGTCGATGCCAACGGCCGCTTCGATCTCGATACCGCGATCAGCTATGCGAAGGCGCTGTCGCAGTACGACCTGTTCTGGTACGAGGAGGCGGGCGACCCGCTCGACTTCGAGTTGCAGGCGACGCTGCGCAACTACTATGACAAGCCGATGGCGACCGGCGAAAACCTGTTCTCGATGCAGGATGCCCGCAACCTGATCCGCTACGGAGGTATGCGCCCCGATCGCGATTGGCTGCAATTCGATTGCGCATTGAGCTACGGTCTCGTCGAATATCTGCGAACGCTCGATATGCTGCATCAGCATGGCTGGTCGAGAAGCCGTTGCATTCCCCACGGCGGGCACCAGATGTCGCTGAACATCGCGGCGGGCCTCGGACTCGGCGGCAACGAATCGTACCCGGACCTGTTCCAGCCATACGGCGGTTTCCCGGACGGCGTTCGCGTCGAGAACGGATATATCACGATGCCGGAGCTGCCCGGCATCGGCTTCGAAGGCAAATCCGACCTGATCGCCGAGATGCGCAAGCTGGCTGAATAACGCGCGCTCGCAACAATACCGACAAACATTCCCGGTCGAATGGTTCATAAAAAGACGGAACGAAGCCGGCTCAATGCGGCCTTCCCACGCTGCTCGCGTGGGAAGGCCGCATTTTCCCTTTGAAGACGCCACGCACAGGAGACAGACATGCCAGTATCGAAAGTAAGAAGAGCACTTTCCAAGCTGTACGTTCAGGTCCTCATCGGGATCGTGGCCGGTGTCCTGCTGGGTCACTTCTACCCCGAACTCGCGTCGCAGATGAAGCCGCTGGGCGACCTGTTCATCAAGCTGATCCGGATGCTGCTTGCGCCGATCATCTTCGCGTCGGTCGTGGTCGGGATCGCGCGCATGAACGACCTCCATCAGGCGGGCCGGGTAGGCGTGAAAGCCCTTCTCTATTTCGAACTGGCATCGACGGTCGCGCTGATTGCGGGGATGGTGGTCGTCAATGTCATCGAACCCGGCAGCGGCATGAACATCGATCCCTCGCAGATCGATGCGGCCGCGATTTTGACCTATACGCACGCGGCACAGCAACACGGGATGCTCGACTTCTTCATGAGCATCGTTCCGAATAGCATCGTCGGGGCATTCGCCAAGGGCGAGATGCTTCCGATCATTTTCTTTTCAGTTCTGCTCGCTATCTCGCTGGCGAAGCTCGGACCTCGTACCGCACCATTCGTCGACATGCTCGACATGTTCCTTCAAGGCATGTTCGGCGTGGTGCGGATCGTCATGTACGTTGCTCCGATCGGCGCATTCGGCGGCATGGCCTTCACGATCGGCAAATACGGCATCGGCACGTTGGCATCGTTCGGCGAGTTGATGCTTTGTCTGTATCTGACCTCGTTCTTCTTCGTGTTCGTCGTGCTTGGCCTTGTCATGAAGATGTGCGGGCTTTCGCTATGGAAGTTTCTTCGCTACATCAGGGACGAGATTCTGATTACGCTTGGCACGGCGTCGACAGAAGCGGTGTTGCCGCAGATGCTGATCAAGATGGAGGCGATGGGCTGCGCTCGCCCGGTGGTTGGCATGGTCTTGCCCACCGGCTACACGTTCAATGCCGACGGAACGGCGATTTACCTGACGATGGCGGCGTTGTTCATCGCCCAGGCGATGAACGTCCACCTCAGTATCTGGGACCAGTTGCTCGTGCTCGGCGTGCTGCTGCTCACGTCGAAAGGCTCCGCGGGCGTGGCCGGGGCGGGATTCGTCGCGCTGGCCGCGACGCTGGCCTCGATGCACAAGATTCCCGTCGAAGGCCTCGTGCTGCTGCTCGGCGTGGACCGCTTTCTGAACGAGGCGCGTGCGGTCACGAACCTGATCCGCAATGGCGTTGCGACCGTCGTCGTCGCTCGCTGGGAGGGCCAACTCGATAGGAACCTGGCGCGCGTGGTGCTGAATCGCGACAACACGGCTCACGTCCAAACATCGGGGCCTGCCGCGCAACCCGCAGTCTCGCCGACATCGCCGACCGAAGCGGAGGCGCTCCTCGATGGCTCACCGAACCATCAATAGAACTGAACTTTTCGGAATGGGTGCCGTTAACCCAGCGGTGTCTCACTCTTCCGAATTCAGCATGAAACTGACCATCAAGTTCCGTCTTCTCGCCACCCTCACCTTGCTCGGGTTCCTGCTGACGGTGACTGGCGTACTGGGTATCGCCGGCATGCGCGGTTCGAACCATGCGGTTGCGCAGGCGTATACCAACGACGTGGCCGCCGCGACCGCGCTCGGCAAGTCCAACCTGAACCTGACCGTAGTGCGCACTACGCTCGATCGCGTGCTGCTGCACCCGGAGGCGACGGATAGAGCCGCCCTCATCGATAAGGCGCGCAACTATCTAGCGGTCTCCGACAAAGCCTGGAAAGAGTACCGCGCACTGCCCGTCTCCGATGCGGAAGCGGCCTTGTCGAAGGCCGTCGCCGACGCCCGCGAAGCGATGCTGCATGGCGGACTCGAGCCGATGATGGACGCGATGAGCCGTGGCGACCACGAGGGTGCCGACCAGATCGCGATGGTCGTTATGCCGCCGTTTGCCGCGGCTCTAACGCAGAAATCCGCGGAGCTGGACAAGTTTCGCAACGCGCAAGGCAACGCTCGCTACGACACGGCACAGCACAGCTACCAGACGCTTGCAACCATTACCGCAATCGCGATCGCCGTCGGTCTTCTGACCTGCGTCACCTGCGGCTTCACGCTGCTTCGCGCAATCGCGCGCCCGATCGACATGACGGTGCGCCATGTCGAGCGACTCGCTCAGGGCGACATGTCGCAGCAACTGCGGTTCGACAGTAATGACGAAATGGGTCGCCTCGTCAGAAGCGTTGGGCAGATGCAGAAGGACATCGGCACGATGATCGAACAGATCGCGCGCGGCAGCGAGTCGATCGCGTCCGCGACCCAGCAAATTTCGGCCGGCAACGCGGACCTGTCGGCGCGCACCGAGGCGCAGGCGGCGTCCATCGAGGAAACGGCGGCGAGTATGGAACAACTGACCAACGCCGTCACGGAGAACGCGGCGCACGCGCGTGAAGCGCGCGAGCTGGCCGACGCGACGAAGGCGACGGCCGGTGCGGGCGCGGACGTCGTCCGTCAGGTCATCGACGCGATGCGCGACATTCACGACGGCGCGAAAAGAATGGGCGAGATCATCGGGGTGATCGAAGGCATTGCCTTTCAGACCAACATCCTCGCGTTGAATGCGGCTGTCGAGGCCGCGCGCGCCGGAGAGGAAGGACGCGGCTTTGCCGTCGTCGCCGGCGAGGTGCGCAATCTCGCTCAGCGCTCGGCGACCGCGGCGAAGGAAATCAAGGAGCTGATCGACGCGTCGACCGCGCGCGTCGCCGACGGTTCGCGCCTCGTCGGCCGGGCCGGTGAGACCATGGGCGAAGTACAGACGGCCGTCGGTCGCGTCACGTCGATCATGAGCGACATCGCGACGGCTTCGGCCGAACAGAGCGATGGCATCGAGGAAGTCAATCGCGCGATTACGCAGATGGATCAGATGTCGCAGCAAAATGCCGCGCTGGTCGAACAGGCAGCCGCCGCGGCCGCGTCGCTCACCGAGCAGACTGGCCTATTGACTCGGGCGGCTGGCCGATTCCGCTTTGCGTCCCTGTCCTGATGCCACGCTATAGGCTCGCGTGCCGCGGCACGCCTTAGGTTCGCGAGCCGCCCGAGGTCGTGGTGTCGGCGTCATTGGCAGGCACCGCCTCGAGAAAACCGCGCCCCATCTCCGCCTCGAAGAGCGCAGCGCTGCCCTCCCAGATGATGCGCGCGTGTTCGAGCACGTAGACGCGATCGGCATGCGGCAGCGCAAACCTGACGTTCTGCTCGCCCAGCAAGACGGTGATGGGCGTGGACTTCTGCAGCGAATCCAGCGCTTTCGACAATTGCTCGAGAATCACGGGCGCGAGGCCGAGTGTCGGCTCGTCGAGAATCAGCAGCTTCGGTTGGGTCATTAGCGCGCGCGCGATCGCGAGCATTTGCTGCTCGCCGCCGGACAGCGTACGCGCGGTTTGGCCCTGGCGCGACTTCAGGATCGGAAACAGATCGAACAGCCACGACAGCTGCTTAGTGCGCGCCGAATCAGCAAGATGATATCCGCCGAGTTCGAGATTCTCGCGTACCGTCATGTCGCCGAATAGCTCGCGCGTTTCCGGGCATTGCACGAGGCCGGCGCGCGAGATCGCGGCACCGCCGATACCGCGCAGATCGCGGCCATCGAAGCGGATCGTCCCCTTGTACGGCACGAGGCCCGAGAGCGCGTTGAACAGCGTCGTCTTGCCCGCGCCGTTCAGGCCGACAACCGAGACGAATTCGCCCTCGCGCACTTGCAGACTGACGTCGTCGAGTGCGCACGCCTTATCGTAGAGCACGCGCACACCGCTCACCTCGAGGATCGTGGGCTTCGCATTGCCCGCGGCTCCGCTACGCTGGCGCAGCTCCAGCTTGCCGCCCAGATAGACGCGGCGCACCGTCTCGTTCTGCATCACCTGTTCGGCGGTGCCCTCGGCGACACGCTCGCCAAGGTACATCGCCAGCACGCGGTCGGCGAGCGCGGACAGACTCTTCACGTTGTGATCGACCAGCAGCACCGCGCGCCCTTCGGCGCGAAAGCCTCGGATCAGCTCGGAAAACGCGTGCGATTCCGCCACCGTCAGTCCCGCGAACGGCTCGTCCACCAGCACGACCTGCGGGTCGCGCGCAATCGCCTTGGCCATCTCCATGCGGCGCAGATCCGCAAACGGCAGCGTCGCGGGATGCCGATGCATGACGCCGGCAAGGCCCACGCGCTCGGCGATTTCCTGCGCGCGCTGGTGCACGTGGGGTTCGGCAGCGAGCTTGACGAGCGAATCAGGCAGCAGCGCGAGCTTGATATGTTCCAGCACCGTTTGCCGATGCAGCGGCCGCGAATGCTGAAACACGATGCCCACGCCCGCGCGCGCGATGCGGTGCGGCGCCCAGCCGGCCATCTCCACGCCATTCACCTTGACCGACCCCGCATTGGGCCGCTCGATGCCCATGATCAGCTTCATGACCGTGGACTTGCCCGAGCCGTTCGGTCCAATCAGACCGAGGATCTCGCCGGGCCGGATCTCGAAGCCGATATCCTTGACTGCGACGAGACCGCCGAAGCGCTTGGTCAGCCCGTGTACGGAGAGCAGCGGCGTGTGGTTCATTGGCGCTCCCTCGCACGTAGCAGATTGCCGAGCAGACCGTCTGGAAAGAACAGCAGCGCAGCCAGCGCAACCGCCGCGACGACGAACGTGTTGAGCTGCCCGAGCGGTCGCAGGAACTCGCCGGCGACGATCAGGAAGATCGAGCCGAGCACCGCTCCGAGTATCGTCCGGCGTCCGCCGAGCACGGCCGCGATAATGATCTGCACGCCCACGCTGAGATCCACCACCGTGCTCACCGAGGCCGTGCCCTGGTAGAACACCAGCATCGCGCCGGCCACGCCCGAGAACACGGCGCTGATGCAGAAGGCCACGAGCTTGTGCCGCGCGACATTGAAACCCAACGCCTGCGCGCCGGTCGCGTCCTGGCCGCTCGCCTGCAGGATCAGACCGACTGCCGAACGCGACAGGCCGAACAGCAGGATCGCGCAAACGATCAGGAACGCGAGGGCGATCCAGTAGTTATGGTTCGCATCGACCGACATCACGTCCGGCACCATCATGCCGATCTCGCCGCCCGTTATGCCCGCGAAGATCACGATGGCGTTTTGCAGCAGCAGCACGGCCACGAGCGTAACTAGCCCGAAGTAAGGACCGCGCAGCCGCAGCGCGGGCACCGCGAGCAGCAAGCCGCCCACTAGCGCGACGCCGCCGCCCGAGAGCACGCAAACGGGTATGGGCAGGCCCCACCTGGCGTTGAGGATCGCAGCCGAATAGGCGCCGAGTCCGATCAGGAACGTCGGCCCGAAGTTGACCTCGCCGGCAAAGCCGAACAACAGGTCCCACGACATCGCGAACACACCGAAGTAGAACGCCACCGTGAGCACGCCGAGGATGTAGCCAGAAAGCCACCACGGCAACGTCGCCGCGATCAAGGCGAGCGCTACGGCGATCCATGCGCCACTCGAACGGAGAAGAACGGACATAGGGGTACGCTCCATTCGCGCTGTTAGCGGCGTCCCAGGAAGCCCTGGGGCCGTACGTACACGACCAGCACCAGCAGAAGCAACGCGGGCAGCGGGCGCAGCGTCGGCGCGATCAGATAGGCCGTGACCGTCTCCAGATAACCCACGACATAGGCCGCCATCAACGAACCCGATACACTGCCGAGCCCGCCCAGCACGACGATCGAGAATGCGCTGGCCGTCAATTGCCCCGCGTTGTTCGTGCTCACGCCAAGGAACGAAGCGAGCAGCACGCCCGCTATGCCGGCCAGCACGCCGTAGATGCTCCACGCGAGAAGATAGATCCGGGAGAGTTCGAAACCGAGCAGCGTGAGACCGCGCGGATTCATCGAAGCCGCGAGCAGCGCCTTGCCTGCACGCGTGCGGTTCACGAACAGCCACAGCATGCCGATCACGGCCCAGCAGACCACGGCGATCATGATTTCGTTGTACGGCACGCGCACGCTGCCCACCATCGCCACCCCGCTGATCAGCGGGCGCATCGTCACCGGGTTGTCGGTGAAGAGCCACGCCATGCCCTGCTGGATCATGATGCCCCACAGCAGCGTGCCGGTGAGCACGAAGATTTCCTTCTCTTCGCCGGGAATCGCAGCCGAGCGTTGAATGGGCCGCACCACCATCAAGTAGGTGACGAAGGCCGTCACGAGACCCGCGATCACGCCGAGCAGCGTGCCGAGATAGGTGCCAAGACCCGCCTCGCCCGCGAGCATCCAGCCCATCAGCGCCGCGACCAGCATCACGCCGCCGTGCGCGAGATTCAGGATGCCGGAGACGCCGAAGATCAACGTGAAGCCGATCGCGCCCAGCGCATAGAGGGAGCTGATTGCAAAGCCGTCGACGAGAATCTGCAGTAGCAACATGCCCGGCCTTTCATGTTGGTTAGGGTGTCGATTCGTGCGGTGTCCGGGCCTTCGCCCGGACAGTCGCGATCGTCGTACGGCTAGTTCGCGCTTGCCTGCTTCACCTTGATGAAGGTCGGGAATTTCACCGCGCCGTTGGCGATCGACTTGGGCCAGATCGCGACCTGCTTGCCGTTCTGCCATTGCAGGTTGATACCCGTGATATAGCCGGGCCCGTACTTCAGCGCGTGCGTGAACTGATCGCTCTTACCATAGAACTGCCAGCGTCCGATCGTGCCCACGTAGTCGGTTTTCTCGAGCGCGTCGACCATCTGGTCCGGATCGGTCGAGCCCTTGTTGCGCCTGATCGCGTCCGCGATGATGTAGACGAGGTCGTAACTGGTGAAGCCGCAATACGCCGGAGATACGCCGAACTTCTTCTGGTACTCATCCGCGAAGGGGACCGTTTTCGGCGTGATCGCCACGCCCGGCGCGGCGGCCGAGGCCGTGATCACGCCTTCGGTCGCGCCGTTCGTGTCCTTCCAGAAGCTGGTGGTCGTGGCCTGCGAGCTTTGGCCCGACATCGGGATCGGCACTTGCTGGTCGTGCCATTGCACGGTCGGCTGCACGCCCACGTGGCTGATGCCGGTGGTGATCGTATCGGGGTGCTTCGCCTCGATCTGGTTGAAGATCGGCGTGAAGTCGGAGGTATCAGGATTGAAGCGAATGTGATCGAGCACCTGAAGTCCCGCTTTGGGCAGGCATTCGAGGTAACGTTCGTCGAGCGGCTTGGTCCACGCCGCGTCCTCGCTCATGACAACGGTCGTTTTCATCTTGAACTGGCCGACCAGAACGTCGTGCGAGAAGTCGCAGATAGACTGCGCGATGAATGCCGACGTCATCCAGCCGTGGAATGTGTATTTGTAGTGGTCGTAGTCGTCGTGAACGTGCTTCGAGATGTCGTTGCTAGCCGCGCCGGGGGTGATGAAGGGCACCTTCAGGCGCCCGGACCACGGTTCCATCGCGAGCGCCACTTCGCTGATGTAGCTCCCGATCACAGCGACCACCTTGTCCTGGGTCGCCGCCCGCTGGAAGGCGCGCACGCCGTCCGAGGCCGATGAATGGTCGTCGTACGCGACGATCTGGATGGGCCGGCCATCCACGCCGCCGCTAGCGTTGAGCTGGTCCGCGGCGAGCTGCGCCGCCTTGCTGATCGAAGCGCCCGCCACCGAGGATTCTTCGCTGATCACGCCGATCTTGATCGGCTCGGCCGCCGCATGAGCGCCTGCCGCCAGACCTAGCCCCGCCGCTGCCATCCCCGTCGCGACGACGCAATGAAGGTTTCGCCACACATTGTTACTGGACATCATGCATCTCCGATTCGAATGGATCGTTGAGCAACAATTGCCCGCCACATTGCAGCATCTTAAGAATGCGCACACAACAATATTCACCCGTTTTGCGCCGCTCAATCGGTACAAACGATGACCGGGTCCGCACGGACTTCATGGTGCGGAGCGGAAAAATCGTGCCGCTCGCGCCGCGGGAAGCGGTTTTTTCTTGGTGAGAACTATCGCTGTGTAGTGTGAGATTAGCGGCCTTCTTCCGCTCGCTTATTCGTCATCCGAAGCATTGTGTCGGCGGTTCAATGCACCAACGTCCGGCCGCCTTGCAACCGCCCGCGACGCAGCGCATCAACCCGCGCCACGATCAACTCGACGGTGGCATGCGCGCCTGCGTGCGGGTCCGAACATTACGCGGCAACCCTGCTTGCTGACATATGTACGTCATGATAGGTTGCTGCAATTCCCGCTGCCGAACCTGGCATCTGTTTTCGCAACGCTACGCGCCTGATAAAAAAAAAGCGGGATGGGTTGATCTGGACTCATCGTACGCATACGCCTTTCCCCAACAGGAATTCAAGAGCCATGGCTTCAATGATCCAGCGAACGACCCTGTTCGCCTGTCTTCGCGCGGCTTGCGTCGCGGCTTCCCTGTCCATCGCCGCACTTGGCGCGCACGCGGCCGATCTCGTGATCGCAGGCCGGGACGACATCTACGGCCGCGGACTCGCGCAGGCGGTGGACGGCTACAAGAAACAGCACCCGGGCGTCGATATCGAATTGCTGAAGCTGCCGAATAACGACCTGTATCAGAAGCTGAAGCTGTCGTTACGCGAAAACACGCGCGCTTATGACCTGGTGATGCTGGACGACACCTGGTCGCCCGAATTCATCGCCAACGGATGGCTTCAGCCGCTGCCCGCCACGCTCGCGGATGCCGATATGGTGACGTCGACGATCTCTCTCGGACGCGCGTCGACCGGAACCTTATATGCAATGCCGATCGTCGGCAATGTCGAGATGTTCGCCTATCGCAAGGATCTGCTCGCGAGTCGCGGCCTGCAGCCGCCGCGCAGCTGGGACGAGGTGCTGAAGATTGCACAGACCATCGGGACTGCCGACAAGGACGTTTCCGCTGTCGTGTTTCGTGGCGTGAAGGGCAACCCCGTCGTCACCGGTTTTCTGCCGATCCTTTGGGCCTATGGCGGAGAAGTCGTCGACACGAACGGCAAGGTCACGATCGATTCGCCCGAAGCGCTGGCCGCGCTGAAGATGCTGCTCGCGCTGAAGAAGTGGGCACCGAAGGATGTCGACGTGTATGGCGCCGGTGAAGTGCGCGACGCATTGCAGGGCGGCACGGCCGCGCAGGCCATCGAAGTGTGGCCCGCCTGGCTGCCAGCGCTCGACGATCCGGCGAAGTCGCGCGTCGTCGGCCAGGTCGCGCTGCAACCGCCGCCTGGCCAGGTCAAGGGGCCGGCGCCGATGCTGGGCATCTGGCAAATGGGCATTGCGAAAGATGCCGCGCATGCGAAAGTGGCGACGGACTTCCTCGCCTACCTGACTTCGTCGGCGACGCAAACCCAACTTGCCGTGCTCGGCATTCCGCCGACGCGCAAGAGCGTCTTCGTCAATCCGACACTCGTTAGGCGATATCGCTGGTACCCGGATCAGCTGAAGGCGCTCGAAGCGGGCCGTGCGCGGCCTCGCGTAAGAGATTGGCAGCAAATCGAGGCGATTCTCGGCGACGCGTTGCAACTCGCGCTGACGGGGCAGGCCACGCCCGACGCAGCGTTGCATCAGGCTGCACAGAAGATCGCCCTGGCCAACGCCGCAGTCCAGTGATAGCGGCAGTGGCAGCGCAGGCAAGCCTGGAAACGGATCGATGAACCGCTTGCGACGTTATCTGCCGCTGCTCGTCCTGATGAGCCCAGCCGCGCTCGTGCTCGGCGTGCTGGCGCTCTATCCGGTCGCGCGCGTGCTGATCGATTCTTTTTTCTCGGTCGATTACGCGTCGGGGCATCGCTCGTTCATCGGGCTCGCCAACTATCGATCGGTCATTGCGGACGGCGAGTTCGGCACGAGCTTCGTCAATACGACCCAGTTCATGATCGTGGCCTCGCTCGCTGAAGTCCTGTTCGGACTCGCGCTCGCGCTGCTGTTCGTCCGCGCGTTTGCGGGCCGGCGCATCGCGTTGCCGCTTGCGGTGCTGCCGATGATGCTCTCGACGCTCGTGTGCTCCGCCATCTGGCGCAACTGGCTCAACTACCGAGGCTTTCTGAATGCGCTGCTCAAGGCGATAGATCTACCGGCGGTGCCCTGGCTATCCGATCCGCACCTCGCGCTGTGGTCACTGATGCTGGTCGATGTCTGGCAATGGACGCCGATGGCATTCCTGATCATTCTCGCGGGGCTACAGTCGATCCCGCCTGAAATCGCCGAGGCAGCGCGCACCGACGGCGCGAACGAATGGCAGTGCCTGCGCTACATCACGCTTCCGCTCGTTGCACCGCACCTCGCACTCGCGATGCTGCTGCGCTCGATCGATACCTTCAAGCTGTTCGACAAGGTGTACGCGTTGACGGGCGGCGGCCCGGGCAATGCGACGCAGACGCTGTCGACATACATCTACGACACGGGTTTCCGCTTCTTCAACGTAGGACCCGCCAGCGCGGCTTCGGTATTGATGCTGCTCACGTGCGCGGTGCTGGTCTCGGGATACATATGGAAATCGGCAGTCAGGCGCGACCGTTGATGCCGCTCGCGCGCTTGCAGGGTTTCGCGCGACGCTCGTCCGGTGCCGCGGTGCGAGGTCTGTTGCGGGTCGTAGCGCTGGCGGTGTTGCTGCTGCCGTGCATATGGATGGCTGGCGCGGCCTTCACGCCGACGCTGGAACGCCTCGCCCATCCGCTCGCGCTGTGGCCTTCGGCGCCCACGTCCGAGCATTTCGCGGCGGTGTGGGAAAGCGGCATGGCCCAGTCGGTGCTTAACTCCGTGTGGGTCGCAGTGGGCGCCACGTTGCTCGCACTCGCGCTGGCTTTTCCGGCCGCCTATGCTCTCGCGCGACTGGCGTTTCCGGCGCGCCTCGATCTGCTGTTCCTGATGCTCGTGCTGGCACTGAAGCTGATGCCACCGATTACGGTGGCCGTACCGCTGTTTTCGCTGGCCAAGTGGCTCCATCTGCTCGATTCGCTGTTTGGGCTGGTACTCGCCTATCAGCTGTACGCGTTGCCGATGGCGATCTGGATGTTGCTGCCGTTCGTGCGCGACGTGCCGTTCGAATTCGAGGAGGCTGCGGCGCTCGACGGCGCTAACCTCGCGCAGCGCATCGTCTTCATCGTCGTGCCGCTGTGCGCGCCGGGTCTCGTTGCCACCGCCATCTTCGTGTTCATCATCGCGTGGAACGAGTTTCTGCTGGCGCTGTTGTTTGTCTCGTCACCGAGTCATTTCACCCTGCCGCTCACGATGGCGAGTTACGTGACCGAGAACGGCATCGACTGGGGCGAACTGATGAGCGCAGGGCTGATCTCGTCGGTACCGACGCTTCTGCTCGCGGGCTATGTGCAGCGCTATCTGCTGCAGGGCTTTTCGGGCGGCCTGAAGTAACGGGCTCCAACTCTGCGTCGACGTTGCAGCAGACGCTTTGCTTATCCAGAGGTTTTCTTGCGCCCTGCCCTGACCCATCCCAACGTTTCGCCCGCTGACTGGATGTCGGCCATCGAGGGCAGCCGCTTGCTGTCTGCACTGACCTTGCCAGGCAGCCACGACACCTGCGCCTACACGGTCGATGACCGGCTCGCGCGCACGCAACATGCCACGCTCGACGATCAGTTGCACCATGGGGTGCGGGTTCTCGACATCCGCTGCCGTCATCAGCGCGATCGATTTGCGATTCATCACGGCGGCATCTCGCTGGGTCTGAGTTTCGACGATGTGGTACGGACATGCGCTCGGTTTCTCGCGCGTCACCCTGGCGAATGCATCGTCATGTCGATCAAGGAGGAATGGCCCGCGCGTGACTGCGACCGCGCGTTTTCTGCGACCTTCGAATGGTATGTCGAACGACACGCCGATGTGCACTGGCACCTTGCCTCCGACCTGCCGCTGCTGGAGGCGGTACGCGGGAGCATCGTGCTACTGCGGCGCTTCGCGAGTGAAAAGCCGCTCGGCATCGACCTGACGGCCTGGCCTGACAACGCAACGTTCGATATCGACGACGTGCCGGTGCCGTTCACCATCCAGGACGAATTTCGCGTGCCGGTGCCGACATCGATCGCTTACAAGTGGCGCGCCATCGATTTGCTGTTGAACCGCACCCCCGGTGTGTGCGACGAGCGTTGGATCATCAACTTTTGCAGCGGCACGGGGATGGCGGCGCCGCCGGTCGTCGTGGCGTGCGGCGATACACAGCATCGCGGTATTCACGAGCAGCTTGCCGAGCGGCTCGCGGCTCGTCCGCAACCATGCGGCACCATGCTGCTCGACTTTTGCGACTGGCAGGACTGGCGCCTCGTTGATGCGTTGATCGATTGCAACTGGAGCCGATAACGCATCGCTGCGGGCATGACGTTGACCGCGAATCTCAGCGTGATTCCTTTGCTCGAGGCTGCCGCGGTGGCGGCCTCGATTCCGGTCCGCGCCTCGCCGGTTCACGCGTGCAGGCGTCTGGCGGCATGACATAAGGAACGTCGTCGCGACAACACGCATAGATCGGAAATCCGTACGCGTTCGTACCGACGATGGTCGTTGGCCCGTGCAGCGGGCACACCGCCTTCATGGCGCCTCCTCGAATCTCATCGATCAATCGCTTCCATCTTACGCTCGCGACAGATGTTCCATGTGCGCCTGCATTGCCCTTCGCACCGCCTGGTACCGCTCACCGCCACCGACGCGCATTCACCATCCGTGCCGCGCCGCACCCTCACGTACTGTCACTTGCGTGGACAACCAGCCGAGCACGGTCAGCGCAAAGTGCGCTGGCGGACCGGCGTCCCGTGCAGCGACTCGCCCGGGCGACAGCAGCGGTGCAAGGAAGCGTCGGTTGAATTGTCATTTCTTGCATAACATGCAATGATTCATCCCAATGCCTGATCCTGTCATTCTGGCCATTTCCATGACATTTCAGGGATGCTCTGCGAAGCAGTCGAAGAGCCGCCTCATCGGGGTCGCGGTTCCAGTCCGTTGTCCGGACGATCAAACATCGCCTTGGCTCGTCAGCCACCCTTCAAGGCGGAGCTTTTGGTGCAGGGTATTCACCTAGCCGTTGTTCCCGAAAATTTAACATTTTGAAGTTAGAATGAACCCTCTAAAATCGATTGTTATCTCATCTGATGACAATTGAATTAGACATCGAAGCGCCGGGTCGGCCGCACGACCTACCGACGCGGGCCATGGCCAACTCAGCGGCTATGACTGGTGAAGAAACACCATGTTGTATTTCGACTGACGAATACAGACATGAGAAGTGCGCTCCGGACATCACTGTTTTTTGCAGCGTTCATTTAGTCTTACTAATAATACTTTTTCTCCGGAATCCTCACCGACGATATTCCGCATACTGATTGCGGATATGGTCTCCGGAGCAGGCGGGTTCGAAATTCAATCCAGGAGAAGCAATGAAAGACCTTTCGTCCGAAGATTTGCTGAAATTCTGCCGAACGAATCTGTCGACGTTCTTTTCGCCCGCCACGGAAGCATTTGAAGGAACACGGAAACTCGCCGGCCTGGACCGGCAGGCGGGGAGCACCGTTCGGGGCACCTGGAATCTTTGAGCAGTGCGCCGGCGCGGCATGTCGCCGCCAGTTGATGCGCCAGCTCCATTCGCGCAATACCAAGCCTATAAAAACCCGCGCAGTTCAATCAATGCGGAAGCCGCTCCTCCCGTGACGCTGGAGGCGGCCGCGCGTTGTGGCAAAGCAATGGCGGGTTGTGCGAGACGGCCATTGGGTATTCACGATCCTCGCAAACATTTCGATCACGGATGGAAAGGATGACGAAACGAATCGTAGTAGTAACGGGCGGCATGGGCGGACTCGGAGAAGCGATCAGTACGAAACTGCACGACGCAGGGTATGCGGTGGTGGTCACGCACTCGCCGAGCAACACCGGTGCGGACAAATGGTTGGCTGACATGGAAGCCCAGGGCCGGAGCTTTCGCGCCTACCCGGTCGACGTGGCCGATTACGACTCATGCCAGCGTTGCGCGGACAAGATTCGGGCGGAAGTCGGCCCGGTCGACATCCTGATCAACAACGCAGGCATCACCCAGGACATGACCCTCAGGAAGATGGACAAGGTGAATTGGGATGCGGTCATTCGCACCAACCTCGACTCGGTCTTCAACATGACCAAGCCGCTGTGCGAAGAGATGGTCGCACGAGGCTGGGGGCGCATCGTCAATATCTCGTCCGTCAACGGCTCGAAAGGCTCGGTCGGCCAGACCAACTACGCCGCGGCCAAGGCCGGCATGCACGGCTTTACCAAGTCACTGGCGCTGGAAGTGGCGCGCAAAGGGGTCACGGTAAACACGATTTCGCCGGGCTACCTGGCCACCAAGATGGTCACCGCGATTCCGCAGGAGATCCTCGACACGAAGGTCCTGCCGCATATCCCGATGGGACGTCTGGGCAAGCCCGACGAAGTCGCGGCGCTCGTGCTCTATCTGTGCTCGGAAGATGCCGGCTTCGTGACCGGCTCCAATATCGCGATCAACGGCGGCCAGCACATGCAGTGACGCAACGTACCGCGCCGGTACGTGCCGCAACATCGGACGAATCGGCGTGAACCGTTCACGCAACACCCCTGTGCTTCCATGAGAGAGGAATGTGTCATGAGTGAGACCTGGATGGGCCTGATCATTGGGGGCACGGCCCTCAGCATCGCAATGCTCATGGTGATTGATCACTATCGCCGTGAGCGCAGAAGGGCAAGACTGCTACGACATCTGGATCATCATGAGTGGTGGCATCAACCGCGCGGGCGAATGTAAGTGCGTCGACCGCGCCAATAAAAAATCAGATACATCGAGAGGGCTGAAGAATGACACCGGAAATCACCGGACAACAAAAGGCCACAGGCCATCAGATCACGGTTCGTACGAGGCGCGGCGGCATGAGGGTCGCCGCAGTGTGGCAGGTATTGATGCCGGTCGCCGATGCCATCGAGGACGTACGGATTACGAGTAACCGCAAACATGATGTCGAAGACATGACGATCGCGTTTGCCGACAGGTTCTCCGGATCGCTGCACACCGTTCTCAAGAAGTTCGAGACGATGCCGTGGGTGGCCGCCGCGGAGCTTTGCTGAACACCGAGGGCCGTGCCGCTTGCGATGAGTCGCGTCGCTGCGAGGACCGGCGAGCGTCACGCTACCTGGCTCGCCAGATAGCTGACGGGCGCGCGCGCCTCGCAGGGGCTGCATGGCACAAGTGGGCCAATTGAAGTCCGAGGTACACGGCCGGACCCAGCCGGTCACCACCTGAGAGAAGTGGATGAAAACAACAATCAAGAGAGGCCCCCGGGACAGGGAGAGTCCCTATACACCCCTGACCGCTGGAGATGCAATTTCGCATCTGGAACGGATCCTGTCCCACGATGGCGTGGATTCGTTGTTCAGCCGGACCTACTGGCGCGCGCGTGTCCAGCAGGTGAGCGCTACTCAAGGACTGACTCCGCAGCAGCAGGCAAGGCTGGTGAAGCTGCTCGAGTCGCTGCATCCCCCGGTCACGAGCGAGGAGGCGTGCTAGTCACTCGCCGACGCGGACGTACGTCGTCCGCGGTCGATCAGAGCTGATCGTCGACATCCAGCAGCCGATCCTCCACATGCAGATCTTCGGCGCACTCTCCCTGCAAGCTCAGTTCCCTGCCTTCCGCTCGGAGGTGATCGCGGACCATCCGGCACAGGCGTTCGCGCACGAGGACACGTTGTGCCGTGTCCATCTGCGCGTAACGCTGAATCTGCGCAGCCGAAAAGTGCAGTGTCAACACGCACCGGGCATCCAGCGTCGTGTCGCCGTGTGACTCGATCACCCAGGAAGCCTGAATGAGGAAGTTCCGGCCGTCGTCGTAACCGCTGATCGCAGGCGCTTTCGGTGACTCGAATAACGCGGACAGAGCCAGTTGGATTTCTTCGATGCGCTGGTTCAGATCGATCTCTTTCATTGAAAGTCCTCCTTGTGGTCGAGGCTCCGGGCCCCGCCCTTATGCGAGCAAAATCCGTGTCCGGCTGGCGCTGGCTGTCCAGTGCTTCGACTGGAGCCGGACTCGCAATTCCGTTGCCGCTCACTGGCAATATGTACCGTTGCCCCATCAGCAGGTATTCGAGCGGGTAAGGAGTGATCCGCACGCTTCACACAGCGACAAAACGACGCCGCCGCGCACCTATCGCCGGTTCAAATCGCTCTTCAGTTCTTCAAACACGAGCCGACATAAGGAACAGGCCACGCAAGCATCTGGCTCGCTTGCGCAGCCTGCTCGTCGCGCAGACGGCTCCCCTATTTCCAGCCGGACTCCCTGCATGAAAGGATCGCAACGTTGTCGAAATCGCTCGCGCGTCCCGAACTGGGTGAGCGGCTCGTGAAGCAAAGCGCAGACTACGATCACGGCATCGAAAAGATCGTCGGGTATGCCGCGCTCGTCGAGCAGGCGGCCGCCGCGGCGAGCTCGCTGCAGGAGCAATCGGGCACGCTGGTGCAACCGGTAGCCGTATTCGCCGTCGACTGATGCGCCAGCATCGGTTTCGCGTCACCGGTCGCCTCGTCACCATCGCGGCCCGGTATGACCGCGCAGCGGGCGGCGATGCCGCCGCCTCCGCAAGTGCGAAAAGCGCCTCATGCATGCCGACGTTGCATCGCCCCCTTGAACGACCAACCGTTGAGCGCGAGAAAGACGAGCAGCGTCGCACCGAAAATGCATTGGCGTCCTGCTTCGCCTATCTGCAGCGCGGTCAACAGACTCGTGAGAACCGTAAGCAGCACGGCCGCGCTCGCGACCGCGATGTAGTCGCCCCGTCCGCCCGCGAGCGACACGCCGCCAATCACCGCGACGACGACGCTCGGCAGCACATAGGTCGTTCCGAGCCCCAGAAACGCCTGGCCGACATAGCCGACGAGCAGCACGCCCGTCACAGCGGCGATGATGCCGCTCGCGACATAAACCGCGATGCGGATCGCGCGCACGCGCGTACCGGCGATGGCGGCAGCGACCGGATTCGCGCCGGTCGCCATCAGGCGACGCCCCCAGGCTGAATGATCGAGAAAACGCCACATCAACGCGCCGGCGCCGAGCCAGATCAGCGCGACGCTCGGCACGCCGCCGAGCGTCCTGCCGGCGAGCGCGGCGAGTGCGGGACTCGCGGCCGTATTGACGTGCATGACCGACGACCAGACGATCAACGCGCCGTCGATGAGACTTGCCATCGCCAGTGTCATCACGAGCGGCGGGATGCCCAGCAGCGTGATGCCGACGCCATTGAGCGCGCCCACCAGCGCGCCCGCCAACGTCGCGACGGCGAACGCGGCCGGCGATCCAGCCGATGCCGCTCCGAGCAGCGCGGCGCCAAGAATGCCGCCCAGCGTCGCGGCCGCGCCTACCGACAGATCGAGCCCCTGCTCTCCCGCGATCATCACGAGCGACTGCGCGAGGCCGAATAGCCCCAGAAACGTCGCGATCTTCAACTGATTGGCAACCTGCCCCAGGCTCGCGAAGCCCGGCACCGCGAACTGTCCACTGATGAGCACGATCACGGCGAGCGCCAGCAAAAAGGCGCGGCGCAAATTCGGTTTCATCGTCACACTCTCCTTTTCGCGCCCACGAACGTGAAGCCGAGCGCAAGCACGATCACGGCACCCTTGAACACTTCCTGGTAGTTGCTCGGGATGCCCGCGAAGTACACGACGTTGCCGATCAGCGTGAGCACGAGCGCGCCGCAGACGGCGCCGAGCATCGTGCCGCGCCCACCCGCCAGCGAGATGCCGCCGATCACCACAGCCGCGACCGAGTTCAGCGTGTATGGCAATCCCAGACGCGCATCGCCGGACGCGGTTTGCGCGGTCAGGCAGAGCGCCGCCGCAAACACGAAGAGCCACGCGAGCAGATAGCCGAGCAGTTTGACGAGCCGGACATCGATGCCGGCTTTGAACATCGCATCGGCGTGGCTCCCGGTCGCGATCAGTCGCCGTCCGAAGCGATGCCGCTGCAGGACCGTCCACAGCGCGATCGCGGCGAGCACCGGCAGCGCCGCGAGCGGAATCACCGAGATACGCGCCGCGAACCATTCGCCCAATGCGTCCGGCACCGCGCCGCCCGGCTGCGGGATCAGCAGCAGAGCACAGCCAAACCAGACGGCGCCGGTCGCGAACGTCGCGATCAGCGCGCTTTGCTTCGCATAGCCGACCAGCAGACCGTTGCACACACCGGCAAGCAGCGCGGCGGCCAGCGCGGCGACACAGGTCGCGCCGAGGCCCCACCCCATCAGACCGGGCGCGGCCGCGAGCACGCAGTTGACCAACGAGATTCCCGCGCCCATCGACAGATCCAGCTCTCCCATCAGCACGACGACCGCCTGCGCCATGCAGATCAGGGCGACCGGCGCGGCGTTCTGCATGTTGCTCGCGAGCGAATCAGCGGTGAGAAAGTCCGGCTGCAGCCATGCATTCGCGATCACGACCGCGAGCAGCATGACGAGCGCGGGCAGCGCACTCGCGGCACGCGCGCACGATATCCTTAGCGCCGCGCCCATCCGCTTGCCTGGCGACCAGGCGCCAGTGTGGGCAAGTCCGTCTCCCAGTTGCGCCTTCATGCCGCGCTCCGGCCGAACAGCGCGCTCGTCACGCGGGATTCATTCATCTCATCACCTTCCAGCTGCGCGATGATCCGACCTTCGTACATGACGATCAGGCGGTCGCACACCGCGAGCAATTCTTCGGTATCCGATGCATAGACGAGCACGGCCGTCCCCGCTTGCGCGAATGCACCGATCGTCTCGTAGATTTCCCTGCGGGCGAGCACATCGACGCCCTTGGTCGGATCGCTGAGCAGCAGCACGTCGACCTGCCGGTTCAGCCAGCGCCCGATCACCACTTTCTGCTGATTGCCGCCCGACAGATCCCGCACCGGCTGGCACACGTCGGACGTCTTGATGCGCAGTCGCGCGACCACGTCGTCGACGAACCGGCGGATCGGCGCGCGACGCAGCCGCCACGGGCTCGCCGCGAAGTTCACGCTGACCTGCGCCAGATTGAATTCGACCGGGTGATCGAGCCACAGGCCCTGCCGATGCCGGTCGTTGGGCACGAGGCACACGCCCGCGGCGATCATCTGACGCGGCGAACGCGGCACGATCGTCCTCGCTCCACCTCGTCCGTCGAGCCTCACCTCGCCGCCGTCCGGCACACGAAAGCCCGCGAGCGCGTCGAGCAGTTCTTCCTGGCCATGGCCCTGCAGTCCCGCGATGCCAAGAATCTCTCCGCGTTCCAGTTCGAAGCTGACGCCGCGCAGCCGCGCGCCAGCGCGCAGATCGGTGACGCCGAGCGCGACGGTTCTTTCCGTGTCCGCCGGATCACGGCCACGTCTCCGCTTGCCGTCATGCATATGCGTGGCAGCCGCGCCGCCCATCAGTTCGAGCACACGCGCTTCGTCGAGTTGCCCGCGCACCGCTAGCTCGCCGACCGGGCGGCCGTTGCACAACACCATCACGCGATCGCACAGCGCTTCGATCTCCGCCATCCGGTGCGAAATGAAAATCACCGCCGTGCCGTGCGCCGTCAGACTACGCACGACGCGCATCAGGTTGTCGACTTCAGCGGCGGCGAGTGCGGCGGTCGGTTCGTCGAGAATCAGGATGCGCGGCCCGAGCGCAAGCGCCCTCGCGATCTCGACCAGTTGCTGATCGGCGGCGCTGAGGCTGCCTGCGCTCGCTTCGAGATCCCAGCCGGGTCTCAGGCTCTCCAGCAGCCGCGTGGCGCGATCGCGCGTGCGCCGCTGATCGAGAAAGCGACCCGTATGGCACAGCTCCGCGCCAAGAAACACGTTCTCCCACACCGGCAGATCCGGCGCGAGACCGGGATGCTGATGCGCAATCGCGATCCCCGCCGCGCGCGCCGACTTCGGCGAGCCGGGTCGCAGCGGCGCACCGATCATTTCGATCGTGCCGTCGTCCGGTATAGTGTCACCGGCGAGAATGCTCGACAACGTCGATTTGCCCGAGCCGTTGGCGCCTAGCAGCCCCAGCACTTCGCCAGGGTTCAGCGTGAGGCTCGCGCCGTCGAGCGCGAGCACGCCGCCATAGCGTTTCGTCAATCCCTTCGCGATGAGCACGGACATGATCGGCGCTATTGCGTGAACAGCGCATCGAGCTGGGCTTCGCTCAGCCATTGACCGAGAAAGTAGCTGTCGGGCTTGTCGCTCATCGAAGCGAGCGTAGCGTCGAGGTTCTCGGCGGTTACGGTCTTGGTGATCGGGAAGTAGTAGGTGTTGTCGGGCAGCGGTTTGAGCGTGCGTCCATGCGCGAGGCGCACTGCGATGCCGAGCGCCGTGCGACTGATGTCGGGCGGATTCACCTGCACGAACACCTTCATCGGATTGCCGGCGTCGCGCTGCTTCTTCCATTCCGTCAGAAAGCCCTTTTGCGCTTCGCCGGTCATGATCGGTACCCGCCGGTTCGCGTTCTCGAATGCGCGCAGAACGCCGAGAGCCATCGCGTCTTCGGTGAACACAGCGTCGATCTGCGGTTGCGCCGCGATCACCGTCGCCATCACCGCTTGCGCCTTGGCCTCGTCCCATTCGCCATAGCCGGACCAGACGACCTTGATGCCCGGATACTTCGCGAACGTCTCGAGCGCGGCCTTCTTGCGCGCCTCCGCCGCCGGATGTCCGGGGATGCCGTCGAGCACCACGACATTGCCCTTGCCGTGCAGTTGCTCCGCGATCCATTCGGCGTAGCGTTGACCCCACTTGTAGTGATCGACGGTCACGTTCGTCGCGTAGCGATTGGATACCGCCTGGTCGAACGACACCACCGGGATCTTGCTGCGCTGCGCCTCCGAGATCACGCCGTTGAGCGCGGTGGCCGAGTTCGCGTCGACCATGATCGCGCCCACCTTCTGGCGAATCATGTTGCGCATGTCCTGAATCTGCTGACCAGTGTTGGCGCCCGATTGCTGCACGATCAGCTTGTCGGCCAGGCCGCTGGTTTTGTAGGTCTGGAACTGCTGATTGGCGCCGTCGATCATCTGGTTGCGCCATTCGGTGCCGAAATAGCCGTTCGACAGGCCGATATCGGGCGCGGCGGCGAACGCCGATGCGCACGCGAGGCTAGTCGCCACGGTGGCAAGCAAAGTGCGCGGTTTCATGTCGTCGTCTCCTGATGTTTGGTGTGCGCGCGAAGGCGCCAGCCGCGGCGTGCGGCCGGCTCCGCGCAACTTCTGATGGGCGATGCAGTTTCAGTGCACAGGCGCGGATGCCGCCGTCGCGACACCGGGATCGGCCGGCAACGCCGCGCCTACATGAAGTTCGCCGCGCGGCGGCAGCGCGTCGTGCGTGCTCTTGAAGATGTCGCCGTCCTTCATCACCAGCGTGATCTTGCTCGGGTCCTGCAGCACGGTGAGGTCCGCGAGCGGATCACCGTCCACCAGAATGATGTCGGCAAGATAGCCCTCGCGGATCTGGCCGAGCTCGTCGGGCATCATCATCAGCTCGCCGCCGTAGCGCGTGGCCGAGATCAGCACCTCCATCGGCGTCATGCCGATGTAGTCGACGAAGTATTGAAGGTCGCGCGCGTTCGTGCCGTGCGGCATCCACGCAAAGCCGTAGTCGCCGCCCGGCAGAATGCGGATGCCGCGCTTGTGCATCTTCTGGAGTGTCACCGCGGCGGTTTCGAGCTCGCGCTTGTAGCCCATCTTCGTCGCCAGTTCCTCGCTGATGCCCCACTTCTCCGCGTGATACAGCGTGCTGATCAGCCAGCCGATGCCCGGCGCGACGAAGTGCTTTTCCTTGTTTGCTTCGAGCATGTCGAGGGCTTCCTCGTCGGCGAAGCTCGCATGGAAGATCAGTTCGAGCCCGTGCCGCACGCATTGCTTGACCGATTCGCTCGAGCGGGCATGCGCGGCCACGCGCTTGCCGGCGCGCTTCGCCTCGGCAGCGAGCATCGCGATCTCTTCCTCGGAAAACGGCGACGATTCCGCCGAAATGCCCGCGATGTACTCGCCTGACAGATTGATCTTCAGATGATCGACACCGTACTTGACGAACATGCGCGTGGTCGCGCGCATTTCTTCCGGCCCGCTCACGACCGCGCCGAAGTTCAGTTCCTTGAACGACATGTGCGGCAGCGTGTTGTCCGCGAGGCCGCCGAGAACGGTGATCTCCTGGCTGCCCGCCAGATAGCGCGGTCCCGGAAATTCGCCGGCGTTGACCGCGTTGCGCAGCACGACATCGAGCCGCGGCTTGGCCGCGGCCGCGCCCAGTGCCGAAGTCCAGCCCATTTCCAGATAACGCTTCGCGACGCGCACGCACCACAGCATGTGCTCCTCGGGCGGCATGAACTGGATCGCTGACAGCGACGGCTGGTCGTTCCATGAGAAATGCGTGTGCGCCTCGGTCATGCCCGGCATCAGGAATGCGCCACGGCCGTCGATACGCTGTGCCTGGGGCGCGTTGATCGGCTCTTCGTCGCGAGCGACGCGGACGATGCGCTGCCCGTCCACCAGCACCTGGCCTCTGAAGGGCTGAGCACCGCTACCGTCGAAAACCGATACGTTGGTAAACAAGATCGAACTCATGTCTGTCTCCTCCACGTGGGGCCGAACGCGCGCGGGCGTCCGCCGCCGGTTGCTTACTGCCTGACTGTGCCTGTTTGCCGATCGGGGGCCCGTCGATCGCCGTTCTGCGCGGCTATTCTGATCGACGCGGCGCCCACCTGTTCAATGCGTCACCGAGCCGCTTGATAGAAGCGCTTCAGCTCCGCCGTCGTTTCGACGGGTTTTTCGAACGTGGTCCAGTGACCACAGCCGCTCAGCACGACGACTTTCGCCCCCGCAATACGCTCGCCCATCGCCTTCACCGCATCGGGTCTGCCAACGCCGTCCTGGTCGCCTGTCACGAGCAGCGTCGGCACCTGGATGCGTTCGATCTCCGCCGCCTGCGCGCCAGCCAATGCCTCGCAGCTTTGCGCGTAACCTTCGGGCGATTGACGCATCACGCTTTCGCGCACGAGCGCGAGCGTCACGGGCCGCTGCGACCTGGTCTCGTCGCTGGTGGCGCCTTTGACGATCGCAT
Source organism: Paraburkholderia sp. BR14374 (assembly GCF_040948685.1). NCBI lineage: Bacteria > Pseudomonadati > Pseudomonadota > Betaproteobacteria > Burkholderiales > Burkholderiaceae > Paraburkholderia > Paraburkholderia sp. BR14374. The sequence goes on along the minus strand of NZ_JBFPKF010000007.1, from coordinate 186,094 downwards.
CGGCGATTTCCTGCAGGCCCGGCACGCCCTGGTCGCGCGCGATGCGCGCGCGCTGGCGCATGCCGTCGCGCGCGGCGTCGGGCGGAGCAATGAGCGGCCCGAACAGCGCGAGGCTTTTAACCAGCTCGGGATGCCTGACGGCCAGATGCTGCGCGACGATGGTGCCCATCGAATGCGCGACGATGTCCGCGTCGCTCACCTGCAGTTCGCGCAGCACGGAGGCAATGGTGTTCACGTAGGAATCGATCGACAGCTTCTGCGCGGGCAACGGCGAACGCGCGCTCCCAGGCAGATCGATGCGGATAACCTTCCTGCCTTCGAACGCCGGCAGCACCGGGGTCCAGTTGTTCGAGGAACCGCCGAGACCGTGGATGCACACGACCGGCGCGCCGTCGCCTTCGATCTCGATGAAGATGCCTTGCACTTGAGTTGTTGCCATGTTTACGCCACCTCGTTTTCAAGGACGCCGATGCGCGGAATCTCCATGCGCACGACATCGCCGCTTTGCAGAAATTTCGGGGGATTGAAGCCGATGCCGACACCCGCCGGCGTGCCCGTCGCAATGACGTCGCCGGGCTGCAGTTCCATGCCGGCCGACAGCGTCGCGATGATCGTCGGGATATCGAAGATCAAGAGCTTCGAGTTCGATTCCTGACGCAACTCGCCGTTGATCCAGCAACGCACGTCGATGTTCGACGCGTCGAGTTCGTCGGCCGTCACGAGATACGGGCCCATCGGGCAGAAGCCGTCGAGCGACTTGCCGATGAACCACTGACGATGCAGCTTTTGCAGATCGCGCGCGGTGACGTCGTTGATGATCGTGTAGCCGAACACGTGATCGAGCGCCTTCGCCTTCGAGATCGCGCGACCTGCCTTGCCGATGACGACACCGATCTCGACTTCGTAGTCCATCTGTTGCGTCACGTCGGCATGGCGCGGAATGCGCTCGCCAGTCGCGATGATCGTCGATGCGGGCTTCGTGAAAACGACCGGTGCTTCAGGTATGTGCTCGCCTGCCTGCGCGCTCTTGTCGAAACCGGACTTGCTGAACTCTTCGGCGTGGTCGTGATAGTTCTTGCCGACGCAGAACACGTTGCGGCGCGGCTGGTCGATCGGCGCGAGGAGCGTCGCCGACGCGAGCGGGCGCCCTTCGCCGCGCGGGCACAGCGACTCGCGCAGGTCGGAGAATTGTTGTACCAATTGGACCATGTCGCCGGCAAAGCCGTCGCAAAGCTGGGATACCGGCCAATAAACGCCGGCTTCGGGTTCGACCAGGGCGACCGCCCTCGCCCCGTCGTGGCGCAAAGTTGCTAATTTCATGATGGGCCTTTAATCTAGGTCTGGTGGGTCAATCTGGAACCACTGTAGGACCAAATTCGGACAAAAAGAACCAGGGTTAACCAAACTCAAGAACCAATTGGTTCTTGTTTGATGCGCAGCAGGACTGAGGATGAGTGACGTCGACACAAGGGTGACAGTCAGGGCGAAGGGAGCACGGGAGCTCGCGAGCTATCTGGAGGAAGCGATTCGCAGCGGACGCTTCGCCGAAGGCGTGCGCCTGCCGCCCGAACGCGAACTTAGCGAGGAGTTCGGCGCTTCACGTGGCGCCGTCCGGCGAGTCCTCGCCGATCTGAAAGAGCGTGGGCTGATCCGGCAGACGGTCGGCAGCGGCACGTTCGTGCTGCCTGGCGCAAGCGTGCCGGCGCCGCCGCTACCCGAGGCGAAGCCGCACGCCGTGCAGACGAGCCCAGCCGAACTGATGGAAGCGCGGCTTTTGATCGAGCCGCTGATGCCCGGGCTCATCGTCCGATATGCGACGGCGGCCGACTTCGCGCAGATGAGCGACTGCATCGAGCGATCCGAGGCGGCGCAAACCATCGAGGAGTTCGAGCACTGGGACGGCGAGCTGCATCGCGCGTTGGCGGTCGCTACGCACAACACCTTCTTTCTGCGCGTGCTCGAATTGACCAACGAGGTGCGCGAACAGGGCGAGTGGGGACGTCTGAAGCGCCTGTCGCTGACGCCCGAGCGGCGCAGTCAATATGAGGCGCAGCATCGCGCGATCGTGGATGCGCTTCGCGATCGCGATGCCGAGATGGCTTGCGAGCTATTGACGAACCATCTGCGGCAAATCAGGGAAAACCTGTTCGGACGTTGACACCTTTACGAATACTTGCGGCGGCACGCATTCAAGGGTTGCGATTTCCTTCCGGGGGTATCGAATCTGTTTATCACACGCGACGCGAGACCACGCCAGACCAAACCTGGATGCCTCACCCGCGACGTTCGTCGAGCCCTACCGGGGCGAGGTTCCGCGCGACGCAGATCGCCGCCGCCCGCGCACGGACCCGGCAATGCGCGATTCATGCGCAACCATGCGTATGTGGTTAACCCGCTCTTTCAACCCTTGGCGCGCGTGCTTATCGTGCTGGGTGCGCACGGCAGGCCGACAACTTCAAGCAGCCTACCGGAGCATAACGTCTTCCGCGGCGCGGGGGCGACCGCCACATCGGCGAGTCGAAAAGCGCACGCAGAAGCGAACAGATACCTGCACCGCCGGCATGGCCGGACGGGTTCGCAGCCGAGCGGGCCACAATCGGGAGGCCTCCGTAGAGGGGACAAAAGATGTTCGGATGCAAGCTGATCGACGTCAACGCATTATCCGCCCGACCCGCCCGAGCGCCGGTCCAGCGGCACGCTCGCCGATCCAATGACGGCCACGTCCATCCCGTGCCCACGCCCCACGACAAGACACAGTACGGTCATTAGCCACTGGCAGGCTCACCGCCGGATTTCATGACCGCGCTACTCCCAACCGATCATTCAATCCCTCGGCTTCGGGTGTGCAAACCGTTACGCCGGACCCCGCTCACAGCGCTCGCCCAGCAATGAACAAGGGGTCCGATTTTCAACGTTGTTTATGGTTCGTTAGCAAGGAAATCGAATGCAAAACAAAAAGCGCACTTTGCTTAAGGCCGCCGCCGCACTCGTGCTGGCAGGTTCGAGCGTGGTCGCCCATGCGGACGATGTGGTCAAGGTCGGGCTCATCGTTCCGATGAGCGGACCGTTCGCGTCCACGGGTCGTCAGGTCGACGCGGCGGTCAAGCTGTATATGGCCCAGCATGGCGACACGGTCGCGGGCAAGAAAATCCAGGTCATCCTGAAGGACGACACCAACGTCCCGGATACCACCAAGCGCCTCGCGCAGGAGCTGATCGTCAAGGATCACGTGTCGGTGCTGGCCGGCTTCGGGCTCACGCCGCTGGCGCTCGCCGCCGCGCCGCTCGCGACCCAGGCGAAGGTGCCGATGATCGTGATGAACGCGGCCACCGCGATGATCACCGAGCAGTCGCCTTACATCGTGCGCGCGGGCTTCACGCTGCCGCAGAACACGTTGGGCATCGCGCGTTGGGCGCCGAAGAACGGCATCAAGAAGGTGGTCACGCTGGTCGCCGACTACGGTCCCGGCATCGACGCGCAGAACTCCTTCAAGAAGGTCTTCGAATCGGAAGGCGGCAGCGTCGTCGAGCAACTGCGCGTGCCGGTCGCCAACCCGGACTTTTCGCCGTTCCTGCAGAAGGTCGCCGACCTGAAGCCTGACGCGCTGTTCATCTTCGTGCCATCGGGTGCCGGCGCCGCGTTCATGAAGCAGTTCGCCGAGCGCGGCCTGAGCAAGCAGGGCATCAAACTGATCGGTACCGGCGACGTGGTGGATGACGACATCCTGAACGCCATGGGTGACGTGGCGCTGGGCGCGGTGACATCGATGCACTACTCGGCCGCTCTCGACAATCCCGAGAACCGCGCCTACGTGGCCGCCTTCGAAAAAGCCAACCCCGGCATGCGCCCGAACTTCCACAGCGTCGGCGCCTATGACGGCATGCACCTGATCTACGCGGCGCTGCAAGCCACCAAGGGCGACACCAACGGCGACAAGCTGCTGGCAGCCATGAAGGGCCAGAAATGGAACAGCCCCCGCGGCCCGGTGGAACTCGATCCGCAGACGCGTGAAATGGTCCAGAACGTGTACATCACCCGGACGGAACGCGTGAATGGCCAGCTGTTCAACGTGTCGTTCGACAAGATCGACGCCGTCAAGGATCCGGCCAAGATCAAATAAGCTCGCGAAAGCGAGGCACGCCGTATCCGGATGATTCGATTTGCCCGCCGCGCCCCTCGCACTGCCAGGGGCGCGGCGTTTCGGCGGTAAAAACTCATGCTAACCATTCTCTTCGACGGTATTGCCTACGGCATGCTTCTGTTCGTGCTGGCGAGCGGTCTGGCCATCACGCTGGGATTGATGAACTTCGTCAATCTCGCTCACGGCGCCTTCGCCATGGTGGGCGGCTACGCCACCGTGCTCGCGATGTCGCGTCTGGGCATTCCTTTCCTGTGCGCATTGCCGATTGCGTTCGTCGCGTCCGCGGTGCTTGGCGGCATTCTCGAACGCACGCTGTATAAGCGCGTGTACGGGCAGTCCGAACTCAATCAGGTGCTGTTTACGATCGGCCTGACCTTCATGGCCATCGCGACGGTCGACTACTTCATGGGCTCGACCCAGCAGTTCCTGAACCTGCCGCAATGGCTGCAGGGCCGCACGGTGTTCGCCGGCATCGGCATCGGTTACTACCGGTTGTTCGTGATCCTGGTCTGCGTGGTACTCGTCGTCGCGCTCCAGCTGATCCTGACCAAAACCCGCTTTGGCAGCCGCCTGCGCGCATCGGTGGATGATCCGCGCGCGGCGAGCGGCCTCGGCATCAACATCAACTTCGTGTTTCTGACCACCTTCGCGTTCGGCTCGGGCCTCGCCGGCCTCGGCGGCGCGCTCGGCGCAAACATGCTCGGCCTCGATCCGATCTTTCCGCTCAAGTTCATGATCTATTTCCTGGTCGTGGTCGCGGTGGGCGGCACGACCTCGCTGACCGGTCCGTTGCTGGCTTCGCTGCTGCTCGGCATCGCGGACGTGGCGGGCAAGTACTACATCCCCGATCTGGGGGCATTCATCATCTACGGCGTCATGATCATCACCCTGATGTGGCGACCACAGGGTTTATTCGTCAGGGCGGGGGGCAAATGAAGTCGGCAACTTCTAGCGAAATGGGTGCATCGACGATCGTGCCCGAAGTCCGCAGCATGGGCAGGCAGTGGTCGCGCTGGCGCCCGGCGGAAATCATCTTCTGGATCGTGGCGCTGGGCATCTGCGTGACACCGCTTAATAACTTTCTGCTGCTCAACGAGATGGCGATCCTCGCGTTGTTCGCGGTATCGCTGGACCTGATTCTCGGCTATACCGGCATCGTGTCGCTGGGCCATGCGGCCTTTTTCGGTCTCGGTGCTTATTCGGCTGCGTTGCTGGCCAAGTACTTCAATGTCGATCCGCTGCTGGGCATGCTGCTCTCGTGCGGAGTGGCGGCGCTGGCGGGCCTCGCCACCAGCGTGCTGGTGATGCGCGGTTCGGACCTCACGCGCCTGATGGTGACGCTAGGTGTGGCCTCGATCCTGCACGAACTGGCCAACAAGCTCGGCTGGCTCACCGGCGGGGCCGACGGCATGACCGGCGTGCCGATGGTGCCGCTCTTTGGTCACATCGAGTTCGATCTGTTCGGCAAGGTGGCCTACACCTATTCGATCGTCACGCTGTTCGTGCTGTTCGTGATCGCGCGCGCGGTGGTCAAGTCGCCGTTCGGCATGTCGCTGCAGGTGATCCGCCAGAATCCGCTTCGCGCGGCGGCCATGGGCGTGCCGGTCAAGCTGCGCCGAACTGCCGTCTACACGTTGAGCGCGGCCTACGCGGGCGTGGCCGGCGCCCTGCTCGCGCAGACCACCGGCTTCGCGTCGCTCGACGTGCTCGACTTCCACCGCTCGGCCGACGTGCTGCTGATGCTGATGATCGGCGGCGCGGGTTATCTGTATGGCGGCATCATCGGCGCGGTCGTATTCAGGTTCATGCAGGACCGGCTGGCGGACATCACGCCGCAATACTGGCAGTTCTGGATCGGCTTGCTGCTGGTGATCATCGTGATCGTCGGTCACGAGCGGCTCGTGCGTCCGTGGACGTGGTTCCGTCGCAGCGGGAGCAAAGCATGACGATCGCACTGCAAACATTCAATCTGATCAAGCGCTTCGGCGGCCTCGTCGCCACCAATGACGTGTCGATCGCGGTCGAGAAAGGCGCCCGCCAGGCGCTGATCGGCCCCAACGGCGCCGGCAAGACGACGCTGATCAATCAGCTGACGGGCGTGCTGTCGCCGAGTTCGGGCCGCATCGAGCTCGAAGGCCACGACATCACATCGCTGTCCGTGCACAAGCGGGCTCGCGCCGGGCTCGTCCGCACGTTCCAGATCAATCAGCTTTTCAAGCACATGACGCCGGCCGAATCGCTGTCCGTCGCGATCTCCGAGCGCGACGGCCTGGGCGCACGCTTCTGGCGTGCGCTCGGCCAGCGCGGCGAAATCATGGACGAGGTCGCTTCGCTGCTCGAACAGTGCAAGTTGCTCGACGTGATGAGTCGCGAAACGCGCGTGCTGCCCTACGGCAAGCAGCGCCTGCTCGAAATCGCGCTGGCGCTGGCGGCAAAGCCGCGCGTGCTGCTGCTGGACGAGCCCGTGGCCGGCGTTCCCGACGGCGAACGCCGCGAGATTCTCAATACGGTCGCCGCATTGCCCGACGACGTGACCATTCTGCTGATCGAGCACGACATGGACCTCGTGTTCAGCTTTGCCAACCGCATCTCTGTGCTGGTGAGCGGCGGTCTGCTTACCGAGGGCGCATGCGCGGACATCGCCCGCGATCCTCGCGTGAAGGCCGTGTATCTGGGCGAGGAGCTGGTTGGAGGTGAATATGTCTGAATTGCTGAAGCTGGAAGGAGTCGTAGCGGGCTACGGCGAAGCCAGGATCCTGACGGGTATCGATCTGACCTTGGATCATGGCCAGGCTCTCGCGCTGCTTGGCCGCAACGGCACGGGTAAAACCACGCTGATCAACAGCATCGTGGGTCACACGCGTCGCTTTAGCGGGCGGATCTGGCTCGATGGCAAGGACGTCACCGGATTCAAGCCGCACCAGCGCGCGCTGGCCGGCATCGGCTGGGTGCCGCAGGAACGCAATATCTTCAAGTCGTTGACGGTCGAAGAGAACCTGAGCGCGATCGCCGTGTCTGGTCCCTGGGACCTGGCGCGCATCTACAAGATGTTTCCGCGCCTGGAGGAGCGCCGCGCCAATATGGGCAATCAGCTTTCCGGCGGCGAGCAGCAGATGCTCGCCATCGGCCGCGCGCTGATGCTCAATCCCAGGGTGCTGCTGCTCGACGAACCGCTCGAAGGCCTCGCGCCGATCATCGTGCAGGACTTGATGCGCATCCTGTCGGAGATCATCCGCGACGAAGGCCTGTCGGTGATTCTGGTCGAGCAGAATGCGCGCAAGGCGCTGAGCATTACGCACAACGCCGTGGTGCTGGAGCGCGGCTCGGTGATTCATTCGAGCACGGCGGCCGAGCTGCTGGCCCAGGATCACAAGATCGATACCTTGCTGGCCGTGTCTCAACACTGAGCGGCGCGCGATGCGTGGCCGGGCTACGCGACGAAGGTCGTGACCGCCCGGTTGAACGCATCCGGTCTCGCGACATTCATCCCATGCGACGCACCGTCGATCGTTTCGCGTTCGGCAAACTCGATCCACTGTTCGAGCTTGTCGACCGTATTGCGGAACATGCGGGGACTTCTTTGGCCGTCGATCAACAACGTACGGCACTTGATATCGCGCGCGGCTTCCGGCGTATAGGCCGGAAGCGGATCGAGCAACTGCTTCGGCAGCGTGAGCGCGTTGTCGAGCGCCATGCGACGAAAGCTCTCCGGGCTTTTGTTCCAGTAGCCCGGCATGCTCACGGAGTCGACGAACATCGACAAGCCGGCGTCGTACTCGCCCCGCTCGATCAGTTCCGCGACCCGGGCGCGCAACACGTTGGTCGCCGGCGGCATGAACGCGGGCTGCCCCCGCGGTTCGGTTTGCAGCGGGCCGCCGGGATCGGCTAGCGTCAGCGTTTTCACGAGGCGCGGATAGGCGCGCGCGAGATGGAAAGCCACGCACCCACCCCGCGAGTGACCGACCAGATGAACCGGAGCCAGGTCGAGCGCCGTGATGAATCCGGCCATTTCCTCGACGTGCGCCTCCCAGCTGAAGTCGCCGTGTCCAAACGCATCGGTCTCGGGCCAGTAATGGCTCAAGCTCGGCGCGAAGCAGCGAAACCGGCCAGACAGCGAAGCCATCTGGGCGTCCCAGTAGCGATAGTCGCATAGCGAGCCGTGCACGAACACCATCGGCTCGCCGCTCCCGGACTCGACATACGGTATGGCAACACTCGATGCGGTGGTCACGAACGATGGCGCGGACGCGCCATAGGCTGAGGCCAGGATCGATGGGCTGGTACGTGCATTCATCAAAGGGCTCCTTTGGCGACACTATCGATGGTGTGCTGGCAAAAGAAAATCGCATAATATTGATGGAATCGATCTACTTTTCTGATACGAACCATCATGGCAACGGAAATGAAAGCGCTCGATCTGGACGTGCTGTCGATGATCATCGCGGTGGCGGACGCCGGCACGATCAGTCGCGCGGCGCAGGTCGTGCATCGCTCGCAATCGGCGGTGAGCATGCAGATCAAGACGCTCGAGACGGCGCTCGGCAAGGCGCTGTTCGTGCGCAAGCCGCGCAGCGTGGTGCCGACGCAGGACGGCGAAATGCTGTTGACCTACGCACGACGGATGATCGCGCTGCGCGATGAAGCGTGGGCAGCGGTGGTTCGGCCCGACGTGACCGGGCGCGTGGTGATCGGCGTGCCGGACGACTATGCGACGTCACTGTTCCCGCCGATCCTCAAGAAATTTTCGGCGACCTATCCGAAGGTGGAGATTCAGGTGGTGGGGCTGCCAAGCGTCGCGCTCGAGCCGATGTTGAAGGACGGCACGGTCGATCTCGTCTGCGCGACGCGCGTGAAAGGATTGCACGGCGAGTTCCTGCGTCACGAACCGATGGTGTGGGCCGCCGCCCCGGGCGCGACCGAGATCTGGCGCGAAAGGCCCTTGCCCATCGCCGTGTTTTTGCCCGGCAGCGTCGCGCGAGAGAAGGCCATCCGGAGCCTCGAGCGTGCGCGCATCACGTATCGAACGTCGTATGAGAGTCCGAGTCTGCTGGGTCTGCTGACGATGGCCGAGGCCGGACTCGCGGTGACCCCTTTGGCCAAGTGCGCGGTACCGGCTCACTTCTCGCTGCTGGGGGCCGCGAATGGCCTGCCGGAAATCGGCACGCTCGAAGTCGTGCTGGCGCGAAGCGCGGCTTCGAAGCGACCTGTGTGCGATTTTCTCGCGGAGCACATTCTCGCCGACCTGAAGAATTAACCCGGAAGACGTCAGGAAGACTCCTCCGCGCCGGCTCGGCACGACGCACACATCCACCACGCAGCCTTCGGCGCAGCGACGGTTTCCGCAACCCCGCGCCACCAGCGTTCACCGCGATGCACCGCAGTCAGATCGAGCCGCTCGCCCATGCGCGGTGTCGACAGCGCGACGCCGCGCGCGAGCGCCAGTCCCGTCACCCTCTCGAACGGCTCCTGCCAGCGATGCATCGCGAGGTCGAAGGTGCCGTTATGAATCGGCACGAGCCAGCGGCCGCGCAGGTCGATATGCGCCTGCACGGTTTCTTCGGGCTGCATATGGACGTATGGCCACATCGCGTCGTACGCGCCGGTCTCGATCAACGTGACGTCGAATGGTCCGAGGCGCTCGCCGATTGCGCTGAAACCATCGAAGTAGCCGGTATCGCCGCTGAAGAACACGCGCAAATCGTTATCGACGATCACCCACGACGCCCACAACGTGCGGTTGCCGTCGAACAGGCTGCGCCCGGAGAAGTGCTGCGCCGGCGTCGCGGTGAACTCGATGCCCTCGACCACCGTGCCCTGCCACCAGTCGAACTGCCGGACCTTCGCCGCGTCGATACCCCATTCGATGAGCCGGTCGCCGACCCCGAGCGGCGTCAAGAACACCTCGGTACGCTGCGCCAGGATCAGAACGGTCTCGCGGTCCAGATGGTCGTAGTGATCGTGCGACAGGATCACGCCATGCAGCGGCGGCAAATCGTCGAGCGAGATCGGCGGCGCATGAAAGCGCTTCGGACCGAGATTGCGGAACGGCGACGCCCGCTCGGCAAATACGGGATCGGTCAGCCAGAACTTGCCGCGCAACTTCAGCAGCATCGTCGAGTGACCGAGCCGGTACAGGCTGCGATCGGGCGCCGCATCGAGTTGCGCGCGTGTCAGCGTTTCGACGGGCAACGCGTCGGCCGGCACGGTGCCGCGCGGCTTGTTGAACAGCACCGTCCACGCGAGCCCGAGCGTTTTGCGCAGGCTTTGCGCCGGACGCGGCTTGACGTTGCGAAAGCGCTCGCCGTCATGCTGCGGCGACAGGCCGAACTTCGCGCGGCTGCGTTGCGCAGCGTTCACGCCGAGCATTTGGCGGACATAGGCGGGAAGCGACGTCATGAAGTTGACCTTTCGAAGAAAATGTACACCCGGCAGTGTAGTTTATTTTCAAGAAAAGTAAACTGACCAGTGTAAAATTAGGGGATGGAATCGCCTGCCCGCCCCCAACGTCTGACTGATCGGAAGCGCGTCGCGATCGTCACCGCCGCGATCGAGGAATTCCTCGCGGCCGGATACGACGCAACCAGCATGGACCGCATCGCCGCCCGCGCGAGCGTCTCGAAGCGCACGGTATATAACCATTTCCCGGGCAAGGAAGCGCTTTTCGCGGCGATTCTCCAGCAACTGTGGGACGCGAGCCACGATGGCGATGCGCCCTGCTACCGCGCCGATCGACCATTGCGCGCGCAGTTGCTCGACCTGCTGGAGCGCAAACTGAGCCTGCTTAACGACGAGTCTTTCTTGTCGCTGGCACGGGTGGCGATCGCGGCTGGCATCCATTCGCCGGAGCGCGCGCGCGATATGGTCGCTCGCATGGGGGAGCGCGAGGAGGATCTGACGGCATGGGTCCGCGCGGCTGCCGCGGACGGCCGCATCAAGACCGGGGACCCCGTCTTCGCCGCACTGCAGTTGCAGGGGCTCGTGAAGGCCTTTGCCTTCTGGCCGCAAGTGGCGATGGGTCAAGTGCCGCTCGATGCCAGCGAGCAGAAGCGGATCGCGCAAGCGGCGGCGGATATGTTTCTCGCGCGTTATGCGTGAGTCGGTTTGTCGGCTTGGGTTTGCTTTGGCTCTGCCCGTATAAGCAAGAAGTTCTTTGCTCGAAGGCCGCCGCACGCGTAGCGAATTTCCGCAAAGCGGCACTGCGAGAGCGAACTCTTCCTTTTTCGCAAACGTTTGCCTCCGGGTATCAAGTCTCAGCTTCTGAAGCCGAAAACGCGTACATCGCCTCGAAACTTTGGAGACCCAATGTGACGCGCGTTGTGCTCTTACTTGCCGTAATGTTCATGACAGGCTGCGCACAAGTGCAGCAGCCCACTACGGCTCAAGCCGAGAAACCTGCGGTGTCGAACGTCATCATGAAGTTCGACATTCCCGCCGATGCCCTCGGCGCGCGCGATCCGCAACTGGCTACGGTGCTCGCCAAGGCAGGCGCGCTCGCCGCCGCGCAGAAGCGGCCCACGGTGATCCGCGTGACGGCGCTGGGCCAGGACTTCAAGTACATCAACGAGGCGATCTGGCGGGGCGTGCCGCAGCAGGGGCTCAAACCCGCGCTCGAAAACCTGACGACCGGCGCGAACCAGACGTACAGCGTGTCGATCCAGCCGCTACATGCGGGGAGCTGACACGATGCGCCTGATCGCTTTCGCCGCGGCATCGCTATGCTTGAGTTCGGCCGCGTGGGCGGGCCAGCCCGCCGCCAGCGCGGCCGCAACCGCCGCCCCCCCTGCCACCCTGGCCTCCGCGGACAAGGTCTACCCGCCGCTGCCCACGCTCGCGATGCTGCCGCCCTCCACCGGCGACGATGACGACCTCCCCGCGCCGCGCTCGAGCTCGCGCAACAAGAAGAAGACGCAAAAGCGCGATTGCCACTGCGCGATGCCGACGCCGCGCCTCGTCGTCTCCGATGAATCGCGCGCCTATCTGAAGGACATCGAGCGGCAGCTCGATTCCGCGCTGGCGCAGTAAAGCCGGACCCGGAGCTCCGACCCATGGACCAGCCCAAGACCAACGCCTTCCACCCGTTGCGATCGTGGGCCATCTGCGCCTGGGCGGCGCTGGTGGTCCTCGGCAGTTCGTCCGCGTACGCCGCCCCGAGCGCCGATGATTGCTTCGACAAGGCTGGCGCTTACCAGGGCGTCAATCCGCACGTGCTGCGCGCCGTGGCATGGCGCGAATCGAAAGGCGACGTGACCGCCATCAACCGCAATGCCAACGGGTCGATCGACGTGGGCCAATTGCAGATCAATTCGATCCACTTTCCGGAACTGGCGAGCCAGGGCATTCCGCACCGCGCGCTCACCGACCCATGCGTGAATATCTTCGTGGCCGCCTGGCTGCTCAAGCAGAAGATGGTGCGCTACGGCAACACATGGCGGGCGATCGGCGCGTATCACTCGGAATCGCCGCGCGAGCGCGACAGCTACGCGCGCAGCATTCAGGCGATTCTCGTCAGCTGGGGGCTGTTGCAGCCGGAGCGATGAGGTTCAGGCGCGGGCGCGGCGGGTCGTTGCCGGCGCACCGCGCTCCGCTAACTCCCCGCTGATGCAAGCTCCATCCGCTTGCGCTGCAGGAACCGGCGCACGGCCGGGTCACGCTCGAGACCGATCGCCAGATCGTACGCACCGAGGGCTTGTGCCGTCGCGCCCGCACGCTCGAGCAGATTGGCGCGTGCAGCCCAGTAGGGCTGGTAGTCGGTGAGCCTCGGATCGTCCGCATACGGCGCCAGCGCATCGAGCGCCGCCTGCGGCCCGTCACGCTCCGCCACCGCGAGGGCGCGGTTCACTGCGACTACCGGCGACGCCGCAATCGAAAGCAGCCCATCGTAGAGCTGCACGATCTCGTCCCAGTTCGGGCGCCCCGTCCGGCAGCGATCCACATGCGCCGATTGCAGCGCGGCCTCGAGCTGAAAGCGGCCGATTGCGTTGAACGCGTTCGCGCGCCGCAGCAGTGCGTTCGCCGTTTCGATCATCGGCGCGTTCCAGGTTGCAGGGTCTTGTGCCGACAGCGGCACGTAGTCGCCAGCCGCATCGCGTCGCGCATCGCGCCGGGCCTGTGCAAACAGCATCAGCGCGAGCAGGCCCAGCGTCTCCGGTTCTTCCGGAAGCAGCTCGACGAGCAGTTGCGCGAGATACAGCGCCTCGTCGGCGAGCTCGCGACGCTCGCTATCGCCGCCGATCGGGTCCGTCCACCCTTCCGCGTACGCCGCATAGACCGCTTCGAGCACCGCGTCGAGCCGGCCGGGCAGCTCCTCGCGCTCGGGTACGCTGAACGGAATGCCCGCTTCGCGGATCTTGGTCTTCGCCCGCACGAGGCGCTTGCTCATCGCGGCGGGCGACATCAGGAACGCCGACGCAATCGTCTTCGCTTCCAGCCCCAACACCACTTGCAGCATCAGCGGCGTGCGAATCGGGGCCTCGAGCGCAGGGTGCGTGCACGCGAACAGCAGCGCCAGCCGCCGGTCGGGCAACGCGTCTGTCGAGCACTCGTCGATTTCGTCGGCGAGAATCAGCAGCTGGTTCGCCACCTCGTCGCCGACCTGGCGATGACGCGCGCCGTCGATCGCCCGGCGGCGCGCAACCGTCATCAGCCACCCTTCAGGACTCGCCGGACAGCCGTGCTCCGGCCAGTCCGCGAGCGCCGCCGCGAATGCGTCGGCGAGCGCGTCCTCGGCCGCGGCGACGTCGCGCGTGCGCATTGCCAGCAGCGCGACGAGCTTGCCGTAGCTGCGGCGAGCGACCGCCTCGGCGATCGACCGCGCGACGCCGTCATCGCCTCGGGCGTCGCGGGACGAGCTCATGCAGACGGCGCTTCGTACGGAGCGGTCCAGACCGGGCGCACCTCCATCACGCCGTGCGCCGCGCCGGGACAGCGCGACGCCCACGTCATCGCCGCGTCGAGGTTAGGCACGTCGATCAGGTAGTAGCCGGCGAGTTGCTCCTTCGAATCGGAAAACGGGCCATCGAGCACCTGCGGCTTGCCGTCGACGAGCCGCACCGTGGTGGCCGTGTTCGAGTGCTGCAGCCGGTTGGCGCCCACCAGAGCGCCCGATTTCTTCAACGATTCGGTGTACGCGTGATAGGCGGCAACGCCTTGCTGCCGCTCGCTATCGGTCATCTTGTTCCAGCTGTTTTCTTCCGAGTAGATCATCAACAGGTATTCCATTTGAGCCTCCGTCATGGGGTTGAGGCGGATGAATTGCATCGGCCGCCATCACAATGACGCGCAGGCCGCAGGCTGATGGACAACGTGCATCAAATAATCGCGCGTCGGCGCGAGCAGCCGCGCTGCGGTGGGAAAAAACGACTGGATTGCAGCCCGTTCGACCGTGTTTCGTGAAACATTGTCGGGCGCTCGACGCGCGTTGTCGACTCGGGATTCGCTTGCGGCGCAGCGATGTGGAACCGCTGTCCCTTGCCGTTCGATCATCACGGATTGAGCGTACTCCTGCATGCATCGTCGCGTTCGACAATCCGAGCATCAGGCGGCACTGAAACGACGCGCGCAACGCGCCAACCGGGCGATCTCCGCCAGGGCATCAGGCCGGCCCGGTCCGTCTGCGATGTCGTGGATCAGGTGAAGCACCGTATGCAAGCGCGGTATCTCATGCATCATGAACGCATGTCGCATGACATTGCCACTCCGATTCGTCTCGCCTGTTTGATTCACGCAGTTCTCCCTGTTGACGGACCTCGGGCGGGTATCGATCCCTGATGGACAGTTCAGTCAGAACCGATGCCGGATTCCCGCGCCAATGAGCAGCTGGTTACGGCCGGATGACGGCTCCGCGCTGTTGATCACTGCCGGCGCGTCCGTCGAGGCCCGCTGGTAGACCGTCTCGACATATGCATCTGTACGCCTCGATAGCAGGTAAGCCGCCTGCAAGCCGGCCTGGTGCCAGTGCTGGTTCGAACCGTTCGTATAGTTGTACATGCCGGCAAGCGACAGCGTCGGCATCAGCTGATATTGCGCGTTGACCTCGTAGTTGTTGAACTGCGCCGAAGGAGCAGGGTTGCCGGTGTCCGCATCGGCCAGACCGCTGAATGTGGAGCGCGACCACGCTGCTCCGAGCGTAAGGTCGCCGATCGCGTAGTTCGCCCCCGCACCGTATGTATTCTGCGTCTGCGCGAACGCGTCAAACGTGCGGCGAGCACCGCCTGGCACAATGACCGCATCGTACGCACCGGTGCTGGTGGCACCACGCCCGCTCGCATGCAGCCACGCTGCCCCGGCGTTGAACGGACCATTCTGGTAGCTGATGCCCAGGCTATACGCGCGGTTGTTTGCGAACTGACCGGCAGCATTCGATAGTGCGTACATACCGCCAACGGTCAAACCGCCGAATGACGGGCTCGTGTACTTCACCGAGTTGCGTGCGAGGTACGAGTTGTTGGCGTTGTCGTTGTCGAACGGATGAGCGAACGCGGTGCCGCCCGCTCCGCCCGTCAGTGTTACCGGAGCGAAGAAGTCGTGGACCGAATCGTACTGAAGGCCGAGCGTTACCGTCCCCCACGCGTCGCTGCTCAGCCCGAGGTAGGACGGGTGATCATCGAATAGCTCCCCTGTCGTGATCGAGAAGCCGCGTTCGAGCATAAAAATGGCCTTGTTGCCGCCGCCGAGATCTTCGCTGCCCTGGAGTGCCCAGAAGCTGCCGTCGATCAGACCGCTCGTTGCCTTGTATTGCGCATGACCGCCCACGTTGTTCAGCCAGGCCAAGCCAGTGTCGAGTTCACCGTACATCGTCACGCTGCTCTGGGCTTGTGCGTTGGTTGTCAAAGCCGCAAGCGCCATTGCGCCAGCTGTGAAACCGTCCAGGACTGCCTTTGTTGTTGTCGACATGCAACCATCTTCCTGAAAGTTGTGAATGGAACGGGCGGGCAGGCGGGTGCCGCCGCGCCCCGCATCAACCGCCGACGCGCCCGGACGTCAGCGGAATCGCCGTGTCAGTACCACCGGCCATAGCGCCGGATATAGACGGTCTTGACGAGTTGGGTAAGCAGCATGTAGCTGGCGATGGTCGCGACGAGCCATCCCCAGTAGCGGTGATCCAGCGCCTGGAAGCCAAGCGCCGATGCGAATGGCGAGAACGGCAGCCAGCAGCCAACGAGAATGGCAATGGTCGTCGACAGCGTGACCGGCAGTGCTGCCATGCTCTGCAGGAACGGAATCCGATGCGTGCGCAGCATGTGCACGACCAGCGTCTGCGACACGAGACCTTCGATGAACCAGCCGGAATTCATGATGATCTGGCCGCCGCCATCGGAGTAATAAGCGGCGCCGGCGCCGAACACCGTCCACATCAGCCAAAAGGTCGTGATGTCGAATACGGACGAAGTCGGCCCGAGCCAGATCATGAAACGTTTGATGTTGCCGGCATCCCACTTGCGGGGCTTCCTGAGGAATTCAGGGTCCATCCTGTCCCAGGGCAGGAACATTTGCGACAGGTCGTAGATCAGGTTCTGGACCAGCAACTGCATCGCGAGCATCGGCTCCCATGGCAGGAACGCACTCGCCACCAGCAACGAGAACACATTGCCGAAGTTCGAGCTGGCAGTCATGTTCAGGTACTTGAGGATATTGCCGAACGTTTCCCGGCCCTTGATGACGCCTTCTTCGAGCACCATCAGGCTCTTTTCGAGCAGGATGATGTCGGCGGTTTCCTTGGCGATGTCGGTGCCCGTGTCGACCGAAACGCCCACGTCCGCGTCGCGCAGCGCGGGCGCGTCGTTGATGCCGTCGCCGAGGAAGCCCACCGTATGGTCGTTGGTCTGCAAAGCCTTGACCACGCGGGCCTTCTGCAACGGCGTGAGCTTCGCGAAGACTGTCGTGCACTCGACCGCCGCACAGAGTTCGTCGTCGTTCATCTGCTCGACGTCGCGCCCTAGCACCGGGATGCCCGGATCGAGGCCGACGTCCCGGCAGACCTTCGCCGTCACGATCGGGTTGTCGCCCGTGAGTACCTTGATCGTCACGCCATGTTCGTTCAGCGCGCGGATCGCTTCTGCGGCAGAGTCCTTCGGTGGATCGAAAAAGGTCAGGAAACCGCGAACCACGAGGCGCTCTTCGTCGGCGTTCCGGTACTGCAGTTTCGCTTCGGCTCGCGAGATTTCGCGCGTGGCGACGACCAGTACGCGGTAGCCTTCCGCGTTGTATTCCTGCGATCTCGCAATCATCGCACTGCGCGCGGCCTCGTCGAGCTCGCAAACGACATCGCCGTGCTGCACCTGCGTGCAGGCTGCAAGCATCTCCTCCACTGCGCCTTTGGATACCATCAGTTGGCTGCCGTCGGCGCGCTCGACGACCACGGACAGACGTCGGCGCACGAAGTCGAACGGCAGTTCGTCGACCTTCGCGAAGTGGGCCTGCGTGGGTGGCACGCCGGCCGCCTCTGCATGGCTCACGATCGCAATGTCGATCAGATTCTTCTGCCCGCTGTGATGGAAGCTGTTGAGCCATGCCAGCTCGAGGATATGGTCGTCGCGGCGGCCCTCGATGTCCAGATGATGTTCGAGGATGATCCGGTCCTGCGTGAGAGTGCCGGTCTTGTCGGTGCACAACACGTCCATCGCGCCGAAGTTCTGGACAGAGTTCAGGCGCTTGACCACCACCTTGCGTCGTGCCATAGCCACAGCGCCTTTCGCAAGATTCGCCGAAACGATCATCGGCAGCATTTCCGGCGTAAGGCCAACCGCGACGGCAAGCGCGAACGTCAGAGCGGAAAGCCAGTCACCTTTGAGCAGCCCGTTGATCAGGAATACGACGGGCACCATGACGAGCATGAAGCGGATCAGTAGCCACGAAACGCTGTTCACGCCGCGATCGAAGCTCGTTTCGATCCGCTTCCGGCTAGTCACGTTCTTCGCGAGTGCGCCGAAGTAAGTATCGGCACCGGTCGCGACGACAACTGCCGTTGCCGTGCCGCTGACCACATTGGTGCCCATGAAACAGACGTTCGCCAGTTCGAGCGGATCGGCCGGGCCCGCATCGGCGACATCGGCCGACTTCTGCATCACGGCGCCGAGCGTGTCGTACTTCTCGACCGGCAGTGCTTCGCCCGTAAGCGCGGCCTGGCTGATGAACAGATCGCGCGACTTGATGAGGCGAATATCGGCGGGAATCATGTCGCCCGCTTGCAGCGCAACGATATCGCCGACCACGAGATTGGACATCGGAATCTCGCGCTTCACCGACTTCCCGGCCTTCGACGCACGGCGTACGACGGTAGCCGTGGTCCGCACCATCGACTTGAGCCGTTCCGCTGCCTTGTTCGACCGGTATTCCTGGAAGAAGCGCAGCAGGCTGCTCACCGTGACCATCGTGAGCAGGATGCTCACGCCGGTCCAGTCACGATCTCCTGCCGCGGCAAAGTGGACGTCTGTGCAATAGCTGATGCCGGCGAGCACGAGCAGCACGATCACAAACGGGTTGTAGAAAGCATGCAGCACCTGGATCAGCGCGTGTGGCGGCTTGTCGTGCGCGACTTCGTTCGGACCCGTGCTGCGCAGGCGCTGTTCGGCTTCGGCGTCGACCAGGCCGTCAACGGAGCTCTGCGTATGCAGCAAGGTGGCTTCGATGCTGTTGCCGGCTTCGCTGGCAATCTGCGCGGAAATCCTGTTGCGATCCCTGGACGAGGATGCACTTAGAAATCCCTTCTGTCTGAGACGAGATTCGTGATGATGCGAGGGTTGTTTTTGCATGGACTATCCCGGGCAGGGGCGAGCGCTAGCCGACCCCTGTCGCGGCCTCAAAAAGGTTGATGTTTAATGCAGAAAGTCAGCGGAACCGGACGCGGACTGCGGCCCAACACTTTCCGATCAATGTGATGTTTTGATGCTCGCCGGTACGCAGAGTGAGCAGCGAGTCATAGTACGGGCGTGCCTCTTGAATATGAGGCAGGTTCGATACAAGAAGAGCGAAGTGCATGATGTTTCTCCGTCCGGGCTATGGCCCGGAGCGTCGTTCCGGTTTGCCTGACCGAAGGCCTGAACCATGACGTCAATGCTCAATGCTCGAGTGACGGGAAACGGTGCAGCCTCCGCTCAGGCGGAAGAAAAAGTGGGTGGAGGTAAGGGACAAGAGTCACCGTCGGGCATAGGGGCTCCTTCCTCGTGCCAGATGCAC
Organism: Paraburkholderia sp. BR14374; assembly: GCF_040948685.1. Classification (NCBI taxonomy): domain Bacteria; kingdom Pseudomonadati; phylum Pseudomonadota; class Betaproteobacteria; order Burkholderiales; family Burkholderiaceae; genus Paraburkholderia; species Paraburkholderia sp. BR14374. Next base: position 166,779 of record NZ_JBFPKF010000007.1, on the reverse strand, counting down.
GAGCGCGTTTATTCAATCAAGACCCGTACTGATTACAAGAACCGTACGGACGTGAACGGACAACGCTGCGCGAATCGAAGTGCGCAACGCGGGAAGCACGAAGGAGCGCAATCGCGCCGGTTTGTGCGTCGATAATTGAAGGTGCGAGGGGGGTACTGCGACGAATACTGCGACGCGCACCGTCCCGCCTGATGGCGGGACGGCGGCTTGATGGGGCGGACGTCCTGCCGGTCAGGCGGTCAAACTGCTCGAAGATCGACTACTACAGGGTTCCAAGGCATTAGCCCCAATCGTTGAAAACGGACGAATCGTAAACACCACGAAAGGCTATGTCAAGCAGACCGAAGGAAAATCTGCGAGGAGATGGTTTGGGGAATTTTGAGAGAGTCTCAACCCATGCGCGAGTTCTATTGATTCCCATAGCAACGCACAAAAAATGGCGCCGCAGACATTCAGCCCGCGGCGCCATTTCGTGGCGCTACGACGCGAACAACACGCCGTAGCCCGACAGCACACTTACATCGTTACGGTGTCGGCAACTTCCTTGAAGTCTTCGATCTGGTCGAAGTTCATGTATTGATAGATCTTGTCGCCGTTGGCATTGAGCACGCCCATGTCGGCCATGTACTCTTCCCTGGTCGGGATCTTGCCCAGACGCGAGCAGATCGCCGCCAGTTCCGCCGAGCCGAGGTACACGTTCGTGTTCTTGCCGAGGCGGTTCGGGAAGTTGCGGGTCGAGGTCGACATGACCGTCGCACCTTCGCGCACCTGGGCCTGGTTACCCATGCACAGCGAGCAGCCCGGCATTTCGGTACGCGCACCAGCCGTGCCGAACACGCCGTAGTGGCCTTCCTCGGTCAGCTGCTTCTGATCCATCTTGGTCGGCGGAGCCACCCACAGCTTGACCGGAATGTCGCGCTTGCCTTCGAGCAGCTTCGACGCGGCACGGAAGTGACCGATGTTGGTCATGCACGAGCCGATGAACACTTCGTCGATCTTGGCACCCGCCACGTCCGACAGCGTCTTCACGTCGTCCGGATCGTTCGGGCAAGCCACGATCGGCTCGTGGATGTCGGCGAGATCGATCTCGATGACGGCTGCGTACTCGGCGTCGGCATCCGGCGACAGCAGTTGCGGGTCGGCCAGCCACTGCTCCATCGCCTTGATGCGGCGCTGCAGGCTGCGCGGGTCCTGGTAGCCCTGGGCGATCATCCACTTCAGCAGCGTGACGTTGCTGTTCAGGTATTCGATGATCGGTTCCTTGTTCAGGTGCACCGTGCAACCGGCGGCCGAACGCTCTGCGGAAGCATCCGACAGTTCGAACGCTTGCTCGACCTTAAGATCGGGCAGGCCTTCGATTTCGAGAATTCGGCCGGAGAAGATGTTCTTCTTGCCTTGCTTGGCAACCGTCAGCATGCCTTGCTTGATCGCGTACAGCGGAATCGCGTTGACGAGATCACGCAGCGTCACGCCCGGCTGCATCTTGCCCTTGAAGCGGACCAGCACCGATTCGGGCATGTCCAGCGGCATCGTGCCGGTGGCGGCCGCGAAGGCGACCAGACCCGAACCTGCCGGGAAGCTGATACCGATCGGGAAGCGCGTGTGCGAGTCGCCGCCGGTGCCCACGGTGTCGGGCAGCAGCATGCGGTTCAGCCACGAGTGGATCACGCCGTCGCCCGGGCGCAGCGCGATGCCGCCACGGTTGCTGATGAAGTTCGGCAGCGTCTGGTGGGTCTTCACGTCCACCGGCTTCGGATAAGCGGCGGTGTGGCAGAACGACTGCATCACGAGATCGGCCGAGAAGCCGAGGCACGCCAGGTCCTTCAGTTCGTCGCGGGTCATCGGGCCCGTGGTGTCCTGCGAGCCGACCGAGCTCATCTTCGGTTCGCAGTACGTGCCCGGGCGGACGCCCTGGCCTTCCGGCAGACCGCAAGCACGGCCGACCATCTTCTGCGCCAGCGAGAAGCCCTTGCCGCTGTTGGCCGGCTGCTGCGGCAGGCGGAACAGCGTCGACGGAGCGAGACCCAGCGCTTCACGCGCCTTGGCGGTCAGGCCGCGGCCGACGATGAGCGGAATGCGGCCGCCGGCGCGCACTTCGTCGAACAGCACGTCGGACTTGACCTGGAACTCGGCGATCACTTCACCGTTCTTCAGCGCACGGCCTTCGTACGGGCGCAGTTCAACCACGTCGCCCATTTCCATCTTCGACACGTCGAGTTCGATCGGCAGCGCGCCGGCGTCTTCCATCGTGTTGTAGAAGATCGGGGCGATCTTGCCGCCGAGGCACACGCCGCCGAAGCGCTTGTTCGGGATGAAGGGGATGTCTTCGCCCGTGAACCACAGCACCGAGTTGGTGGCCGACTTGCGCGAGGAGCCGGTGCCGACCACGTCGCCCACGTACGCGACCAGGTGGCCCTTTTCCTTCAGCGACTCGATGAACTTGACCGGGCCGCGCTTGCCGTCTTCTTCCGGCGTGATGCCGGGGCGCGCGTTCTTCAGCATCGCCAGCGCGTGCAGCGGGATGTCCGGGCGGGTGGTCGCGTCCGGGGCCGGGGACAGGTCGTCGGTATTGGTTTCGCCCGTCACCTTGAACACGGTGATGGTCAGGCTTTGCGGCACTTCGGGACGGCTCGTGAACCATTCGGCGTCGGCCCAGCTTTGCATCACGGCCTTCGCGTTGGCGTTGCCCTTGTCGGCCAGTTCCTTGACGTCGTGGAACTGGTCGAACATCAGCAGGGTCTTCTTCAGCGCGTCGGCGGCCACGGTGCCCACTTCGGCGTCGGACAGCAGTTCGATCAGCGGCTGGATGTTGTAGCCGCCCAGCATCGTGCCGAGCAGTTCGGTGGCGCGCTCGCGCGAGATCAGCGCGCAGGCGGTCTCGCCTTTGGCCACGGCGGCGAGGAAACCTGCCTTCACGCGGGCGGCTTCGTCCACGCCGGCGGGCACGCGATTGGTGATCAGGTCGAGCAGCGTCTGCTCTTCGCCAGCGGGCGGGTTGGTCAGGAGTTCGACCAGCTCGGCGGTCTGCTGAGCCGTCAGCGGCAGGGGAGGAATGCCGAGCGCGGCGCGTGCGGCCACGTGAGCACGAAAGTTTTCAAGCATGGGGGACCTGCTGGTATTTGCGTTTCAGGGAAAGGCTTTTTAGGCACTCCAAGCTGTGCCGGGCACTGCTTCGATCGCGATTTTAATTGCAATACCCCTCCACGGTCAAATGTCTTATGTCTTATATAAGAGTTGAGGCCTGAAAACCCGCGATGCGCGATGCGCTTCGGGTGCTGTGCGCACGCCTGCCCGCCACCGCAAAAGCACCGATTGTGTAAGCCGTTTCAATCATTCGCCGTCGCTCGAATGCTTTGATTACTGCCCCCTTAACGCCTACAACAGAGGATGTCCGGCGATGTTCTTCCCGGCCGGATTCAACCGGCAGCGGAGGCGCAAATGAGCTATCAACTGATGGGCAGCATCCTCGAAGTGTGCGAATGCAAGGTGCTGTGTCCGTGCTGGATCGGAGAAGATCCCGACAACGGCGTTTGCCGCAGCGCGCTTGCATACCACTACGAGCAAGGCACGATCGACGGCGTCGATGTGTCGGGCCTGACTATCGCGTTCGCGGCATTCATTCCCGGCAATGTGCTCAAAGGTGGCTGGCGCGTCGCGATGTTCGTCGACGAGCGCGCGAGCGACGCGCAATTCGACGCTCTGGTGAGCGTGCACCGTGGCGAGCACGGCGGCCCCCTCGCGGATCTCGTGCAGCTGATCGGCGAAGTCGTGTGCGTGGAACGCGTCCCGATCGAATACACGGTCGTCGACGGCAAGGGCAGGATGAAAGTCGGCGAAGCAATCGATGCCGAGTTGGAGCCCTATCGCGGCCCGACCGGCGAGCCGACCAAGCTGGTCGAAAGCATCTTTTCGACGATACCGGGCTCCCCTGCTTTCGTCGGCAAGGCGAACTCTTTCCGCCTGCGGCACGAAAAGCTCGATCTCGACCTAGCCTTGAGCGGACATAACGCCATTCAGGGATCGTTCAACTTCGCGTCGTGAAGATGCAAGCACGCTCGCGGCTGTTCGCGCCGCTCTTCGTCGCATTGACGAGCAGCGCGTGGATCGCGTTATGGGTGTGGGACGCGGGGCCCTATGCGCGTTACCTGCGTCACGCGAGCTGGGCCGACCTGCCGCTCGTCGGCCCGATATGCCGCGAGGTGCCCGGTGCTAGCGTCACCATCGCGGCGCTGCTGCACAGCGCCGCATGGCTGCTGATGATCGCGGCGATGATGCTGCCGAGCGCCTTCCCGCTGTTCGACACTTTTCGTCGGATGACCGTCGCGCGCGAAAACCAGCGCACGCTGATAGCGCTTCTGATCGTCGGTTATGCGACGACGTGGGCGCTGTTCGGCGTAGTCGCGCACGGCTTCGACGCGGCGCTCCATCTGGTCGCCGGGCAAGTTCCGAACTTGCTTGCTAACGGCTGGCTGATCGGCGCCGCGATCGTCGCGCTCGCGGGCCTCTATCAGTTCAGCAGCCTCAAACATCGATGTCTCGACAAATGCCGCTCGCCGCTGATGTTCATCACCGGGCATTGGCGGGGCAAAAGCGCGCGCCGCGAAAGCTTCGTGCTCGGCGTCAGTCACGCCGCGTTCTGCGTCGGCTGCTGTTGGGCGCTGATGTTGCTGATGTTCGCGGTCGGCACCGGCAGCGTCGGCTGGATGCTGGCGCTGGGCGGGATCATGTCGGCCGAGAAGAACTTCCGCTGGGGCAGGTCCATCGGCAAGCCGCTCGGCGTCACGTTGCTTGCGTGGTCCGCGTGGATCGTCGTTCAGCACGCCGGCATCGCCTGAGCCAGCCGTGCCCGGCGGCCCGCGTCCACCTGCCCCGTTACCCTATGCGCTCCCAAAGAATGCCGTGAGTTCGTCGGCGACCGCGCGCGGTTGTTCTTCTGGAATGAAGTGCCCGCAGTGACTAATGGTGCGGCCTTGGACGTCGGTGAAAAACGTTCGCAGAGGGGTCGCCATATCGGCGATGGACCCTTGATCGGAGCCGAGCGTCAGCAGTGGCAAATCGAGCATGCCTCGCTGCTTCAATTCCGCGTTCTGTCGGGCGGACACGTGCGCGGCGCGGTAATACGCAAGGCCGGCGCGTAAGCCGCCGTCTTTCTTCAGAATGCGCAAATATTCATCGATATCGGCTTCAGTGAAAGTATCGGGATTGGCCGTCTTTCGCCGCAAAAACCAGTCGAGGTATTCGCGTTCCCTGCCGGCCAGCAGCACTTCCGGCAGGTCAGGTAGGACGTGAAACGCAAAATGCCAGGTACGCCATGCACGCTCGGGCGCGGTCGGCAACGCATCGGGCAACGTCACGCCGGGGATCCCCGCATCCAGCAGCGCGAGGCGACGGACCTCGTCGGCGAACATCACCGCGTACGGAAAAGCCACCCACGCTCCAATGTCGTGTCCGGCGAGAAAGTACCGGGTCACTCCGAGTTGCCGGAGCAAACCGTGGACATGGCTCGCAAGGGTCTGTGTGTCGTAGCCGTCCATCGGACGATCCGAATCACCTTGTCCGGGCAGGTCCGGTGCGACGATCCGGTAGGTCTTTGCAAGCAGCGCCATCACGTTGCGCCACGCGAACCAGCTCTGCGGAAAGCCCGCGAGCAACACGATCACATCGCCCTGTGGGTTTCCACCGGTGACGTAGTGCAGTCTCAGCCCGTCTACGGTCGCGAACTTGTGCTCGAATCCTTCTAACCCCGGAACGGGCCTTGATGCTGGCAGCGTGCTTACGATTTCGGAACTCCCAGATGGCATGGGCGAGTGAAGTGCTTTCACGAACGAGACTCCTTTGGGTTGAGTGATTACATCGTTGAACCGCTGTTTCTCATCGGCGGGTCAGGTTGGGAAATGATCATTTCCTAATTTGGCGAGCAGCACACGGAGGCGATGCGCTGTTATGTCGTGCTGTGCTTAGTCCAGCAGACGCATGGCCTGCTCCGCCGCCGCCATTATGTGCGCCCGGGGCCGCCCAACTTTGCCGACGACCCTCAAACCTTGCGTCAAACTCAGCAGGGCGCGGCCGGTAGCGTCCGCATCCACGGCGGACGCGATCGAACCGTCTGTCTGGCCCAGCCGGATCAGACGGCACAACAGACGCTCCGTTCGCTGCAAAGAAGCGGCGACATGACCCCCGACCTCATCATCGAAGGCCAGCAGATCGATTGCGCTTCCGACTACGAGACAGCCCCGCTTGCCCTCGTCGCCGACCGCGGACTCGGCGTAAAACCGCAGAACGGCCCGCACCTTGTCGCGGCCGGTTTGCTCCGCGTCGAGCAGGCTTTGCAACTGGCCATTTCGTAGATGGATGTAGCGCTCCAGTGCGGCAAGGAACACCGCTCGCTTATCGGTGAACGCCTTGTAGATACTGCCGGCCGTGAGGCCCATCGCGGCACCGAGGTCGCCAAGAGACGTCCCTTGATAGCCGCGTTCGCGAAAAATCCGGATTGCGCCGTCCAGCGCGACGTCCATGTCGAATTCGCGTGGACGACCTGGAGCTCGCGGCTGTCTGGCAGGATGGTGGCGTGTGGTCATGGCGCGATTATAGGAAATGATCATTTCCTAATCAAGATGTCCCCGTGTGTACGGTTGTGAGAATCGCGAACTCGGGGTGCGTCGAGCCGTGCAAACCCTAAGGCGAGGCGCTTCCTTCGGGCGAGTTTTGTACGGCATTCTTACTGTATGGCACGAGGTGAGACCTTATCGACAGCAGGCCGCAATGACTCCCATTGGCGGTCACTCCCTGGGCGACGCGCTTCGCGCTTCCGATACGCGTTGGCTGTCCCACACGCCTAGCTCAATCGCACGCTGCAGCATTCCGACTGTAATTGGCTCCTTATTTTTGTAGTCTTTCACGCCTCTGAGTTTTAGAAGATACCGGGTAAGAATCGAAAATGGCCAAACGCTGAATCCTTCCATATTAAAATATCTAAGAAATTCGAAATCGCCGGGTTGAACGTTAAATGTTATTGCGAACGTGTTAATGAGCTTGCTCGCATCGTCGCCCGTGACGCCAAAATCGTCTTCTAAAGAACTGGATGGCTTTATTGCTAATTTTGGCGGAATTCCGATTTTCTCCCGCAAGAATTCCTCCAGCTCAGCCGAAACTTCCGGTAGTGGCATCATTTATACGATCCTCGTTTTTTACCAGTTTATTGTAGTGCATGACAGATGAGGCGGCGATCCTTATAACGTCATAAGCTGCTAATGTAATACCTAGCTGCGGAATCCAGCGCCCTACGAATGCACCTAGATTTCTCGTCATGGAAAACCTGAAGTTCTTCATTGATTGATTGGTGAGGGTAGGCAGAATTGCTTCTTTGAAATTGACGTTCACGAGTGCGCGAAGGACCAGCGATGCAATAGATGTCCCACGTGTTGTCCCCATTGGCTTTGCTCGAGTTGGAATTAACGGTTGTCCAGCAAGTACCAATACGATTGCCAGCACACCACCGTAGTCCTTAATTCCAAAGTGTTTGCAAGCTTCTTCGGTTGCGATGCAAATGAAAAGTGTTTCGTTATCGACGGCCCTTCCGCCATAGATATATGTATTGATCTTCTTTGTTGAATCATTGCTTATGAGCTGCTCGTATTCGTTCACCTGTTTGGTGCTCCGCTTGCGTTACGTGCATCGCCTGGTGGCGCGTTGCATCACATCGATTAATGTCGTTACCGCGCCATGAGAGTGAATCGTTTTTACTCTGTGCGGCATATGATTCCATACTCTTTCGAAGAATTGGGGGTAACGTGCTCTATCGTCATTTCCAAAAATATTTTTGGGCCCGACTTCTGGGAGTTTCTTGAGTCTTTTTCAGCATACCCTATATGCTCGGGGGAATTTTCAAAATGCTGTCAAGATTTGCACATCCTCATTCCGACCCGAATGGCGTCGACCAGAAATGCGGGCCGTTAGCCTGGCGGTTCCAACATGTCGGTCCATAGTTGCGCATACCGTTTTCCCCGATTTACTTTGGGAACACTCGCTATTTGTCGTTGTGAGCTTGTATCGGGTCGACGTACATCACCGTTTTAAGCACGACGAAAGTTGTGCACGGAAGAGGTAGCCAAGACGGTGGACAAGTTTTGCACGAATGCCTGCTTGCGCTGCTAACCCACCCCGTCTCCAGGAAACGTCGGGTTCGGAGCGGCCACTTGGGACGATCGGCTGCGACGCAGCCCAGCGAATCCGGTGTAGTCTGACGGTATGGTGCTCATTTCGGAGGCGGCATGGAACGGGAGCTGAAGCTGCGCGTTGCGAACGAAGATCTCGGCAAGTTGCGTAACGCGTCGATACTTGCACAATCGGAAGCCACAGCGGGGGCGCCTCGCCTGCTGACGAGCACCTATTTCGATACGCCCGAGTTTTCATTTCACTGGTGCGGGGCTTCGCTGCGCGTGCGCAGCGTCGGCAAGGAGAAAATCCAGACGCTGAAGCTCGAAGGATCGGCCAACGCGGGGCTGTTCGACAGGGACGAGTTCGAGATGCCCGTGAATAGCGACACGCCCGATCTGAAGCTGCTGTGCGACCAGATCCCCAACGACAGCGACTGCGGGAAGCTGATTCGCGACGAGACCGTTCCCGCCCAACTGAAGCCAATGTTCGTCACGCGGATCAATCGCTCGGCGTTTGAGCTGCGCCAGCCGTCCGGAGACGAGCTCGAGCTTGCGCTCGACGAAGGAACCATCGAGGCGGAGTCGGGCTCGGTGCAGATCGCCGCCGTGGAACTGGAATTGAAACAGGGCGATCCGGACATGCTGTACCGCGTCGCGCTGGAAATGCTCGAAACCGTGCCACTACATATCGATCGTCGCAGCAAGGCCGATATCGGGTATGCACTGCTGGTAGCCGAGCACAGAGTGGCGGTGAAAGCGCAACCGGTGCAACTGGACAAGCGCGACTCGATCGAGGATGCTTTCTGCGTCATTGTGCGCAACTGTCTGGACCAGGTCCACGCGAATGAACTGGGCGTCGTGTCGGGCCACGATCCATCGAGCGTCCATCAGATGCGCGTGGGGCTTCGCCGCTTGCGTTCGGCTCTCGACCTGTTTGCGAAGGTGATCCCCGCCGCTCCCGGCTTCGACGATGAGTTGCGCTGGATTGCCTCGGAACTCGGCGCCGCGCGCGACTGGGAAGTGCTCGCGGCATCGACGCTCGAACATGCCGGCGCCGACGGCAATACGGACGAGATCCGCCCCGTCAGAGAGGCCTGCGAGCAGAATGCCGTCGACAACCGGCAGCGCGCGGCGGCCGCGGTCGAATCGGTTCGCTATACGCGGCTCGCGCTCCAGTTGGCGCTCTGGTTGAGCCGCAAGGGTTGGCGAGATGAGATGTCCGACGAACAGCGCGACGTGATCGGCAGCCCAGTGAAGCCGTTCGCCGCCGATGTTCTGCGCCGTCGGCACAAGAAACTGATCAAACGTGGCAAGGGTTTGGCCGATCTCGACGATCACAGCCGTCACCGCGCCCGCATCGCGGCGAAGAAGGTTCGATACGCCACCGAGTTCTTCGCGTCGTTATGCCCGCGGCGGGTCGTCCGCCACTATGTCGAAGCGCTCACCGCGCTTCAGGATGATCTCGGCTGGCGCAACGATGCAGTTGTCGCCGATCAGCTGCTGAAGTCGCTGCTGACGACGGCGCCCGAGGCCGCCTCGGGCGCGGCCTTCGCACGCGGCTTTCTCGCGTCACGGGTCGCTGCCGATCATCGGACATTGAAGAAGCTGTGGAAGCGCTTCAAGCTGCTTTCGTCACCGCACTGATTGTCGGAACAAACGCGCCCATACCGCGCGCACGCGGCGCGCGCGATCCTCGAACAGGTACGACGCAGCGAGCGCAAACAGGCCGGACATGATCCCCGTCGCGATGTGTTCGAGAGCGTGAAAGCGGTAGTGGCTCAGATGAGAGTAGGCATCGCCGATGGCGGTCAGGCAACCGACGAGCAGTGCGTTGCTATAGCGATTCCCGTACCACTTCGCCGCCGGCGTGAAGGTGAGCAGCAGCGCGAGCACACCGGTGAGCAGCCCGGTCTTGAATGCGATCGCCCAGTGCGTGAGGCTCATGACGTTGCCCCAGCTCCCCGGCATACAGGTCATGCACGCGCTGGTTGGCTGCCAGAAACGCTGGACAAGCAGTTTGAAGCGGCGTTTCCATGCGCTTCCCATGATGTACTCCACGATGTCCGGCGTGAGACTCCACGCGGAAATGGTACATCGCGAGCGCGCCGTAGCGTACCTGAGCGCCGTGGCGCACGAGGGAACTTCGCTATGACGACCGATCCCGATTACGCGCTCGCGTAGCGCCCGTAATCACCGCGATGCCGAGCAGAATCACGGCCACGATGGCAATGATGTGCTGCGCGACATGCAGCGCCATTAATCCCCACGCGACGCCGCCAATGAAAATGATCCATCCGACCAGATAGATGAGCAGGGTCATCGTTTTTCTCCTTGATCCACGGGTCTACCTGCAAGCACATTGCGCGCCTGACGCCATGCGCTGCTGTGTCTGGCATAGACTATGCTCCCAAGCCGAAGTCGCGTGCGGGAAGGAATGCCGCACGGAGCAAGTTGGCCGACGTGCGACGGCGGCTGCTGATTCAATATCCCACCTGGTTCGCGGACATCAAGCCATACGACGTGCCGGCGCTGCGTTTGACGTGGGTACTCGCCCGAAGGCAACGAACGCACTGCCCTCGCATGCATAAGCCAGATCAAATGTTCTAATCTTTCTCTGCAGCCCCGTAAGCTAGCAAGCATTGACCGGGCAGCAAAACGCGCGACGCCCATGGACCTCTGACATGCCGCTATCCAGTCCAGCCCGGAATGTGTCGACCAGACCGCCCGCCCCTCGCCTGACGACGCTCAGTCACATACAGATCGCGTCGCTGTGGTTTGCGCTGTTTACCCAATGGATGACGGTCGTTCCGGTGCTGGTGCCGTCACAGGTCGCCGAAATGCTCGGACGCGACGCCGCATTGAAGGAAGGGGTGGCCGGCTCCGTCATTGCGTCCGGCGCATTCGTTGCAATGATCGTGGCGCCGCTGGCCGGCGCGCTTTCAGATCGCTCCATCGCAAAACATGGACGTCGGCGATCGTTTCTCGTCACTGGCGTGTTCGGCACTGCGGTTGCCCTGGTATGGCTTGCTTCATTCAACAGAGGGGCGAGCGTATGGCTTTATGCAGTCGCGTTCCTGCATCTGCAGTTCTGGTGGAACTGGGCGGCGGGTCCGTATGCCGGGCTGGTGCCCGATGTCGTGCCAAAACGGGAAACCAACCGCGCGAGCGCGTGGCTCAACGTGATGTCCGTGCTCGGCACCATCAGTGGCAACGTCGTGCTCGTCGTGCTCTATTCGCCCGGCCGCCTGTATCCGACGGTGACCACGTTCATTGCGATCATGCTGCTCTGCCTTTGGCTGACGATTCGCGGCTCGCGCGAGCCGACGCCTGTCAGATCCCATGAACGGTTCGAACTCCTCGCGTTCATGCGCTCGTTCTATCTCGATCCGCGCCTCCACCGAAACTTTTACTGGGTGCTGGTAACCCGTCTGTTCGGCAACATGGGAATCTGGTCGATCTTCACCTTCATGTTGTACTACCTGCAGGACGTGATCGGCATTCGTCATCCGACCGGTGTGATGAACGGGCTTCTTGGTGTCGGCGTGGTGCTGGCGATCCCGGCCAGCCTGTTGGGCGCAAGGCTCGCCGACCGCCACGGCGCGGTCCCCGTCGTCCGCCTGACAAGCTGGATCATGGCCGGAGCCGCAATCGGCTTTGTCATGCTGGCGGTGCATCCGAACCTGTTGCTGGTGATCGCAGTCGGACTCGTTTTCTGCGCCGCTTACGGGACCTATCAAGCCGTCGACTGGGCGCTCGCACTGCAAGTGTTGCCAGACGATGCATCCAGCGGGAAGGACATGGGCATTTGGCAGGTGTCGATGGTGCTGCCGCAGATCCTCGGCCCCGCCGCGACCGGGTGGATGCTGTCGTGGGTCAAGGCGCTTGCTGGTGCCGGAACCGCCTACGTCGTCGCGTTCGTCGTCGCAGCGGGGTGGTTCGTGCTCGCGGCGTGGTTCGTTTCGCACATCAGGATTGCTTCGCAGCAGCACGTATCCACCGGGCTCGCCGGGCGATCGTCGTAGGGCGACCGCCCGCCTGTTGCAGGTTCATCCGGCCGTTACGGAGGCAGAAATGGCTCTCGCAGACGTCGATGTCACGGAACAAAAACGCTTGAACGACGCGCATGCGACGCAGGTGCCGTGGAAGCAGTGGGGGCCGTACTTGAGCGAGCGGCAATGGGGAACGGTCCGCGAGGACTACAGCGAAGATGGCGACGCCTGGAACTATTTCACCCACGATCAGGCGCGCTCACGCGCCTACAGGTGGGGAGAAGACGGGCTCGGCGGACTATCCGACGACCAGCAGCGGCTCTGCTTCGCGCTCGTACTCTGGAACGGGCGCGACCCGATTCTGAAGGAGCGCCTGTTCGGGCTCACCAATAGCGAAGGCAATCATGGCGAGGACGTGAAGGAGTATTACTTCTATGTCGACAGCACGCCCACGCACTCGTACATGAAGTATCTGTACAAGTACCCGCAGCAGGAATATCCGTACCTCGACCTGATCGAGACGAACCGCAAGCGATCGCGAGAAGAACTCGAGTACGAACTGCTCGATACCGGCGTGTTCGATGACGACCGCTATTTCGATGTATTCGTCGAATACGCGAAGCGCGATCCACAAGACATCCTGGTGCGCATTTGCATGCACAACCGCGGGCGGGACGCGGCGCAGCTTCGAATCCTGCCGACGCTATGGTTTCGCAATACATGGTCGGAGAACCACGACGATCCCAGGCCGTCGCTGTGCGAAGAGGCGCCGGGCGTCATTCGAGCGCGCCATCATGAACTGGGCGACTACTGGCTCTATTGCGAAGGCGCGACGGAACTGCTGTTCACGGAGAACGAAAGCAATGCACGGCGTCTGTGGAATCAACCCAATGCTTCGCCCTATGTGAAAGACGCATTCCACGCGTACGTGATCGGCGGACAACGCGAGGCGGTGAATCCGGCCAAAACGGGAACCAAGGCGGCGGCCCATTACGTATGCAACGTACCCGGCCGCGACAGCGTGACGATCCGGCTGCGCCTGAGCGCGATAAGCCGCGACAACGCGTTCGACGGCTTCGAGAACACCTTCAACGAACGCATTGCCGATGCTGACGAGTTCTACGAGCGCATCGCGCCGAAATCGCTGACGGAAGACCAGCGCCGGGTGCACCGTCAGGCGCTGGCGGGCATGTTGTGGGGCAAGCAGTACTACTACTTCGATCTCGAACTGTGGCTGCGCGAGCATGGGAGCCATCCGTTGCTGGACGGCGAGCGGCTCGATGTGCGCAACACCGGGTGGTTCCACATGCTGAACGCGGACGTGATCTCGATGCCGGACAAATGGGAGTACCCGTGGTACGCGGCCTGGGATCTGGCGTTCCACACGATCTCTCTGGCGCTCGTCGACTTCGATTTCGCGCAGGAGCAATTGCTGCTGATGTTGCGCACGCTGTATGTCCATCCGAGCGGCCAGATCCCGGCCTACGAGTGGAACTTCAGCGACGTCAATCCTCCCGTGCATGCGGCCGCCACGCTTTGGGTCTACCGGTACGGCAAAGAGTGGGGACGGGCCGACCCGCGCTTTCTCGAGCGCTCGTTTCAGGGGCTGATGCTCAATTTCAACTGGTGGGTGAATCGCAAGGACCCGTCGGGACGCAACGTGTTCGCCGGCGGCTTTCTGGGGCTTGACAACATCGGGGTATTCGATCGCAGCGCGCAGCTGCCGACGGGTGGATCGCTGGAACAGGCGGACGGAACCGCGTGGATGGCGTTTTATTGCCAGTGCATGCTGGAGATGGCGATCATCCTGACGGAATACGATCCGATGTACGAGGAGATCGCCTTCAGGTTCGTCCAGCACTTCATGTGGATCGCCTATGCGATGGATCGGCGCGGCGAACATCCGGACGACATGTGGGACGAGCATGACGGCTTCTTCTATGATCTGCTGCGGCTTCCCGACGGCCAGACCATGCGTCTGAAGATCAGGTCGATGGTGGGGTTGCTGCCGCTGTGCGCGACCACCGTATTCGAAGCAGATTCGGTGACGCGGTATCCGAAACTGATGGAGCTGATCGCCCAATTCCGCAAACGCTACCCGGAGCTGCTCGCCCACGTGGCTCCGACGGATACGGGCTTCATCGGCCATCGGGAGCGCAGGCTCCTTTCGATCCTGAACAGACGCAAGCTCGAACGGGTGCTCGGATACCTGCTCGACGAGAACGAGTTCCTCGGACCGCATGGCATCCGTTCGCTCTCCCGCTATCACCTCGAGCATCCGTATGTGCTCAACATCGGTGGGACCGATTACAAAGTGCAGTACCTGCCGGCCGAATCGAATACGGGCATGTTCGGCGGCAACTCCAATTGGCGAGGTCCGGTATGGATGCCGGTGAACCTGCTCGTTGTCAGGGCACTGATGAACCTCTACAGCTTTTTCGGCGACGAATTCAAGGTGCAATGCCCGAGCGGGTCCGGACATTACATGACGCTTTTCGAGGTGACACAGGAAATCGTCCGGCGACTGACGGGTACCTTCCTGCGCGATGCGGATGGAACACGTCCCGTCTACGGCGGAACCAGCAAGTTTCAGGACGATCCGCACTGGCGCGACCTGATCCTGTTCTACGAGTATTTCCACGGCGACAACGGTGCAGGGCTCGGGGCCAGTCATCAGACGGGCTGGACGGGCCTCGTCGCACCTCTGTTGGACATGTTCGGGCGGATCGACGCTCGAGCCGTGCTCGACAGCGACCGCTGGCGCGTGATGGCCGGCGCTTCGGCGCAACAGGCGGGCAGCAGCGACAATGCTCTCAACGCGCACCGTCCGTGACCATCGATCCGGACGTCTTGAGGCCCATGACTATGCTAAGGAGGCTCAAAAGCGTCACAGTAGCGGCCAGGCTCGCGGCCAGATGCAGACCTTCGGCAAGATGGTCGAACTCCGGCCGCACAAGGGCGCCGAACAAGCCCACGCCGAGCACGCCGCCAATCTGACGCGCGGTGTTCAATACGCCGGACGCAATGCCCATGTACGACGGTTCCACGTGCGCCAGCACCGCGGTGTTGATCGAAGGCACCGCGAACGCCACACCGACGCCAACACTCAGCAGAGGCAACGCGACTGCTAGCGCGCTGCTATCCACCCGCACGAACGCAAGCGAAACATAGCCGAGCGCCGCCAGTGCCTGGCCGACAAGCATCGGCAGGCGATAACCGAAGCGCGCCGTCAGCGATCCCGACGCGACGTTTGCGACCGCGACCACCGCCGTCATCGGCAGGAACGCGAGGCCGGTTTCGAGCGGCGTGTCGTGACGCGCGCTCTGGAAAAACAGACTCATCGCAAACATCAGTCCGTAGTAGCCGAAATTCAGCGACAGCCCCGTTAGCGCGCTGACGTTCACCGCGGCATGGCGGAACAGCGCGAGCGGTAAAAGCGGCTGCGCCTGCCGCGCCTCGACGATGACGAACAGCCCGCCCGCAACGGCCGCGACGGCCATTCCCGTCAATACGGTCATGCTGGTCCAGCCCAGTCTGCCGCTTTCGACAACCGCATACGTCAGCCCGACCAACGCAACGACGGCAAGCGTCTGGCCGGCCAGATCGATGCGACGGGTCGCATGACCCTGCGTGTCGGGTGCATGAGCGATGGTCAGCCAGATGCCCGCGACGCCAATGGGCACGTTGATCAGAAAAATGGCCGGCCAGCCGAAGCGGTCGACTAGCACGCCGCCGACCAGCGGACCCGCCCCCAGCGTGAGCGCCGCCGTGCCCGCCCAGATGCTGACCGCCCTGGCCCGTGCATGCGGCTCCGGAAACGCCGCGCCGAGCAGCGCCAGCGACGACGGCACGCACAGCGCCGCGCCGATGCCCTGCACCATCCGCGACCCAACCAGCAGCGCCGCGCCATCCGACAGCCCGCACCCCACCGATGCGCAGGTAAACACCACGAACCCGGCGACAAACATGCGGCGCGCGCCGAACCGGTCGGCCAACGCGCCGGCGGTCAGCAGCAGACTCGCGAACGCCAGCGTGTACGCGTTGACGACCCATTCCAGCGCCGTCGAATCGAGGCCGAGGCCATCTCGCATTCGTGCGAGCGCGACGTTCACCACCGTGACGTCGAGACAGATGATGACGAAGCCGAGGCTCGTCGCGAGCAAGGCAAGACGTGGTGACCGGGCCGGTGAGCTGAGCTGTTTGCGCATGATGTCCGTGCATGAAGTCGGGCGATGCGGAACCGGGATGGGCCGCAAGTGCCGTGTACGCGAACTGTATTCCCACAGCCAAGATTGATAAACGCACGGCAAATGGCAACAGAACCAATTATTATTGGGGAATGGACCTCCTCAAAGCGATGACCGTGTTCGTGCGCGTAGTAGAAAGCGGCAGCCTGACGGCGGCGGCGGTGGCATGCGACCTGTCGCCGACGATGGTCGGCAATCACCTTCAGGCGCTGGAAACGCGGCTTGGCGCGACACTCATCCATCGCACCACGCGCAAGCAGCAGATCAGCGCGTTTGGGCAGGCCTACTATGAACGATGCATCGAGATTCTCGGGCTGATCGACGATTCGGAACGGCTCGCTCTCGATCACCTCGCGACGCCACGCGGACGGCTGCGCGTAACCGCGCCCGTCGTGTTCAGCAACGAATGCCTGATGCCGGTGATCGCGGATTACTGCGAGCGCTATCCCGAGGTGAAGCTCGATATCGTCGCCACCGATGCGCTGTCGGACCTGCTCGACGACGGCTTCGAGGCGGCGGTTCGGATCGGCGCGCTGGGCAATCCGGATCTCGTCGCGCGGCCTCTGCAGCCGTACCGTCTGGTGTTGTGCGCGTCACGCGGGTATCTGGCAACGCATGGCACGCCGTCATCGCCCGACGCGCTGCGCGCGCATCAGTGCCTGACGTACGCGTATCCGCCGCGCTCGGAATGGCACGCGGCGCAGGCCGAATGGAGCTTGCAGGGTCCGGACGGCCGCGTGAGCGTGCCCGTCGACGGCAGGCTGAGGATCGACAATTCTGAAGCGCTGCGACGGGCGGTGTTGCGCGGCATGGGCATCGCCATGCTGCCCGAGATCCTGGTGGGCGCGGATCTGCGAGCGAAACGGTTGGTAGAAGTGCTGCCGGCGTTTGCCGCGCCCGAGCGGCCGCTGAACCTGCTGTATCTGCGTGAGCGGCGGACGTCGCCCAAGCTTCGGAGCTTTATTGAATTTATGGTCGAGCGCTTCGGTGCGGAAGCGGCATGGCCCAGCGGCGCTTGACCATCCCACGCTCAATGCGAATGCTGTCGCCGCCTGCGCAGGTTGTCGCGCAAACGACGAGCGACCAGAACCGTCAGGTAGTCGGTGATTCGTGCACCTTCGCTGTATTCGATCCACGTCTGTGCGTACATTTGCGAGACCGTTTCCTCAGGCGTGTTGGTAGCGGCGGCAATCTGCTTGATGACTTCCTCGACGTTGCGCGTGACCATTGCCTGGCTCCCGGCGTGCGGTGATAAAAGACCGTCACGCGCACGTTACCCGCCTCGAAGCGGCCGTTACTTGATCTGAGTCAATTGATTGCACCCATGACCGACCACGATCTGTTCGAGGCGGGTCGCAACGAGGCCTTCACTGAAACACCGGTTTTCCCGACGCATCCTTGACCTTGGTCTTCCACTGCTCGCGGATTTCCGACACGACCGAATCCGGCAGCGAGATGTAGTCGAGATCGCTGGCAGCCTGCCCGCCGTTCTTGAACGCCCAGTCGAAGAATTTCAGCGTTGCCGCGCCCTGCGCCGGCTTGTCTTGCGTCGCGTGCAGCAGCACGAAGGTCGCGCCGACGACCGGCCATGCGTCCTTGCCGGGCTCGTTGGTCAGGATCTGGTAGAACGACGTCTTCCAGTCCGCGCCCGAGGCGGCCGCCTTGAAGGTCTCGGCTTTCGGCGCAACCACCGCACCGGCGGAGTTCTTCAGGCTGGTGTAGACCATGTTGTTTTGCTTCGCATACGCCCACTCGACATAGCCGACCGCGCCCGGCAGCCGTTGCACGAAGGCGGCAACACCGTCATTGCCCTTGCCGCCCGTACCGGTCGGCCAGTTCACCGTCGTGCCTTCGCCGACCTTCGACTTCCACTCCGGGTTCACCTTCGACAGAAAGTTCGTCCAGATGAAGCTCGTGCCCGAACCGTCGGCGCGGCGTACCACGGCGATGTCCGTATCCGGCAGTTTCATGCCCGAATTCAGCGCGGCGATCGCCGGATCGTTCCATTTCTTGATCTTGCTCAGATAGATGTCGCCGAGCACCGCACCCGACAGAACCAGTTGACCCGGCTTCACGCCAGGCAGGTTCACGACCGGCACCACGCCGCCCACCACCGTCGGGAACTGGAACAGGCCAGTCTTCGCCAGTTCGTCGTCCTTCATCGGCGCGTCGGAGCCTGCGAAGTCGACGGTCTTCGCCAGGATCTGCTTGATGCCGCCCGCTGAACCGATGCCCTGGTAGTTGACCTTGCCGCCCCCCGCCTTATGGTAGGCGTCGGCCCACTTGTTATAGATCGGGGCTGCGAAAGTGCTGCCCGCACCGGTGATGTCGACGGTTTGCGCTTGCGCGGCCGCGAGAGGTAGAGCAACGGCAAGAACTGCAATTCCTCGTTTGAACAGCATGGTTTGCCTCCACGAGATTGACTGACCGGATCAATGGTTGCAGCAAGCTGCGCTCCGCGACGCAATTTCTCAACTACGCATCCTGCGGGCCTAGGGTACTTGCGCTGGACACCCGCAACTTGCGCGGGCGCGCGGTGTTCTTGCGATGATGCATTTCAATGCGCCCCAGCACGTCCGTGTCTGTATTGAGCGTTTCCAGAAGGTTTCGCCCCTTTGTTCGGCTTTACGCACCGGCACGGCTGCCCATCGCTCGAACCTTCAAACTTAAGCACTTCAGGTTACATTCCGTTGACAACGGCATTGTTCGATATCAGGGAGAATGGCTCGCCGTGCGCCGCCCCGCTACACCGACCGAGGCGAGCGAGCCCGCCAAGCGGGTTACTGCGCTTCTGTCGGTAGTGGAATGTCGGTGAGACTGTCCTCGATCGCAGCCAACACGGCGGGCATCAGCGGCTCCCTGCCGATCCCTGCCCCTCCCAGCGCTTGCAGCACAGTGACGATCTTGTTTGCGTCATATCGACGGCCACTGCCCACCGCCTCTTCGAAGGCGTTGGCCCGCTGGTTCGCCTCATCCGGATCGGCACTGACGAGCAATACGGCGTGCGCGAGCACCAGATGGCCCCGTCCATCGCTCGTCCGCATCGCGGCTGGCGCCTGTCGCCAATACTGCGCCGTGCCAGCAATCTTGCGAGCGTCAGTGTCGACTCCCCAAGCCAAATTGAACCGACCGTCGCAAAATGAACCGTCCACTGCCTGGTAATGGGTCGTGACGCCGATCACGCGCAGCGCGCTTCCGATGACTTCGCATAAGTGCAGGTACACCGCCTCGCTCATTTTGCTCGCCTGCTGCTCGACGAAATAAGCCAGACTCAAATTTAGAATCCCGGGACCCTGCGGTACGAGGCCGCCGCCCGACATGCGTAGCCAGACGGGGCATCCGCCGCGAAGGAAAGCGCAGCGTGCAGATTCGAACTGCGGATAGCGCAGATAGCTGCGCGGTACCACCAAAGACCTCGGCGCTTCCCACAATTGAGCAACAGTGCGGCCACGCGCCGCTAAGTCCAGCAGTGTGTGCTCTGCCTGAAGGGGGTCGTGGACGGTCGGATCAGGTTGGATGAATTCGAATGACATAGTCAAAACGCGAAACAGAGCAACTCTCAGGATCGGTTGCAAGACGCAATGGCCGAAGCCTCGTCTTTTCCAACGAGGAATGTGACATCAGTTTCCGAGCCGGTCAACGTTGACGTCGAACGGGCGCGCGATGCTTCACCGACTTTGAACGTCAGCAACGGTGTCTTCTTCTCACGACGGTGGAAATCAAGATCGGCATTGACAGGCCGTGTCAGGCGTGTTCATATTTGTGCACCATATTCTATTTTTCGCACCCAGTGCATCGATCCCGGCATCCACGTAAAGCGATCTGCACCCAGCAAGACGCGTAATGTCCACAGCCTGAACCCCAATGTCTTCCACGAAACCACAACCCGAGCCCGGCCCGCTTCGCTATCGCCCGTTTCGCGCAATATGGATGGCAATGTTGGCGGCGAGCCTTGGCGCCTGGGTGCAGAACGTTGGGGCGGCATGGTTGATGACTTCGCTCACGACGTCCCCGGTGATGATTGCACTGACCCAGGCTGCGACCACGATGCCGGCCTTCCTGCTCGGGATGCCGGCAGGAGTACTCGCCGATTCGATGGATAAACGCCGCCTTTTGCTAGCCGCGCACTGTTGGATGCTGGTCTCGTCGATCTTTTTTTATGTTCTGCTGATGCTGGATGCAATCGATCCAGTCAGATTGCTGATCTTCACCTTTTTGCTCGGTTCAGGCAGTGCCGTATCAGTTCCGGCCTGGCAATCCTCAACCGCGGAAGCAGTGCCTCGATCGGCGTTGCTCTCTGCGATCGCTCTCAATGGAGTCGCTTTCAATGGCGCGCGCGCAGTGGGCCCCGCGTTGGCAGGTGCAGTCATCGCTGGGGTAGGATCGTATGCGGTGTTCGCACTAACGACCGGACTATTTGCGGTCGCAGTGACCATCTTTTTGCTTTGGTACAAGCCGGAAAAAGAACAAGTCGTTTCAAAGCAGGAGCGTCTGGTAAGCGCGATGTGTGTGGGCGTACGCTATGTGCTTGGTTGCGGTGTTTTGCGCGGACATCTGGTTCGCACATTCACCTTTGTAGTTAGCGCAAGCGCGTTGTGGGCGCTACTGCCGATCGTAGCGAAAAATAACCCGGGTTTAGGCGGCGGCGGGTACGGTATGATGCTGGGGAGTATGGGAGCAGGCGCCGTGGCTGGTGGAATTGCACTTGGTCAGGTACGCCGTTTTCTGGCGCTCAATACTCTGGTCTGCGGTGCGTCTGTGTTGTTCGGCATTGCGACGCTGACCGCCGCCTATGTGCAGTACAGCGCACCCGTATATCTGTCCCTGCTCGTCGGGGGTGCCGCGTGGATCACATTCAACTCCACCGTCTCCTCGGCCTTCCAGGCGACTCTGCCCGCTTGGGTGCGAGCTCGGGCGTTAGCAGTTTTTTTGCTCACGTTCCAAGGCTCAATGGCATTGGGTGCATTGATATGGGGCGTTTGTGCGGATCAATTTGGTGTCTCGAAGACGCTAACTGCCGCTGCCTTGCTGATGCTCGCCGGACCGCTGCTCTTGCGGCGACACCCAGTGCACATGGAGGCCGAGTTGATGCCTCCATCCACAATGATTGAATCGCAAGGCGGTAGTTGAAACCCGCAGCAAAATCAGTAGCGGTTATCCGTATTCGGCCGCAAAATCCCTGTCGCCACTCAGCTTACGCTGCCAGGCGGCTTCAGTACTTATAGACCCCCCAACCGGCTTTTCGCCCTAGCCGTCCCGCCGCAACCAGCTCCCGCAATAGCGGGCATGCGCGATACTTGGAATCGCCGAAGTCTTTCAGATAAACATCCATGACAGAAAGACAAACGTCTAGCCCGACCAGGTCGGCGAGCGCGAGTGGCCCGATCGGGTGATTCGCACCCAGCTTCATTCCGGCGTCGATTTCTTCCGCGGTGGCGACGCCTTCCGCTAGCACGAAAAACGCCTCATTGATCATTGGCACGAGGATACGGTTCACTACGAAGCCTGGCGAGTTGGTCACGCCTATCGGCGTCTTGCCGAGCCGTTCAGTCAACTCGCGCACCGCATTGACAGTGGAGTCAGTGGTTTGCAGCCCACGGATGACCTCCACGAGCGTCATTAGCGGTACAGGGTTGAAGAAATGCATGCCGATGAAACGTGTCGGATCAGTAAGCACCGCGCCGAGCGCGGTGATTGAAATCGACGACGTGTTCGACGCAATGATCGCATCGGCACGCGCCACCGACTCGATTTGCTTCAGGATGCGGATCTTCAGATCAACGTTCTCGGTTGCCGCTTCGATAGTGATGTCTGCCGTCGAGAGGCGCTGATAGTCAGTGGAAGTTTCGATACGGGTTAGCGCAGAATCACGCGACGCCGCGTCCAGCTTTCCCTTGTCGACGAGACGCCCGAGATTCGCCGTCAAGGTTAACAGGCCCTTTGAGAGCGCCGTCTCGTTGACATCGGTCATGACCACGTGGAGACCCGCCACCGCGGCGACCTGAGCGATGCCATTGCCCATTGTTCCGGCACCGACTACAGCTAGCGTTTTGAAAATCATATGTTCTCTCCTTGCAAGATCGAGGTTATCTTGTTCCTTTTCATCGACGAATGCCGGCTTCGGACGCCAGCCCGCCGCGAGCCGCGAACAACGAGGGGCTCTCTATGAACCATGACGACAAGGCCTTTCGCACGATCTTTCCGGCAAGCAGCTTTTCGGCTCCTGCAGGAGGCGGAATGATCAAGCTGCGGCGGAAGTATCCTGTCAGGCAAGCGTGAATAAAAGTTGCCTCGAACGCGTAGTCGAGATCCTCAGATGTACCTGGCGGCTTTGCGATGCGTGCCAAGGTCGTCTCGATCGAGTACTGTGCAAGAAGCGCCGACTCCCTGAACATCGATGCCGGCAAAGTGCAATCGCCATCAATTTCCGTAGTGGACAGCGCGATCGAATACAACCGCCGCTTCGTCCCTATCCGTAGCACATCGACCAACCGCCGCTCGAGCTCGACACGCAACGCATCGATGCTTGCAATCGCGGCTTCTGCGCCGCACACAGTGAATGCATCCAGCGGAAGTTCTGAGCGTTCGAACAGCGCGCTTACGAGCGACCACTTGTTCGTGAAGTGACCATAGATGGCGCCACGAGTCGTACCGCTCGCACGAGCAATGTCCTCGAGGGTCGTCGACGAGACACCACGTTCGAAAAAAAGGCATTCCGCGCTATCGAGTAGCTTTTCTCGCGTAGCGAGTCCCTGCAATTTCCGCTTCATTGCTCGCCCTCGACGGTCGGCGGATGCACATTTTCTTCGCCATCAGTGATTCACTGACGGTCTGCGAAGAGACACTCAGCAGCAGTGCGGCCTTTCGACACCGAGTCCATGAACATCACGTCACGGCTGCTCGATACAAGATGCTGACCTCCGTCAACGACCAATGTCGTCCCCGTGACGCCATGCGCATTCGCGAGATACGCCGCCGCTTCGACGATATCCTCCGGTCGCGAACCGCGCAGAAGCGGCGTCATCTTATGGACTGTGCCGAATTGCGCCTGTGTTTGATCGCCCGACACTAACGTCAATCCCGGAGCTAGCCCCACGACTCTGATTTTCGGAGCGAGAGCCTGCGCGAGTGCGACGGTCGCGTTGGCTAGCGCAGCCTTGGTCGCCGTGTAGGAGATGTAGTCGGGGTTCATGTTGAACAGCTTCTGGTCGAGCACGTTCACCACTACACCGCGCTTCGCTTCGTCCGATACCGCGCTGTCCGGCACCACCTCGAAGAGTCCTCGCGCCAACGCCAGCGGCGCCGCGACGTTGATCGCCATCAGTTCGAGCAACCGCGCATAACCGAATGTTTGCGCGGTATCTTCATCGAACCGTGACGCACAGTTCAGCACGCAGTCAAGTCGACCGAAGGTCTCCACGCACGCTGGTACCAGTTGCTCGACCTGTTCCTCGATCGCCAGGTCAGCGCATAGGGCGACCGATCTGCGCCCCTGCGACTTGATGTGGTCGACAACCTCTCGGGCTTCCTGTTTTGACTCGTGATGGTGCACCGCGACATCCCATCCTCGCGCAGCGAAACCGAGCGCAAGCGCCCGCCCGATCCGTCTGGCGGCGCCTGTTACGAGTACTGCGCGGCGGGAGGACCCGCCGTGATCCGAGTCTGATTCGATCATGTCAAACGGCCGGAGTGGGAAGGCACGTGACCAGCCTTCGGATTGGCACCCTGTCCTGCTGGTCCACAAGCGCGGCGCAAGGCTATGCATGGAGAACTCAAATTTCCATGTTGTCGATCAGTCGCGTGTTGCCGAGGCGCGCAGCGGCAAGGATAACCAGCTTGCTGTCATCGGCCTCCTGCGCCGTGGGTGATCGCAGATTGGCCTGCTTGCGCACCGAGATGTAATCCGGCTGCCAGCCCCGATCGACCAACGTGGAGAACGCGCGTCGTTCGATACCCTGAATATCTTTCTCTCCGCTCAAAACCTTGTCGCGGATCTGGTTCAGGAGCCGATACAACGTTGGCGCCTCGACCCGCTCCTCGGGCGTCAGGAAACGATTGCGAGAGGACAAGGCAAGACCGTCGCAATCACGGATGGTTTCGCCCGCTACCACGTCCGTCGGCATCGCGAACTGCTTGCACATCTCCCGAACAATCATCAATTGCTGGTAGTCCTTTTTTCCGAAAACGGCGACACGCGGTTGGGCGCACAACATCAGCTTCATCACCACCGTGCACACACCCTGGAAAAACCCGCGCCGGAATTCACCCTCCAGCATGTCGCCAATGCCGCCAGGCGGCTGCACTCGATACTCCTGCGGCTGAGGGTATAGATCCTCTTCCGTAGGGGCAAAGACGACATAGACGTTCTCCTTCTGGAGCTTCTCGATGTCCGCCTCCAGCGTTCGCGGATAGCGCGCAAAATCCTCCTCCGGCCCGAACTGCAGCGGATTGACGAAGATGCTCGTGACGACCGGATCCCCATGCTGCCGGGCAAGCCGGATAAGCGACAAATGCCCTTCGTGCAGATTGCCCATGGTCGGCACGAATGCTGTACGGTTTTGCCCGCGCAACTGCGCGCGCAGCTCGTCGATTGACCGAATCAGTTTCATTCTGAGACTTACCTCTGAGACCTGGCTGACATCTGCTTACATGTTTGGATAGTTCGGACCGCCGCCGCCTTCCGGCGTGACCCACACGATGTTCTGGGTCGGGTCCTTGATGTCGCAGGTCTTACAGTGCACGCAATTCTGCGCGTTGATTTGCAGACGGTCCTCGTCCTGCTCGTCCTTCACGTACTCGTAGACGCCTGCTGGACAGAAGCGGGTTTCTGGGCCTGCATACGTTCGCAGATTGACGTTCACCGGCACACTCGCGTCCCTGAGCGTGAGATGCGCCGGCTGATTCTCTTCGTGATTCGTATTCGAAATGAAAACAGACGACAGACGGTCGAACGTGAGTTTGCCGTCCGGCTTTGGATACTCGATCGGCTTGCACTGCGAGGCGGGTTTCAGCATTGCGTGATCGCGATGCCGGTGATGCAGCGTCCAGGGCACATTACCGCCCAGCACTTTCTGCTCGATGCCCACCATCAGCGTGCCGAGGTACAGGCCTTTGCTCATCCACTGCTTGAAGTTGCGCGCCTTGTACAGTTCCGTGTAGAGCCACGACTGCTTGAATGCCTCCGGATAGGCCGCGAGTTCGTCGTGCTGGCGGCCAGCCTGCAACGCATCGAAGGCGGCATCCGCGGCCAGCATGGCGGTCTTGATCGCTGCGTGACTGCCTTTGATGCGCGAGGCGTTCAGGAAGCCGGCATCGTCACCCACGAGCGCACCGCCCGGAAATACCAGCTTAGGGAGAGACATCAGGCCGCCGGCTGTGATCGCGCGCGCACCATACGACACGCGCTTGCCGCCCTGCAGGAACTTGCGGATTTCCGGGTGCGTCTTGTAGCGCTGGAACTCCTCGAATGGCGAAAGATAGGGGTTCTGATACGCGAGACCGACGACAAAACCCACCATCACCTGGTTGTTGTCGATGTGGTACAGAAACGAGCCGCCATAGGTGTCCGACTCCAGCGGCCAGCCAGCCGTGTGAACCACCAGACCCGGCTGATGCTTCGAAGGATCGATCTCCCACAGCTCCTTGATGCCGATGCCATAGACCTGTGGATCGGCGTTCTTGCCGAGATTAAAATTCTCGTCGAGCTGACGGCCAAGATGACCGCGGCAGCCTTCGCAGAACAGCGTGTACTTCGCGTGCAACTCCATCCCGAGCTGGAAGTTCTCGGTAGGCTCGCCGTCTTTGCCAATGCCCATGTTGCCGGTGGCGACGCCCTTGACCGAGCCGTCCTCGTTGTAGAGGACTTCAGCGGCCGGAAAGCCCGGGAAAATCTCCACGCCCAGTGCCTCGGCCATTGTCCCAAGCCAGCGCGTGACATTCGCGAGGCTGATCACGAAGTTGCCGTGGTTCTTGAAGTTGTCCGGCAATGCCCAGTTCGGAACCGACTTCGCACCAGTTTCCGAAAGGAAAAGGAACTTGTCTTCGGTCACGGCGACGTTCAGCGGCGCGCCCTGTTCCTTCCAGTCGGGTATCAGTTCATCGAGCGCGCGGGGGTCCATGACCGCGCCCGAGAGGATATGCGCTCCGATCTCCGAGCCTTTCTCCAGCACACAAACGCCAATCTCGGCGTTCTTTTCGGCTGCCAGCTGCTTCAGGCGGATCGCCGCGGAGAGGCCTGCGGGACCGCCGCCGACGATGACCACGTCGTATTCCATCGACTCGCGCGGCCCATAGCCTTGCTGATTGCTTTCCGCCATCCCCACTGCCTCCTTGACGCGTCGAAACGTCCCGATACCTGTTGGACTGTCGCCCGACGAGGGCGATGTCAACACGGGAATTGCGCTCTGCGTCTCCCGTGGTCGACAGCAGGGAGTATATATAAATGAATGGCGTATAACAATATGAACGCAAGGCGAGCGAGGCACGCCGCCCCGTGACGTCTCAGAGCGGCGATCCCCGCGACACGTCAAGGAACCCCGCGGTCTGCAACTTCTGGAAGATCGTCTCTACAGCAACCTCGGCAGAACTGGTCGTGGTATTGATGTGGATTTCGGGCTTTACCGGCGCCTCGTAGGGTGAATCGATGCCAGTGAAGTTCTTCAACTCTCCGCGACGCGCTTTCTTGTAGAGTCCTTTCGGATCGCGCTGCTCAGCCACTTCCAATGGCGTGTCGATGAAGACCTCGATGAATTCACCCTCCTCCATGAGCTCGCGCGCCAGTGCGCGCTCCGCACGAAACGGCGAAATGAATGCGGTAATGACGATCACGCCGGCGTCGGCCATCAATTTCGCCACCTCGGCAATGCGCCGGATATTTTCGACGCGGTCTTCGGCCGTGAAGCCGAGATCCTTGTTCAATCCATGCCGAACATTGTCCCCATCGAGCAGATAGGTTCGCTTGCCCATTGCATGCAAGCGTTTCTCGAGCAAATTCGCAATCGTCGATTTACCCGCACCAGAAAGGCCTGTCAGCCAGACGACGCCGCTCTGATGCCCATTGAGGGTCCGTCGCGCATGTTTGTCGACTTCCAGCGTCTGCCAGCGAATATTGGTCGCACGGCGCAGTGCGAAGCGCAGCATACCCGCACCGACCGTGCTATTGGTCATGCGGTCAATAACGATGAAACCGCCCGTCTCGTGGTTCTGCTCGTATGGATCGAAAGCGATCGGACGGTCGAACTCCAGTTCGGCAACGCCGATTTCGTTCAACGCGAGAGTCTCAGCGGCGACGTGATCGAGCGTCTCGACATTGAGCTTGTATTTCAGCGGCAATATCGTTGCCGTGACGGTCCGAGTGCCGATCTTCAGCGGGTAGCTGCGCCCACGGAGCATGGGTTGATCGCTCATCCATACGAGCGTTGCTTCGAACTGGTCGGCAACCTGCGCTGGGGAATCGGCCGCTGAAATCAGATCGCCACGAGAGACATCCACTTCGTCGGCGAGCAGAAGGGTCACCGACTGTTCCGCGAAGGCCTCGTCGAGATCTCCATCGGCCGTCACGATTCTTGCGACGGTGGTTTCTCGCCCTGCCGGCTGAACTTGCACACGCTGCCCGACGCGTACAACACCGGACGCAATAGTTCCTGCAAACCCACGGAAATCAAGGTTCGGGCGGTTGACCCACTGCACCGGGAAACGCAATGGCTGGGTCTGCAAACGGGCCTCGTCGATCTCGACAGTCTCCAGGTGATGCATCAAGGACGGCCCGTCGTACCATGGCGTCCTTGTGCTCCTTTCAACAACGTTGTCGCCATTTACGCCCGAAATCGGAATTGCCGTCACATCGGATATACCGATTTTCTTTGCAAATTCGCAATACTCGCGTGAAGTTTCGTCGAACCGTTCACGCGAGTAATCGACGAGGTCCATCTTATTCACCGCAAGAACCACGTTGCGAATGCCGATCAACGACACGAGATAGCTATGCCGCCGCGTTTGCTGCAAGATGCCTTTGCGTGCATCGACCAGGATGATAGCCAGATCCGCGGTGGAAGCCCCCGTTATCATGTTGCGGGTGTACTGCTCATGCCCGGGCGTATCGGCCACGATGAACTTGCGGCGGTCCGTCGAGAAAAACCGGTAGGCGACGTCGATAGTGATGCCCTGCTCGCGCTCGGCAGCCAGACCGTCGAGCAGCAGCGCATAGTCTATTTCCCCACCACGCGTACCGACCTTCTTCGAATCGGCTTCGAGCGCGGCAAGCTGATCCTCGAATAGCATCCTGGATTCATAGAGCAAACGGCCAATCAACGTGCTCTTGCCGTCATCCACGCTCCCGCATGTGATGAAACGCAGAAGGCTCTTCTTTTCATGCTGCTTCAGGTACCCTTCGATATCGGTCCCGATCAGGTCAGAGACGTGTGCCATTAAAAGTACCCCTCCTGTTTCTTCCGCTCCATCGATGCGGCGCCGTCGTGATCGATCACCCGACCCTGGCGCTCGGAGGTCGTCGTCAAGAGCATCTCCTGAATGATTTGCGGCAATGTCGTTGCGTTCGACTCGACCGCACCGGTCAGCGGATAGCAACCGAGCGTGCGAAAGCGCACCATTCTGTCCTCTGCCTTTTCGTGCGGCGAAAGCGGCATGCGGTCGTCGTCCACCATCACTAGCGTGCCGCCCCGATTCACTACGGGTCGCCGCGCCGCAAAATATAGCGGCACGATGGGGATGTTCTCGTGGTAGATGTACTGCCAGATGTCCAGCTCGGTCCAGTTTGAGATGGGAAACACGCGGATCGACTCGCCATGGTTCTTGCGCGCGTTATAAAGGCGCCACAGTTCGGGTCGTTGACTCTTCGGGTCCCATTGATGGGTGGCGGTACGGAATGAAAAAATTCGCTCCTTCGCACGCGATTTCTCTTCGTCCCTGCGAGCGCCCCCCAAAGCGGCGTCGAAGCCGTACTTATCGAGCGCCTGCTTCAGGCCCTGTGTCTTCCACATGTCGGTGTGAACCTGCGAACCATGATCGAACGGATTGATTCCAAGTTCTTTCGCTTCCGGATTCTGGTGAACGATGAGCTCCATTCCGGCCTCGCGAGCCATCCGGTCGCGCATCGTGTACATGTCGCGAAACTTCCAGGTGGTATCGACATGCAGGAGCGGAAACGGGGGCGGCGCCGGGTAAAACGCCTTTTTTGCCAGATGGAGCATGCAGGCGCTGTCCTTGCCGATCGAGTAAAGCATCACAGGGCGCTGTGCCTCAGCGACGACTTCTCGCATGATATGAATGCTCTCGGCTTCGAGCCGCCGCAGGTGAGTCAATGTGGGCATGCCAAATCCTTTACAAAGGCGATTCACTGCGTGGCCGCGATAGCGGCCAGCATCAGTTCGGCGATCTCCGGTCGACAGATGAGCAGGTCGGGCATCGAGACGTCCGACCCGTTATAGATGCATGGGCTACCGTCGATGCGGCTGGCATGAAGTCCGGCCGCAAGCGCGACCCCTACCGGAGCGCACGAATCCCATTCGTATTGCCCGCCGGCATGAAGATATGCGTGCGCCTCGCCACGCAGCACTGCCATTGCCTTTGCGCCTGCCGAACCCATCGGCACGAGCTCGGCATTCAAGCGCTGGGCAACCCGTAGCGCCAGTTCGGGGGCGCGGGAACGGCTCACGAGAATTTTTAGGCGCCCCTCAGGCGCTGGGGGCAACTCAGGCGGCGATAAAGTTCCGAACGTGACGCCACGAGCCGGAAGCGCGACAGCGCAAGCGCGAGGCTCGCCGCCAACCGTCAGTGCGACATGGACCGCCCAGTCGTCGCGCCGCTCGAGGCATTCGCCATATTCGCGCGTGCCATCAAGCGGGTCGATGATCCATACACGATCGAGGCCCAGCCGCTTTGGATCCGGTGCCGACTCTTCCGAAAGGAAGCCGTCTGTCGGTCTGGTGTGAGCGAGAATGTGCGTGATCAGCTCGTTTGCCGTGGCATCGCCCGCTGCTCCCAGTGGTTTGCCCGCAAGGACCGCCGACGCGCGTATCGCGTTCAAGGCAGCTCCGGCCGCCGTAGCAATGTGCACGGCCAGGCGGTGATCGTCGTCAACCGAATGCACGGTGCCAGCCGGGTTCATTGAACCGCTCCATTGCGAGGCACCTGTTCCATCGCGGCCAGACCCGCTGGTGTGTACCAGATGTGCTCGATATAGTGGCCCAGCGTTGACCTGTGATCTGTGTAGAAGTACCGGGCGGACCCGGGCGATTGGCCGTCGATGACGATGGGCACGCCCGCAGCAGCCATTTCGCTACGCTGCGTTTCGAACGCCGCTTCGCTATCGATCAACTGCGCGATGTGGTGATGGCGAATCGCGAATCCGTCTCGCGGCAGCGCATCACGATACACACGGTCGTCGCCGGATAACGGCTCGATCAGTTCGAGCTGAACCGATCCGACGAATGCAAGCGCGATGTTCAGCTTGCAGTGTCGCCCGGCGATCGACTCGATTTCAATGCCGGGCAAGCACGCCCACGTCTGCACATGCTGTTCTCTGCAAAAGTGGTCAATTGCCTTGTCCACGTCGGTGGTGACGTACGCAATCTGCAGAAAGCCGGAAAACGGAGAAAGTGAGAGCGTGCTCATCATTGCAGTCCATAGGTAGTCATGTAGCGGGAGAATCGCTCCCGAATCGCCTCGGGTGCAAGGCCGAATTCGGCTTGGGTATATTTATGCACGCCATGAGCGCGTTCAGGGCTCTGCTCAATGCGTCGACGCATTGCCTCCATCGTTTCCTCGGTCAGTTGGAAGCCGAAGTGACCGTAAATCCGCCGCATCGTACCAATCGGATCGGCGTGAAGGTCGGCTTGGCTGATATCGAGGAACTGCTTCTTCGGCAAGGACGCGCGCGCCGCCATTGCTGCTTCGCTGGCCCACGCCCAATTATCGAGTTCGCGCGCGCCGATCTCGTGCCTGTCGACTTGCTCGCCCTCGGAAATTCGACGCGCCATCGCCAGCACGCTCGCGAGCGAAGGCAGCGCCTCCACGGGATCTCGATGTGTCTGCACCACGCATGCGTCGGGAAAAACCTCGAACAGAGCGGGCAACTGCATCAGATGTCCGGGATTTTTCAGCAGCCACGTCTTTTCGGGGTCGCGCGCGCCGATCAGACTAAGCGCCTTTGCAAAGTAGCGATAGGCCGGCAGTTCGCTCTGCTCGCGCCACCAGCGATCGTATTGAGGTACGCGGAAGGACGACCCCCACAGATTGCTGCAAAAACCCTGCTTGAGTATTTCGAGGCATTCATCGACCTCGTCGGCGACGATGTTATGTGCTGCGCGCATCTCTGGCGCCGACCTGAAAAAGGCCTCCAGTCCGGCCGCGGTCGCCTGGAACTGAACATGGTTGGTCCACGTGTCGCGAGGGGGCCGTGGCTGTGGAAAAACGGTCAGCCACTTTTCCAAACCCTGAAACTGCGGGTCGACCGAAAGCAGCTTGTGCAATGCGGTCGTCCCGGTCCGAGGTATGCCGGTGATGACGAGCGGACGCCGCGGCGTCTGCGGCAAGACATCGGCATGCCTGCGCACGCCCTCCACTAGCGTCAGGCGCGAGACCAAAGCACCGACAACTGCATTCCACGCGAATTCCCGGCCCTCTGGCGCGAAGCGCGGGCCATCTTCGTCGAATGCGTTCAGAAGTTGCGTCAGGCCCGGCATGTACTCGTCGCTGGAGCCGAAGTCGCTCAAGCCAGTAGCGGCACTCGCGATTGCATGAAGCTCATCCTGCGCACCCGAAAATCGTTTTGATGGCGACATCTATCGTCTCCTGAAGATACCTTGATTGTGCTTACCACCGCCGTCTCAGCTGCGCACCTATGCGTCTCTCGCGCAAGAGTCTCTCGCGTTCGGTCGCGTCAACGAAGCGAGTCCCTGTCGGCAAGTGATTGCGCAACTCGGACACCGGCACACGCTTGAGCGTCGGAACCGGCTCCGAGTTGCACTCATACCATCTGCCTATTGCGGTCCCCCGATTCACCGCGCATGTATCGAGCCAGTTCACGACACCCGGATCCCGGTGCGCAATCACCGCGCGGAAATAGCCGTCTTCGTCGACGTGCGCCTGATGCCCATTGAGGCTGCTTTGGTGATCGATATAGTCAAGCGCGTTGAACAGAGCGTCGTTCAATTGCACGTTCCAGTAGCGGCGTGTCTGCGGCAGCGCGGTTTCGAGAATGAGCGCTTCGTCGTCACCGAAATCGAAAATAGCTTGCCAGTACGCCTGTTTCGCGAGGCCACCGCCGAAAGCGAAAAACTCGAACTCGTTCACGTTGATCCGCGTGCGCAGTTGCTGCATATGCGTGAGCCAGCGACGTGATAGACGCTCCGCGTAGTCCATCAGCTCGCCGGTACGCCTCGCGATCTCCTCGTGGCCCATTGGCGGCTTGGTCCGGGGAGCGTCGAGGCACTCGATAGCGATTCGTGCGTCACGTTCCGCTCCCCACGCATACGAGCGCTGGCGCAGCATTGCGAAGTCAGCCTCGGGGTGCAACTCGAGCCAGTTGCCGTGATAGCCGGTGGGACGCCGTGCGCTCAACAGAACTTCGAAGCTGCCGTCCTCGCCGATCTCGAGGTCGTCCAGGTCGAACTGACCTAGCGGAGGGTGGACTTTGTCGGTAGTACCCATGATGCCGCGGCCGATATCCAGCGTCAGCAAATGCACGCTGCCGCGCTCTCCAACTAGCCGATATCGCAGGTCACCTCGCAACGGTGCGACGAAATAGGTGTCGTCGGGATTCGGCTGCAGCATGAAGACCGAGTTAAGGAAAGGCAACCAGTCAGGATGAAGCGGATCGGATTGGAAGTAGATGAAGTAGGCGAGCGAGAGATTCATCTGAAACTGCCGATACAGCTCCGCGCGCGTTTGAGGATCGTGCGGTGTCTCGGTCAACTCGAGCAGACTCTCCGCGTTTGCCAACTGGGAGAGATAGTCGCTCCAGGATTTCAGCTGAGCCATGGGTTCACCATTACCTTGCATTGCGTCGACCGTTCACGCAGTGCTTCAAATGCATCGGGTAACGCGTCAAGCGAGACGCGGTCGGTAATCATCGCGCGCGGTTCTACAGAGCCCGCGTCGAACACGTTCGCGACGTGAGTGAACTCTTGCATACTGTAGGTGACCGCGAACTGAATTCGCACTTCCTTCCATACCGCGACTGCCGGAATGAACTGATCTGGCACCGTGCAGAAACCGAGCACTACGATGTCGCCCTGCGGCTTGACGCAACGAATCGCCTTTGCAATCAGATCTTTCTGTCCCGCGCATTCAAACACGACGTCTGGTGGACCCTTGAGAGCATCGGCAGCTAGCGCCGCCAAATCCTGCCCATCCTGCGGAACCACAAACTCGTCGGCCCCCATGTGTCGCGCAAGCGCTTCGCGGCGCTGTGACGGAGCGGTCGCAACAATGCGGCCGGCGCCGAGGCGGCGAGCCCAGAACGTTGCGGCCAGCCCAACGGGACCCGCGCCGATCACGAGCACTTTCGCGCCCGGCGTGAGCTTTGCCAGCGCAACGCCGTGCAAGCCGACGGCCATCGGTTCGATCAGTGCGCCGTCCTCCATGCTCAGCGTCTTCGGAAGCCGGGTCGTTACGCGCTCCGCAACGACTGCATATTGAGCGAAGCCGGCTGCGGCGCCCTTGAATTCCGCGCAGAAGTTCGGCTTCCCGGAAAGACAGGTCGCGCAATGCCCGCATCCGACAAACGGGAGCGCGGTTACGGCATCGCCAACTTTCAGCTTCTCCACAGCCTTTCCTACGGCAACCACCTCGCCGGCAAATTCGTGACCCAGGGTCGAATTTTCTGGAAGCGTGAAATGCGGTGCGTGTCCATCCGTCATGTGGAGATCCGATCCGCAGATACCGCAGCGGTGAATCTTCAGCACAACTTCTCCGAATGCTGGAGCGGGATCTGCAACACTCCTAACTTCCAGAGGCAAACCTACTTTCGTGAAATATGCGGCCCTCATCGCTCGAGTCTCCGTTTGGCGTCAATGTGCTGCCTGTCATCGAACATCTAAAATATACTTTACTGGGAAAGTACATTGGCGTGACCAGGTGTTTGTACCGAGACGGCACTGGAAGCAAACGCGTCAATGTGTGCCCCTGAGCTTTCGCTCACGAACATAGCGTTATGCGGGATTGGCCATTGGCCACCGGATGCGTCGATGGCAACGAAAGACGGGAGAAGGCCTGCTGAGAGCGCAGGCCCAGGATGGGTTTTGTGTCTTGCGCGCTGATTGCGAGCAGCGATGGCGATGACTTAGGGGTTTGCTGCCGAAATGGTGATCACCGAAGCTATGTCAGCCGCGCTCGGCACCCCGACGTGCGGCCTCCGCGTCTGCAAAGAGATGCAGTTCCCGCAATAAGGTCGAGAGTGCCGCTCGCCGTTCGGGCGCCATATGACTGGACGCCACCCAGTCGGTGCCGTACGCCTCCTGATGGAGGATATTCTTCAATACTTTGCGTGCCTGTGGCTTCATTCGCACGAGAATTCCACGACCATCCGCCGGGTCCGGCATGCGCTCCACCAAGCCCATCTGCTCGAGCCTGCCGACACACTTCGTGATGCCGCCCAGCGTCATTGCCAGCGGTTTTTGAAGTTGCGTCGGAGACTGCGTGTAAGGCGGACCGGAAACCAGAAGCGCATCCAATAGCAACAGTTCGGCTGCCAGCAGGCCCTGACTCGCGGCGGCTTCCTTGAGCGCCCGGTCGATGTGAGCAGATAGTCGTAGGAGTCGTTGCCCGATCAGGTAGACATTCGGGTCTTCCGCTGGCCACTCGCGCGCCCAAGCCGCAGCCTGTTCGTCCAACTCATCGCTAGCCTCTGAGCACACGGGCTTCTGCAACGCCTCGCATTCGGCCAGAAATTGTGCTTCAGCTTGAGAACGTTTCGAATAGGACGCCTCGCCGTCGTCACCAATAGCGACGTCGACCCAGCCGGCCTCGCCAAGTTCGTTCAGGTGCTCGATCACGCTCGCACGCGATATTTTCAGCTCACGCGCCAATGCGGCTGCGCTTTGAGGACCCGCGTTCAGCAGAGTCAGCAGTTGTCGTCGGGAAGCATCCGCTAATGCGGCGAATAGCGAATCTGCGGTCTTGCGAGCACCCATGCGATTATCGATTGGTTCGGACCCCCGCTTGCCGGACAGCAAATACGCGTTGTCGAGCAAACAGGCGATCGGCATGGACCGCGACTCAGCGGTCCGTGCCAGCGCCCTACAGGTGCCGTTTCCTGTCACGCGGGTCAATTCAGCCACGCTAAGTTACCAGAAAACACGCCCTGTAAGCTCGGTGCTAATAGACACGCTTCACGTGGCGAGCCGCACACTGGTCAGATCGACGGCTATTGTTGAACCAGGTCGTATGCCGCAAGCGCGGCGACCTCCGTCACACCACCGTCTACGGGTAGGCACGTGCCGGTAATGAATCGCGATTCATCGCTGCAGAGAAACAACGCGGCGGCCGCGACGTCCCACGCATCCCCTTCCAACGGAAGGGGCGCGATTTTTCGGCGGCGTTCGCGGGCCTTGTCATTGAGCATGCTTTCGACCATCGGCGTAAAAATATGCCCCGGAGCAATCGCGTTGGCACGAACATGATCGCGGCCGTACATCACCGCGAGTTCACGCGTAAAGCCGACCATGCCCGCTTTCGATGAGCCGTATGCGGCTGACCCGTGGCTGCGGATGCCCGCGACCGAACCGATATTGACGATTGCCCCGCCTCCGCGCGCCACGATCTTCGGCACCGCACTTCGGCTCATCAAGAAGGCACTTTTCAAATTGACGTCGATCACGCGATCCCAGGACGCCTCGTCGACGTCCTGCAACCGCCCCGGCGCGCCCGAGATACCGACGTTGTTGACGAGAATGTCGAGGCCACCGTACCTCTCGACGGTCTCGTCGACAATGCGCGCGCAGACAGCACCGTCGGTGACATTGCCGGTCGAGACGAACGCGCTGCCGCCCGCCTCCGTGATCAGCGCGAGCGTTTCCGCCGCCCGCTCGTATTGCTGATCGACGAGACAGACGGACGCGCCCTCCGCGGCGAAAAGACAGGCAATTGCCTTGCCCGTGCCGAAACCCTGACCGAGCGATCCTGCGCCGGTCACGATCGCGATCTTGCCGTTTAAACGTTGATGAAAGACTTTCGGAGCGGGCATGCTGTAGCCGGTCGAGGTAGATCGATCGTCGTCTGGAGCGTTCGATCGAGCGGGTATTCGTTAGCGCTCAATCCCTCGCTCGCGAGGACGTCACTGATGCTTGAGCTTAGTCTCGTCAGGCCAATAATGCAACATATAGTTGCATTATTGGCCTTCGATCCAATCGGTTAGCCCACTTCGCCATGATCCACCAATGCCGCACCAAAGCGCGCTGCATACGCCGTGTTCACCGCCTCGGTCTGGAAGCGCGTTTCGTTGATCGCGAAGATGAAATATCCGTATGCGAGATCGCGTCGATAGTCGCCCCATGCTTCGTCGAAGTCTGGTGCCTGAACCCCGTTAATCGCCAGTTGGGAAAGATAGTGCTCTAGTAGCGACCGCTCCCACGAGCGCCGGTCTTCGATATCGAGCGCGCACCCTATGTGATAAGCGACCTCGAGACTCCAAGGCGCCCGGCTAACCTGAGCATCGAAAAAACCCGGCGCTCCATCAGCTTCGACGTAGAGATTTCCAAGGTGCGTATCGCCGTGAATCAGACATGCCGGTTTGCGCTTGTGTTCGCGCGCAATGCGCCCGAGCGCTGCCACCATCCAGCCGCGATCGTGCAGACGCCGGCTTACAGCGGCCCCTCTCGGCAGCGATACGTAGTGCGCCCAGACATCCGCCTCGAGGTAGCGGTTCTGATATTCCAACGACCAATCCGAAAAGCGCTCCCCCACCCAATCAAGCCGGCCGCCCTTGTCGAACTCCAGGCTATTCCATGTTTGCGCGTGATAGCGCGCCATTGCACTGAGACGCAAAGCCACCTGTTCGTAGCCCTGCGGCTGCTGAGCGCGACAGAACCGAACATTACGCTCGACCAGGTCTTCCATCACTACGACCGCCTGCCAGGCGTCAGGATCGGCGCCCGCATAAAAACATTTCGGTGCGTTCATATTTATGAACGGCAGTACGTCCCGATAGAAGCGCATTTCGTTGCGATACATCTCCTTCATCGACGGACTATGTTCCTCGAAACCGCCCTTCACGATCATGCGCGACGGTAGTGCCATCGCATGTCCCGCGTCGTTGTACTCCAGAGCCACGCGGACCTTGGTCGACGTGCCCGGCAGTACATCCACGTGTTCGCACGAGAGCACTTCCACGCCGCTGAAGCGGAATCCCAGCGCTGAAGTAAGCCACTCTGCCGTCACTTCCCCGACAGTGACAGGCAACCTCATGTCACTTACCACACCAGATTCAGACAAGGTTCCTCCCGAATATTGCGGATGAAAGACGCGTGCGCATCGTCGCGCAGACAGCCTTTCGGTCGCAACATGGGGAAAACCACACCCCCCGGTGCGTTGCATATTTTGAATGACGTGCATATAGTTGCTTGCAAACGCAAAAATTTTTTTAGCAGGTAATCGATGACCCCACTCGAATCCCCCGCAGTTCAGAGACGTCCGGCTAGCGCCGAACTCGCGCATACGCTTGCTCCGGACGAGTACCGCACAGAAGAAAGCGTCGCGTTCAAGATGAACATGGTTCATCTTCTGCTTGGCGCGGAAATCGACCGGAAGCTCGCGGCGAGCAAACTTTCTGCAATTCAGTGGGGGATTTTGAAAGCGCTGTTCGACGAGCGTGCTCGTACACCTACCGCCCTGTGCCGAATACTTCTCGCTGACGGCAGCATCATGACCCGCAAGCTCGATTCGCTCGAAAAAAGAGGATTGGTTGAACGGATCCGCAGTACGTCAGATAGACGTTCCGTCGAGCTCGCACTGACAGAAGATGGCCGACAGCTGTTAGGCGAGACTCTGCCGCTCATCGTCGAAACAAGCAATCGCCAACTTCACGGCTTCACGGTGGATGAAGTTGAAACCGCCCGGAATCTGCTCGACCGGATGATCGCCAACTTGAGTTGAGCTGCGAGATCCCCAGAATCGATCGACGTCGGCGCTCAGGCCGATGCGTACCCGCTACTGAAAGGAGTTGTTCATGGAGCATACCGAAACAACAGTAAAGCAAAGCGCGGACCCGGCGCAGGATGCCAGCCTCGCACCGCTGCTGGTTCCTCACGTATACCGCGGGCGCACCGTCACCGGAAGCGCGATCAGACACGTGTCTCGCGATCTGGGGCAAGGCTTTTGCACGCCTAAAATCGAATTGGACGATTTGGTGTGGCCACGCGCTGAATCCGGCCCTGCCTTCGATGTTCCAGTCGCGAAGATCATCGATTTTCTGGTCGAGCTAGGTCCGCGTTTGCACCTCGACGCGAATCCGCTGATGCAGGCCGCGCTCGAATCGATGATCAAGGTCAGTCCGCTCGGGCGACGGATCCTCGAAAACTGCTATCGCGACATTCCCAATCTTTTCTTGCGTGAAGTGATCGAGGACGAACTGCGCGTGAGTCTCGGCGACGCGCGCCTCGTGGACGGTTGGGTGGAACGTACTCTGCGCGGGCGCCCGAGTCGTCTGCGCGCGTTTCCCCCGCGCCTCGTACATATCCTCGCAGGCAACTCGCCGATGGTCGCAGCCATGACGGTCATGCGCGCGGCGCTGACGAAGGGTGTTCACCTGCTGAAGCTGCCTTCGAACGATCTTTTCACGGCCACCGCAATCCTGCGCACCATGGCCGAAATCGACCCGGATCATCCGATTACCCAGTCGTTTTCTGCCGCGTACTGGCGCGGTGGCGACGAAAACGTCGAGTCGATTCTTTATCGTCCGCAGTACTTCGACAAAATCGTCGTGTGGGGCGGCGAAAGCGCGGTTCGGCATGTGATGCGCTATGCCGGCCCCGGGCTCGAGCTGGTCGCGTTCGATCCGAAGGTTTCGATCTCGCTGATCGGCCGCGAGGCCTTTGCATCGGACGAAGTACTGCGCGAGGTCGCGCGTGCGGGCGCAGCCGATGTGCTGTCGTTCAATCAGGACGCGTGCAATGCTAGCCGGTATCAATTCGTCGAAGGCGACGAAGACGACGCCGACCGCTACTGCGAGCAACTAGCGCTCGCACTCGGCGAAGACTATCGGTACGGCGACGGCCAAGGCCCGCTCGTGCCCGCCGACATTCGCGAGGCCGTGGACGTGCTGCGTGAAATGGAATCGATCTATCGCGTGTTCGGTGGCTATGACGGCAAGGGGCTCGTCATTCGTTCTGACGAAATGGTGGATTTTCACCCCATTTGCAAGACCGTCAACGTTGTTCCTGTATCAAGCCTGCGCGATGGCGCGCGGCACGCGACGGTCGCCACGCAGACGGTGGGGATCTATCCGCCTCACCGGGTCACGGAGGTACGCGACGCGCTCGCCTGCGCTGGTGTCCAGCGCATGGTGGCGCTGGGCGA
Organism: Paraburkholderia sp. BR14374; assembly: GCF_040948685.1. Lineage (NCBI taxonomy): Bacteria > Pseudomonadati > Pseudomonadota > Betaproteobacteria > Burkholderiales > Burkholderiaceae > Paraburkholderia > Paraburkholderia sp. BR14374. The sequence goes on along the minus strand of NZ_JBFPKF010000007.1, from coordinate 126,855 downwards.
GTCGATTTCTGACGGAGTCGGCGGCTATCCCCATGACGCCATGTTCCCGATCCATCGATTCATGAAATGGGTATCGGAGGAATCCGGTCCGAATCAGGAGGGGACTCGATGATGCAAGCCCTTTCTAAGCTACTGCCACTCACGGACGTCGCCGACCCTTTCCGGAATGCGCCCGAAAACCTCCACGCGATGCAGCTTCAGGCCGTGGGCGAGCGCTTCGCACAGCGACGGCTGCAGATCCGTATTCTCGACAAGCGGGCCAGCGAGGCTGGCGTTACCGAAGTGAAGAACATCAGCGATGCCGTGCCATTGCTCTTTGCCGACGCCGTATATAAAAGCTATCCGGATGCGTTCATCGAGCAGGGTAAATGGCGCCATCTCACTGCGTGGCTGCAAACGCTCACGACGCGCAAGATCGACGGACTCCAATATGACGCGATTCGCGACCTCGATGACTGGATCAACGAGTTGCGCCGCAACGGACACTACGTGATGAGTTCGAGCGGGACGTCGGGCAAGCAGTCCTTCATATACCAAAGCGAGGCCGACCGTGAACTTGGATGGCGGCTGCTCGCCCAGGGTATTCGGTGGGCCGCGAGCGGCATGCGCGATCCGTCGCGGCGTTATCCGGTGTTTCTGTTGACACCTTCTTCAGGCTCTTATACCGGCACGGAACGGATGGCGAAGTTCGCTGAATCGATTGCCGTGCCCGGCGACCTCCACTACATGTCCGATGTACCGCAGAGTGCCGCGCACACGACGCGCATGGCACGCATGCGACGCGCGATCGCGGACGGTACCGCGCTGCCAAGTGAAATCGAGGCGTTCCAGAACGAGAGCCGGGAACGTAGCGAGCGCGTACAAGCCGATTTCCGGCTTTTCATCGACCAATTGCTCGACCGGCGCCATGAGCCCATGTTCATCATGGGCATGCTGGGCATGCTGTATCAGATCGTGGCCACCGGCCGCGAACGCGGTATCGCCGACGGCGACTTTCATCCCGATACGATCATCAGTATCGGAGGCGGCAAAAAAGGCGCGAACTTGCCCGAGGATTTCCAGCAGCAGTGCGAACGCTTCTTCAATTTCAACTCGGCCAATTTCAACGACGGCTATGGAATGGGCGAAGTGTCAGGCTTTTGCCCGTGGTTCCATGAAGCGAAGGCGTGGGCCGTACCGCCATGGCTGGTCCCGCTGGTGCTCGACTCCAAAGGCGAAGAACTTCTCAATCCGCCCGATGGAAAAGGCGTTGTCGAAGGACGGCTCGCGATGATCGACCTGCTGGCGGATGGTCGCTGGGGCGGGGTCATCAGCGGCGACAAGGTCACTGTCGAGTTTGGTCATGGCATCGACGGCGTGCGCACGCCCATCATTCGCGACGTCGTTCGCTACAAGGATCTGCCCGGCGGCGACGACAAGCTGTCTTGCGCCGGAACGATCGACGCCTATGTCCGCGGAGAGGTCGCAGACATGACTGAGGCTCGCACGGCCGGATGATTTTATCTACCCAGAAATCTACAGAATCTACTCAACGATGACACGACAAACGACAAATCCGGCCGTGTGGTTTATCACCGGTGTTTCGTCCGGCTTCGGCCGCTCCCTGGCCGAGGCGGTCCTCGCTCGCGGCGACAAAGTGGTCGGCACTGTACGCAATGAAACGCAGATCGCCTCCTTTGAAAATCTTGCGCCCGGCCGCGCGCACGGCCTGCTGCTCGACGTCACCGATGCGGCGGCGGTACCACGCGCCGTTGGGCAGGCGCTCGAGCGCACTGGCGCTATCGACATACTCGTCAACAATGCCGGCTATGGCCTGTTTGGCGCACTCGAAGAGGTTTCCGACGAGCAGGCGCGGCAACTATTCGATACCAACGTCTTTGGCACGGTCAATGTGATACGAGCGGTGCTGCCCCACTTTCGCGCGCGTAAGCGCGGGCATATCGTGAATTTCTCGTCGGTCGCCGGCGTGATCGGCATCGCTGGCTGCAGCTTCTATTGCGCGTCGAAGCACGCGGTCGAAGGACTTTCAGAATCGTTGGCTCAGGAACTCCACCCATTTGGCATTGGCGTGACCCTCGTCGAGCCGGGCGGTTTCCGCACGAACTTCGCGGGTGGATCGCTGAAGTGGAGCGAGAACGAATTGCCCGACTACTCGGAGACAGTGGGGCAAATGCGCCGATATATGAGCAGCTACCACGGCACCCAGGCAGGCGACCCCGCGAAGGCCGCCGAGGCCATCGTCCGCGCGGTGTCGGCAGACGCGCCGCCGCTGCGTCTGCCGCTCGGTCCCGACGCCGTCGACGTCGTCCGCAAAAAGCTCGCATCGGTACAGGACAACCTCGAAACATGGCTTGAAGTCTCGAGTTCCACCAATTTCGATCAATAAATTCGCAGCAATTTCCTGCAGAGGAGACAACATGTCCGCTCTGGACCCGTTCTACGCAATGCTTGGTGGCGAAAGCGACCCTTTCCGTAACCACCCCGAGAATCTCCGTGAGCTTCAGCTCGCAGCCATGAAAGAGCGCTTCGCCGAGCGCCGCGAGCAGATCAAGCTGCTGCGCCGCAGAGCGGACGATGTCGGCATCGCAGACGTCAACCGTCACGCAGACATGGTGCCGCTGCTGTTCGCGCATCAAATCTACAAGAGCTACCCTGAGCAGTTCATCGACAACGGCCGCTGGAAGCATCTGTCCGTCTGGCTGCAGACACTATCGAGCAAACGCGTTGGTGACGTCGAGGTCAACGGCGTCGATAACGTCGACGCGTGGATGGATCGATTGCGCGACGCAGGTCATCACGTGTTCAGCTCGAGCGGCACGTCCGGCAAGTGCAGCTTCGTCAGCCAGACGCGAGCCGATCTCGACAATGTCACCGAGTCCTGCGTGAAGCTGGGCGTGTACGGCAACGCATTGATCCAAAGAGACTTCGGCAAACGCCCGGTATTCCTGATGATGCCACCGGGCGGGGCGCATCGGCATATTGAGCCGGTACTGAACGCAGCAAAGCGACTCGGCGCCGAAAGTACCTTGATGTTCGACGACCCGGTGCTCGCATCTTCAACGATCTCGATGGGCCGCATGCGTCGTGCAATGGCCGATGGCTCCGCCAAGCCCAGTGAAGTCGCGGCATTCCAGGAGCAGGCGGTGGCACGCCAGCGACACACAGGCGCGATGATCGACCGGTTTCTCGACAAGCTTACGGCGCGCCGGGAAGTCCCCGTGCTCGTGCAAGGCAACTGGTCGTTGCACTGGACTCTCGTGGAGCGCGCCCGCCAGCGCGGGATAGCGGATGGAATCTGCCACCCCGACACGGTGATCACGGCCGGAGGCGGATTGAAAGGCACTGCCGCGCCCGCCGACTACCGCGAGCAGGTCATCCGCTTTTACGGTATCCGGCCGGAGAACGTTCAGAACAGCTATGGCATGACCGAGATGATCGGCACCGGTCCCTGGTCGGACGTTGCGCAGGGCTACGCTATCTGCCCGTGGATCGTTCCGTTCGTTCTCGACAAATCGGGTGAGCACCTGCTGAATCCTTCCGATGGTCAGGGCGTCGTCGAAGGGCGGTTCGCGTTCTTCGATCTGCTGGCCGAAGGATACTGGGGCGGTTTCATTACCGGCGACAAGGTCACCGTCGACTTTTCGCCGACCGGCAACACCGACGGACTGCGGGGACCGCTAGTCAGGCAGGTCGGCCGGTATGCGGATCTCGAAGAAGGCGAAGACAAACTTTCGTGCGCAGGTACGATGGAGTCGTATGTACGCGGCATGATCAACGTTTGAGCCTCGCGCACTGACCTTGGAACCGAGGGGCGCCGTCAGTGGCGCCCCCCGGGACACGTGAGTATACTGGCGGCCTGTATCCGTCATAAAACACTCACCGATGTTCAAACCTATGGCAGTCCTTGCTCCCGACGGAGCTTCGCGGCTCGCTGCCGCGGGCAAACAGCGAACGGCCGGCCGGCCCACCCACGACGATGCGCTCCAGATGCGCGAGAGCCTCCTCGATGCCGCCAAATCGGTCTTCATGAGAGAAGGTTTCGGCGCCGCGAGAGTCGAAGAAATCGCGTCGATCGCGGGCGTCAGCAAGACGACGATTTACCGTCAGTTCGGAACCAAGGAAGAGTTGTTTCGCGCCATCGTCTGGCGCGGGATGGCTGATTTGCGCGGCAAGATTTCACAGCATGTCGAGCCGGGCCGCGATTTTTCGACGAACCTGGCAGCCCTCATCGACGCGCTCGTCGAGCACATGGCGACGCCGGACAGCATGCACACTTCCCGGCTAGTGATCGGCGAAGCGATGCGCTTCCCGGACATCGCAAAACAATTTCTGCAATACACAGCTACGATGCTGGCGCCCCTCGCGAGCGCGCTCGAATCCGCCGCGGCCAGCGGAGTGATCGACATCGACGACCCTGCGAATTCGGCGCGCGATCTGCTGACGTTGGTCACCGGCGCGCCCGAAGTCCACCTTGCGATACAAACCACGCGTGCAGAACGCAAACGCCGGGCCGAACGCATTCATCGGTTCGTGTTGACGGCGTGGAAATATCGAGCGACTCTAGATAAGGTTCGGGGCAGATCAATGCCGTAACGTGGGGCGCTACATTCTCTAGTCCCGCGAAGGACTAGTTGTCAAACGCCCCCATCACCTGGAACTGCCCCGACGCCTGGGCAATGCACTTTGCATTCGCCCAGATTTGACAGTCCGAGAAAATCACTCGCCTTCCCGAACGCAAAACGTCGACACGAGCTTCGACCCAATCGCCGGGCTCAGCGTTGCCCATGAAGTTGACGGTCAAATTCGTCGTCAACACCTTCACCGCCGGCTCACGCGAATGCTTGCTCGCCCATGTAATGGCCGTATCAGCTAGCATGCAAACCGCGCCGCCGTGCATCATCTGACCGAGGTTGCGATGCGCCTCGCGGACATACATCCCAATCACGTGTCCGCGCTCAGTCTTACGAAAGTACGTTGGTCCGAACATCTGATGGAAGGGCCCAAACGCCGGCATCAACGCAAATCCTTCCGGAATGGGCCCTTCGTCATCTGCTTGCCAGCAGAAGACGGCCAGTGCGTCTGTTTGCTCCAATGCAATTCTCCTCTTCGACGCCGGATGTAACGCGGCGGCAGATTTCCTTTCTTCCTCAATCAAAGATAGCGTATCATTATCCGCACGAAAGTCAATTATATGAACGCTCATGGATATCGGATCGCTCTTTACGCCCCTCACCGTACGGGGCGTCACGCTTGCCAACCGTATCGTCATGTCACCCATGACCCGCGGCTTTTCACCCAATGGACTGCCTGGCAGTGACGTCGCGTCCTACTACAAGCGCCGTGCGCAGGGCGAGACAGGTCTCATCATCACGGAAGGCGTTGGTGTCGATCATCCGGCAGCACTTGGCGAAGCGGGACTAGGCGAAAATTCGATCCCGGTGCTGGTCGACGACGAATCCGTTACCGCCTGGCGCCGCGTGACAGACGAAGTGCATGCAAGTGGCGGCATCATCTTTCCTCAGTTGTGGCACATGGGCCCGATGAAGGAAGCGAATACGGGCCCCTTCCCGGCTGCGGCACCGCTGCGCCCCTCCGGATTGTGGGGACCGGCGGGACGAACGACATCGCTGAACGCAGGCTACATGGAGCGGGTCATGACGCCAACTCGCCCGATGACCGACGCCGAGATCGCGGACGTCATTGCGGCCTATGGTCGAAGCGCCCGCTATGCGAAGGCCGCCGGCTTCGATGGAATCGCGATTCACGGTGGTCACGGCTATCTGATCGACGCGTTTCTGTGGGCCGAAACCAATCAGCGCACGGATCAATGGGGCAAAGATCTGGCAGCGCGCAGCCGCTTCGCCACCGAAGTCGTTCGCGCAATTCGCGAAGCGATCGGCGCCACGATGCCGATCACGTTCCGCTTCTCCCAGTGGAAACAGCAGGATTTCCGCGCGCGTCTCGCCAACGATCCGCACGAGCTTGAACAGATCCTCGCCCCGCTCGCGGACGCGGGCGTCGACATCTTCGAGGCGAGCACCCGGTACTTCAATCGGGCGGAATTCCCGGGCTCAGAAATGAATCTCGCCGGTTGGGTGAAGAAGGTAACCGGCAGGCTTTCGATGGCTGTTGGTGGAATCGGCATTAACAAGGGCTACTACGATTCGATGGCCGGGGACGAGACCTCGGCGCAGCCCGATCTCACCCCTCTGCTCGATCGCTTTTCGCGCGGCGAATTCGATCTTGTTGGCGTAGGACGCTCGCTTCTGCATGATCCAAACTGGGCGCGGCGCGCGCGGCTTGGCGAGCCGTTCCTCGGATTCAGCAACGAGTCGCTCGCACGACTAACTTGAAGTACATGTTTCGCTCTGCCTAAATCAGCGAGAGACTTCGATGAAGAGACTGGATGGCAAGATCGCGCTCGTAATGGGAGCATCACGAGCTGGCAACATGGGGCAGGCCATGCGCGTCGCTTTGTCGATGAAGGCGCGACAGTGGTGATCTCGGGAAGGAGCGTCGAGGGCCTGCAGTCGTTCGCTCGGGAAATCGGCGCACCAGTGAGCGCGAAGCTCTGCGATGTCGCGTCGAAAGCAGCGGTTTCTCAGCTCGTCGAGGATGTGGTCCATGCGCACGGCCGTCTCGACATTGCAGTCAACGCCGCGGCAACCGGCCACTACGGAGCATTCGAAGAAACCACCGAAGCCGAGATCGACGAGATGCTGTCGATCATATTCAAGGGCGGGTTCTTTTTCATGCAGAGCGCGGTCGGCGCAATGAAACGCTCGGGCGGCGGTTCGATCATCAATATCTCTTCGGCTGTGGCCACGATCATGTTCGAGAACCACGCTGCCTATATGGGCGTCAAGGCGGGGCTCGAACACGTTACGCGCACGGTCGCCAATGAGTTTGGCCGCTTCGGCATACGCGCGAACTGTATCGCGCCTGGCTTGACCGAGACGCCGATGCTGGGCGACTTCATCAGCCCGGGCATGACCGACGCCTTCATCAAGGAAATGCCGCTAGGCAGGCTCAATACAGTCGAGGACATCGCCAACGCCGCGGTGTTCGTCGCGTCGGACGAATGCTTCATGACGGGGCAGACCCTCCATGTCACTGGCGGACTCACGCTCCGGCGCAATCCCACGGCGGCCGAGATCGCCGCTTCGGTGCAAGGGGCGACACGATGAGGACATTTTTTATGAGCGGGAGAAACTGACAATGGATCTGCAGCTTGGAGGCAAGCGCGCACTGGTCACCGGCAGCAACTCTGGAATTGGCGAAGGCATCGCAAAAGTCCTGGCTCGCGAGGGCGCCGTCGTGGTCGTGCACGGCCGCAATGAAGGACGTTGCCGGAACGTGGCAGAAGCAATCACGACTGCCGGAGGCAAGGTTTCTTATGTCGTGGGTGACTTATCCGATGAGGCGGCTTGCAACGGCGTCGCCGATCAGATCATCGAGCGGCTCGGCGGAGTTGACATCCTGGTGAACAACGCCGGCGGCCGTGCCAGCTCGCATCGTATGGACGGCAAAGGTGGTGCGATGAATCCAGCCTGGCTCGAGACGCCTTGGACCGATTGGCTCTGGACTTTCGAGCAGAATGTCGGCGCGGCCGTCAGGCTTGTCCAGAAGCTCGTTCCAGGAATGAAAGAGCGCGGCTTCGGGCGCATCATCAATATCGGAAGCGCGGCCGCCACACAAGTGGAGCCCGATCTTGCCGAATATCAGGCCATCAAGGCGGCGATGGTCAACATGAGCGCATCGCTTGCCAAGACACTCGCCGCGACCGGGATCACGGTCAACACCGTGACGCCCGGCATCATCATGTCGCCTGCGGTCAAAAGTACGTTTACCGATCTCGCACTGAAGCAGGGTTGGGATGTCGATGACTGGGCAGAGGTGGAGCGCCGTTTTACTTCCCAGATCTTCGTCAATTCGGCCGGCAAGTTCGGCGAGCCGGAGGATATCGGCCGCATGGTCGCCCTGCTGGCCAGTCCGCTATCCGGTTACATGACCGGTGCCAACTATCGTGTCGATGGCGGCCAAGTCAGATCGATCAACTGAGTTCCAAGGCTGGATGAGCGAACGCCGCGAAAGGCCCGGCAAAGATCTGCTGAGCGCTATAGCCCACGATCGATTTCAACCGCAAGCGAACGCAGTTCTAGCGTACCGTTGACTAGTCCGCTGCTGGCGACGGCCTTCTTCGCCGGATCGCATTTGGTGTGGCCTGTTTGACCAGCCAGCGAGACAGAAAACGCTCGGGACATCTCGCCTGACTGCCCGCTGGACCATCGCTTGCGGTTTTTTACGTGCGCCCGGTCACCGGAATCAACGCCCCGGTTACCCCCGACGCGGCACCCGACGCGAGAAAGAGAATCACGTTGGCGATTTCTTCAGCCCGCACCCAACGGGAAAAGTCGTCGTCCGGCATATCCTTGCGGTTTTGCGGCGTATCGATGATGCCTGGCAAGATAGCGTTGACGGTAACGGAGCGGCCCTTGAGTTCCTCGGCCAGCGCCTCTGTCAAACGCATCACCCCCGACTTCGAAGCCGTATACGCTCCCATGCCCGCGCCCGCCTTCAGTGCAGCGCCGGCTCCGATATTGATGATGCGTCCGCCTTCCGCGCTGTTGGCAATATAGTCGAGCGCGGCTTTCGACGCAGTCGCTGCCGTGCGCACGTTCATCTGGTACATCAGATCCCACGTGTCCAGACTGCCGTCCGCCAACGTCTCCCAGCGAAAGCCCCCCGCTATGTTGACGAGCGCATCGAGCTTGCCAAGCTGCTCGACGATATCCGAGATCGCCGAGCGCGCCGAATCGAGATCAGTTAGCTCGACGCCGCCTCGCCACCACGAAGCGTGCAATTGCTCCGCGCTCGCGTTCTCTGGCGCAGGCGCCTTGTCGATCAGCGCAACCTCCCAGCCGTTCTCAGCAAACACGCGACCAACCGTGCGCCCAAGCGCGCCGAATCCACCCGTTACCGCCACTACCCGTTGCATGTCAGATCTCCCTGGCCGCGCCCGCCGCCCACATCGCTAAAGCCGGACGCAGTAAAAAGCTCAGCGCCCCTTGAACACCGGCTCGCGTTTCTCGCGAAACGCGTTGACCGCCTCTTGATGGTCTTCCGTCAGGTTCGACAACGCCTCGTATGCGATCGACGCGTCGAGAATGGAATGCGCAAGCTGCTTCAGGCCGATGTTGATCGAAGCCTTGGTCCACTGGATCGCGCGTGAAGCGCCGTTGGCGAGACGCCTCGCCATGGCGTCGACCACGGCATCCAGTTCGTCGGCCGGCACCGCATGATTGATGAGACCCAGTCGTGCTGCTTCTTCCGCGGTGACGAGGTCGCCCGTCAACAGGTATTCCTTGGCCTTCGCATAGCCCACCAGCTGCGGCCAGATCACCGCGCCGCCATCGCCCGCCACGAAGCCGACTTTCACGTGCGGATCACCGATCTTCGCGTGATTGGCCGCGTAGCTCAGATCCGAGAATAGCGCGATCGTCGCGCCGAGGCCAATTGCATGACCGTTGATCTTTGCGATGACCGGCTTCGGACAATCGAGCATCGAGAAGACAATTTTCTTCGCGCGTTGCATGCCTTCGAGAAACAGCGTCGGGTTGTCGATGACCTGCTGCATGTGCTCGATGTCGCCACCCGCGCTAAAAGCGCGCCCTGCGCCAGTCAACACGACGACCCGGGTTTCATCATCCTCGGCGACATCGAGAAAAAGCCGCGACATCTCGATGTCCATCTGCTCGTCGAACGCGTTCAACGTTTCAGGGCGGTTGAGCGTGACGGTCAGGATGCCGCCATCGCGTTCGAGCAACAACGCCTTATAGTCCGAAATATTCATGGCTAACCTATTCACAATGAAGAAATCCGGCGGGACGGCAGGACAGTCTGCCGCCGTCGACGGACGCTGCATTCGCGCTGCCGCGCGAATGCATGACGCCGACCAGCGCACACCCGGCGCACAGCGCAAAAGCGGTCACACGTGCAGCGGAATGAACCTGCGACCGTTGTCGTACATGATCTTGCGCGTGTCCTCTTCGGACAGCGCATTGCATGCTTCCGACGCAAAGTCCTTCGGTTCCGGCACCCCTTCCGCGTGCGGATAGTCGGAGCCCATCAACAGGAAGTCCGACGAATCCGTTTGAGCGATGATCTGGGCAATGTTGTCCTCCGGATACGCGACCACGAAGACGTTTTCCTTGAAGATCTGACTCGGGCGTTTCTTCAACTGCCCGCACGGCCAGTAACCATTCTTCGCCATCCCGCGGCACTTGTCCATTTTGACGAGCATCGACGGCACCCATTCCGCGCCGTTTTCCGCGCTGCACAGCTTGACGCGCGGGAAACGCTCGAAGAAGTTATAGAAGATGAACGACGACAGCGTCTCGATCACGGGACGCTCGCCGTAGCCGTGCATCCAGACGAAGGCGGTCTGACGCTGGCGCGACTGCTGCACCGGCTCGCCCCACACCGCCATGTGATCCTTCATGTAGATCGCTTCCGACACGTGGAACGTCACGCGCACGCCAGCCTCGTTCAGAATCGACCAGAACGGATCGAAGTACGGGTCCGCAGGCGCACGGCCATTGAACGGCCCCATCGGCATCAGGACCACGCGCACGCCGTTCGCCACGAGCCACTTGGCCTCGGCGACAGCGGCATCGAGATCGTCGAGCGTGACGACCGGCGTCGTGTAGATGCGATCCTTGTAGTTGAAACCCCAGTCTTCGAGCATCCAGCGGTTATACGCATGCAGAACCGCATTGGCGGCGACCGGCTCGTTGAGATACGAAATACACGCGACCATTTCGCCGATGTACATCGTGCAGGCCTCGACACCGAATTGGTCCATCTTCTGCAAACGCGCGTCGCGGTTGAACATGTCCGGGGTCGGGGGCACCCGCATATCGACGTTATCCTTGCCTTCCTTCATCGCGCGCAGCCATTCATGCAGCTTGCCCGGCGGCGGCACGTGCCCCTCGGCCGAGGTGTAGCCCTCGCTGATTTCCACCTTGCGGTCACCGACATACATGCAGCGATTGCCGTCTGCCGTCACGCGGCTGGTAAACGACCAGTCCTTCTTGAACTGCTCGGGCAAGTAGCGGCTGAATGCGTCCTCGACTTCGTAGAAGTGCGTGTCCGCGTCGTAGATCTTCCCTTGATACGCTTGCATGTTCTATCTCCTGATCGTGGGGAGCGCTGCTGAACGAGCGCCCTTGAGAGAAGTATCGGGTCAAGCCATCGACCGAAAAACTCTCATATCGAACTCAAAAGCGTCGATATCGATTTGATATCGGGCAGCGCCTTCGCCATCCTTGTGGCCTGCATCGATCGCTCGTACAAAAACATCAATGCGAACACTGTTCGGATATAAGTATAATCCAAACGATACATGCAACCGGAGACGTTCATGCAAGCAGAAGTACTCTCCCCGCAGGCACACCGAGCGCAACGCGTAGCGGGACCACCACGTGGATTCACGATCGCGATCCTGCTTGCCGCGGTAGCGGCTTCGTCTGGCATCACCGTCATCTATACGGTGCTCGTCACGCTCTACAAGGCCTTTCCTGCGTCGAACTCCGTGAGCTGGACCGTGACCGCATATTGGCTCGGCTCGGCCGTCTTTGCAGCCGTGAGTGGGCGACTCGGTGATCTGTTGGGCTACCGCAGAATCCTGCTGGTGGTGATGTCGGTCGCTGCGGTCGGCGCAGTCGTCGCTGCGTGCGCGACCGACGTCGGCATACTCGTCGCGGGTTGTGCGATGCAATCGATCGCGGCAGGCATTACGCCGCTCTCGATCGGGTTGGTTCGTGAGAACCTGCCACCTGCCAGGGTGCCTGCCGCGGTCGGATTGATCAGTGCGGCGGGAATGGTATCGGCGGGGCTGATTTACATCTGCGCGGGCGTCGTCGTGGATCACTATTCGTGGCAGGGCGGCTTCTGGTTCAAAGTCGCGCTGTGCGTCGTCGCCGTCGCAGCCGTACGCACGTGGGCACCGCCGTCTCCGCCGAATCCCGGCGTCCGGATCGACTACATTCGAGGCCTTGCGTTCGCTCCAGCACTGTGTGCCATCCTGTTCGCAGTGCAGGAAATCCGCGCGTGGGGACTCGGCGATGTGCGGCTATGGGCTTTGATCGTTGGCGGGATGATCGTGCTCGGACTCTGGGCACGCCATCAACTCGGAGCCCGTCATCCGCTCATCAACGTACGTCTGCTGAAAATGCGCGAAGTCGTATTGGCGAATGCATGCATGGCATTCCTCGCGGCTGGCGCCATGCAGTTGGGACAGGTTTTCTCGCTGCTCGCCCAGCAACCTGCCGGCACGTACGCCGGATTCGGGCTGAGCGCAACGACGGCTGGACTGCTGATGTTTAGCATCAACATCGTCGCGCTGGTCGCAAGCCCGTGGAGCGGCCGTGTTGCGGCCCGCTACAAGGCCCGCCCCGCTGCCATGATCGGCATGCTCATACTGGCCCTGGCCTGGGCCTCACTGATCGTGCTTCATCGCAACCTGCTGCTCTTCGTGCCAGGTGCGGTGCTGTGCTCGTTCGGCCTCGCCTTTACGAGCACTGCGCTGTACAACCAGATCGTGGAAACGACGCCTGCACATCAGACAGGCGAGGCAACGGGCATGCTCTACGTGTTCTTCTCGTGTTTCTTCGCGGTAGGCGCCCAGGCGGTCTTTTCACTACTGCGCAGCGCGACGACCGGAGCCAGCGGTGCATCGTTTCCCGCCGATAGCGGCTATGTTTCGGTATTCGTCTACATTGCCTGCAGTTCGATTGCCGGACTGCTGATCGCTTCCATACTGCCGAAGCGTCGTACCCACTGATTGTCGTTTCGATCGATGCGTTGCGCTCAGGTGCAACGCATCTTAAACCGCGCCGCGGCCACTGCGCGGTGAAGCACGCGCTTCACCGCGCAGCCGACCGCCTGGCCAGTCACTCCTCTTCTGCTTGCCCCAACGCGGACGCCCGCTGAGCGACTCTGATCATGTTCTCTTCGAGTCGATGACGTTCGCGGTCGAAGCGCTCGAGCGGCGCACCAATCGCCATCGCCGCGATCACATTGCCATTCGGCCCGAAGATCGGCGACGACACACCGGCGGAATCCGGCAGCAGTTCGCCGCGACTCACCGACAGGCCACTTTGGAGAATATGATCGAGTTCATCACGCAGCGCTTTCTTCGTTGCGATCGTTTGCGGCGTGCGGCGCTCGAACTTGACCGACTTCATGTAATCGGTAACGAAAGCGTCCGGTGCGTGGGCCAGCAGTACGCGTCCCGCAGCCGTGCAATAGAGCGGGCGACGCAGACCGATGTGCATTGAATAGCGCACCGATTGCTCGCTTTCGATCACGTCGACATAGGTGATCTCTTTGTGCTCGGCGTCAAGAACACCGATATACACGGTTTCATTGGTGCTCTTCGAGAGATCCACCAGGAACGGGCGCAGCATCTTCGAGAAGTTCCACGCGGCCATCACACCCGCGGACAACCGGAAGATCGACGGCCCTAAACGATAGCGGCCTGCGTCGTGCATCAAGAACCCTTCCGCCACTAGAGGCCTCAGCAGATTGAGCAGGCTGCTCTTGGGTGACTCGAGGGCGACATTCAGTTCTGCCAGCGACATACCGTCCGGAGACTTCGCCAGCACATCGAAAATTCCGAGGAGTCGGGTCAGCGAGCGCGGCCCGCTGACGTCCCGGTCCGCCGGCGCTGAGGTCTCTTTCAACATGATTTTCCCCATGAATTGACTGTATCGATTATACGGGAACTATTCACATAGTTTTACAACGATCGCAATGTGGCACACTTTCGCGCCATCCGAATTCGGGAATACGCCAGGGCGCCCCCTTTCTCTGCTTGCGCTATAGTTGAACGACGTTCGCAAAATTGGAATGCCGGACATCTCTTTCCGGAACGTCCTTACGGTGCGCTTGCACGTCGAACAACAAGATTCACCATCACTTCTGGACTCACACATGCACCCGAAAAAACTGGCAGAAAAGGTCGCCATCGTGACCGGAGGCGGGCAAGGCCTCGGACTCGGTATTGCCCGTGCACTTGCCGCCGAGGGAGCGAGCCTGGTCCTGACTGGTCGTACGGAGGCCAAACTCACGCAGGCCGCCGAGGAATTGACCGCCCATGGCTCACGAGTGCTCGTAGTGCCCGGTGATACGCGCAATCGCGCCGACGCCGTTCGGACAGTCGAGCTTGCCGTCGAGCGGTTCGGACGTGTAGACGCGCTCATCAACAATGCACAAAGCAGCAGCCCGGGTGTACCAGTTGAGTCTGTTACCGACGATGACTGGAGTAATACGCTCGAGTCGGGCCTATACGGTACGCTGTATTTCATGCAAGCCGTATTGCCGCAGATGAAGTCGCGAGGCCGCGGCGCCATCATCAACTTCGGTTCGCGCACCGGCATCGAAGGTCTCAAGGGGTTCGGCGCGTACGCCGCAACCAAGGAGGGGATTCGTGGTCTCTCGCGTGTCGCGGCGCGCGAATGGGGCGCCTATGGCATTACCGTCAATGTCATTTGCCCGGCAGCGCTAACGCCTGCTGCCGAAGCCTACCTCGAGGCCAATCCCCAGGAACGCACTCGCTATCTCTCTGAAATTGCAGTTGGGCGCTTCGGCGATCCTCAGCGCGATATTGGACGAACAGTTGCATTTCTGTGCAGTGACGACGCTAATTTCATAACAGGGCAGACTATCAGTGTGGACGGCGGGCAGTCAATGCTTTAGTGCGTCTTTTTGAACGCAGTGCAATATATGAAACGAACAGTTGCATTTCGATAGATTAAGAAATGATCTAACTAAACAGATCGTTGCATTATCGCGAATTTCGATCCGAGGAATGTTTTTGCGCCCGGCGCGTAGCACCAAGATCGAAGAATGATCACGGACGACTTCTCCTCTCACACACTTCGCGAGAGCGTGTGGAGTTTGGCCTTGGCTGCGGGACACCGAGCCAAGGCGTTTTTTTCATCGCTGGTTTTGATGTGTTCGTCGACGCAGGGGCGTTCGCACGCGCAGACGCCAAGGCTCACCGTCGCCCGCAAAAACAATCAACGGCTTGTGGGAAAACGTCGAGTTGGATGCGCATCGCGAGAGAGCGACGCGCGAGAAGACCACCGAGCCGGCCCTCCAGAGCAACGCAGGGCCGGCTGCCCCGCGTCGCGCTAGAAGTTGGAGGCCGATCGCGGAGAGTGCGGTTTCGAACCGCCTGTTAAGAAGGTTCTTAAAACCATTCCGACGTGAAGGACGGCAAGTGCACGTCCATCCAGTCGAATTCGCTGCGGCAGTTCCCCCAAGCCCACGGCGGTGACTTCCCGCCTCGTCCGGCAGCGTCCGAACCTTGATGCGGTCGCGAGATATCCCGCATGTCCCTGCCCGAGTCGATATTTCCTACTGCTGACTGGTCTGTAGTTGCAATGCGACTGTTGCCTGTCCCGGTCGTCATGACTCGCCCCCTAGCTGCAATTTTTTACCATTTCTTCGATTACCTTCTTCGCATCGCCGAACACCATCATCGTCTTGTCCATGTAGAAGAGCTCGTTGTCGAGGCCCGCATAACCGGCGGCCATCGAGCGCTTGTTCACGATGATCGTGCGCGCCTTGTACGCCTCGATGATCGGCATGCCCGCGATCGGCGACTTCGGATCGTTCTTCGCCGCCGGATTCACGACGTCGTTCGCGCCGAGCACCAGCACTACGTCGGTCTGGCCGAATTCGTTGTTGATGTCCTCCATTTCGAACACGAGGTCGTAGGGCACCTCGGCTTCGGCGAGCAGCACGTTCATGTGACCGGGCATGCGGCCCGCCACGGGGTGAATCGCATAGCGCACGTCCACGCCCTTTTCGACGAGCTTGTCGGTCA
This sequence comes from Paraburkholderia sp. BR14374, assembly GCF_040948685.1. Taxonomy (NCBI): domain Bacteria; kingdom Pseudomonadati; phylum Pseudomonadota; class Betaproteobacteria; order Burkholderiales; family Burkholderiaceae; genus Paraburkholderia; species Paraburkholderia sp. BR14374. Next base: position 110,960 of record NZ_JBFPKF010000007.1, on the reverse strand, counting down.
GCTCCTTCAGCGCATGCTGCGCGCGCGCCACGGCGAGCCCGTAGCCCGGTACGATCACGACACTCTCGGCGTTGCCCAGCATGAACGCCGCATCATCGGCGGAGCCCGCTTTCACCGGACGCTGCTCCTGCGCGCCAGCCGCTGCCGCTGAGCCAGCCTCGCCGCCGAAGCCGCCAAGCAGCACGCTGAAGAACGAGCGGCTCATCGCGTGGCACATGATGTACGACAGAATCGCGCCGGAAGAGCCCACGAGCGAACCCGCGATGATCAGCATCGCGTTGTTCAGCGAAAAGCCGATACCCGCCGCCGCCCAGCCCGAGTAGGAGTTCAGCATCGACACGACCACCGGCATGTCCGCACCGCCGATCGGAATGATGATCAGCACGCCAAGCACGAACGCGATGATCGTCATAATGATGAACGGCAGCCACGACTGCGTGAGGAAGAACAGGACACCGAAGCCGAGCATCGTGAGCGCGAGCATCAGGTTGATCAGATGCTGGCCGGAGTAGACCACGGGCGCGCCCTGAAACAGCCGGAACTTGTACTTGCCCGACAGCTTGCCGAAGGCGATTACCGAGCCGCTAAACGTAATCGCGCCGACGAAGGTGCCGATGAAAAGCTCGATACGGTTGCCGTATGGCAGGAAGCCCGGATACGGCGCATTTTCTGCAACGAGCCCGAATGCGGTGGGATCGGAAACTACCGCGTACGCAATGCAGACAGCAGCAAGACCGATCAGCGAATGCATCGCCGCGACCAGCTCGGGCATCTTCGTCATCTCGACGCGCGCGGCGACATACGCGCCAAGACCGCCGCCCACCACGAGCGCCGCGAACAGCAACGCAAGCCCGAGCCCGAGATTCGAGCCGAACTGCGCGGACTCCTTCACGATCAGCGCAAGCGTGGTGAGAATGGCGATCGCCATGCCGACCATGCCGAACATGTTGCCCGCGCGCGCGCTTCTCGGGTTGGAAAGCCCCTTGAGCGCCTGAATGAAACAGACCGACGCCACCAGGTAAAGCAGCGTAACGAGGTTCATGCTCATTTACGCATCCTCCTTGCCGGTGAGCTTCTTCGGCTCTTTCTTGCGGAACATCTCCAGCATGCGCCGCGTGACGAGAAATCCGCCGAACACGTTGACGGCCGCGAGCAGCACGGCGAACGTGCCGAAAAACTTGCCTGCGCCGCCCACGGTCAGTCCCGTGGCGAGCATCGCGCCGACGATGACGATCGCCGAAATCGCATTGGTCACGGCCATCAGCGGCGTATGCAGAGCAGGCGTGACGTTCCAGACCACGTGATAGCCGACGTAGACGGCTAGCACGAAGATGATCAGATTGATGACCGTATGATTGATGACTTCCATTCCTGTTCTCCTTCCCGTCATGCCTTGCGCGTGACCTGGCCGTCACGGGCCAGCAGCGTAGCCCCGACGATGTCGTCCGCGAGATCGATGTTGAGGATGCCCTCCTTCGTGACGATCAGCTTCAGGAAGTCGAGCAGATTGCGCGCGTAGAGCGCGGAGGCATCGGCGGCGACCATCGAAGCGAGGTTCGTGTAGCCGCAGATCTGCACGCCATGGTGCGTCACGACCTTGTCGGCCTCGGTGAGAGGGCAATTGCCGCCGCGCCGTCCGGAGGCCTGCTCGGCGACGGGACCGCGTCCCGCCGCGAGGTCGATCACGACCGAGCCCGGCTTCATCGCCTGCACGGTTTCCGAAGGCAGCAGCGTCGGCGCGTCGCGGCCCGGAATCAGCGCGGTCGAGATGACGATGTCGGCCTGCTTTGCGCGCTCATGCACCAGCGCCGCCTGGCGCGCGAGCCACGAAGGTGGCATGGGGCGAGCGTAGCCGCCCACACCTTGGGCCGCCTCGCGTTCCTCATCGGTTTCGAACGGCACGTCGAGAAACTTTCCGCCGAGAGACTCGATCTGCTCCTTGACCGCCGGGCGTACATCGGAAGCTTCGATCACCGCGCCAAGGCGCCGCGCCGTGGCAATGGCCTGCAGACCCGCCACGCCCGCACCAAGAATCAGCACGCGCGCCGCCTTCACGGTGCCTGCGGCGGTCATCAGCATCGGCATGAAGCGCGGATAAAGGTTCGCAGCCAGGAGCACCGCCTTGTACCCGGCGATATTGGCCTGCGAGGACAGCACATCGAGGCTCTGTGCGCGTGTCGTGCGCGGTGCGGCTTCGAGCGCGAACGCGGTGACGCCAGCCGCGGCGAGTGTGGTCGCATTGTCGACGTTGAAGGGGTCGAGCATGCCAACGAGCACCGAACCCCACTTCATGAACGGCAATTCGCTCCGCGTTGGCGACTGAACCTTGAGCACAAGGTCCGCGCCGAACGCAGCAGCCGCATCGGCGACCCGCGCGCCCACGGCGATGTACGCCTCGTCGGGATAGCTCGCGCCGATGCCCGCGCCGGTCTGGATCGTTACCGTGTGCCCTTGGGCGACGTATTTCTTGACTGTTTCGGGTGTCGCGGCCACACGGCATTCGTTCGCCCGCGTTTCCGCGGGGATTCCAATGTGCATCAAAGTACTCCTGATTGCATATGCGTGGTATGAACGTACCCACGAGGCCTGCTGCGCGAGGCAGCAACCATTCGACCTTCGGGCGCAATGCACCCCTCAAGGAACTGGTGGGTAATCCATAAAAAAAGCGCACCCTCGAAGAATGCGCTTCACAGGCTTTTCCGCGCTCTATAGAACTTTCTTTTCGCGCAGAGCATCGATATCGTGCTGCGACATACCGAGCACGTCACGCAGCACTTCGTCCGTATGTTGGCCGAGCGTCGGCGGCGCGCCGTATGAATCGATAGGCGTGCCCGACATCTTGACCGGATTCGCCACCATACGAACGGCCTGATCTGTGAGCGGGTGCGCGACTTCCACGCACATCTCGCGTGCCTGCACATGCGGATCTGCGAACACCTGTTCCAGATTGTTGATCGGTCCAGCCGGCACTCCGGCGGCGTCGAGTGCCGCGAGCAGTTCATCGCTCTGCCATTCGACGATCAGCGGCTCGAACACTTCGCCCAGTGCGCGACGATTCTTTACGCGCAGAGCGATCTCGCTGAATCGCGGATCAGTAGCAAGCTCGGGATGCCCGAGAACATTGCACATTCGCGTGTACTGCTCGTTGTTGCCGGCAACGATCATGATGTCGCGATCGGCGCAACGGAACATGCGGGACGGCATGCCACCATTGCCCTCGGTACCGCGCCGGATCGGAATCTGGCCAGAAACGAGGTACTGGCTTGCATAGTGCGATGTGGCAGCAATCATCGCGTCCAGCAACGCCAGGTCGATGTACTGCCCTTCGCCAGTACCGCCTTGCGCCGCGTCGCGATGATAGAGGGCCGCGATGATCGCCGAAGCGGCGTACTGACCACAGAGGATGTCGGCAAGACTGGGCCCGGTTTTCATAGGGCCGCCGCCGGGCACGTCGTCACCGTTTCCAGTCACGCTCATCAAGCCACCCATCGCCTGGAAAATCGAGTCATAGCCCGGCCGTGGGCTATATGGTCCGGTCTGGCCGAACCCGGTTATCGAACAGTAGATCAGGCGCGGATTGACCAGCTTGAGGCTCTCGTAGTCGAGCCCGTAACGCTTGAGGTCGCCCACCTTATAGTTCTCGAGCAACACGTCGCATTGTGCAGCCAGCGAGCGGATCAGCGCCTGGCCCTCAGGCGTAGAGATATCGCAGGTGATCGACTTCTTGCCGCGGTTCGCGCTGATAAAAAACGTCGACTCGCGCGTGACCTTGCCGTCCCGATCCATCAGGAACGGTGGGCCGAATTGCCGCGAATCGTCGCCCTTTCCCGGACGCTCGACCTTGATGACCTCGGCGCCGAGATCCGCCAGCATTTGAGCCCCCCACGGCCCCGCGAGAATACGGCTCAGGTCGAGGACGCGAACACCCGCCAACGCGCCTTTTGTCATAACAAACTGTCCCCTTGAATTCGCACCGGCTGCGCCGGAAGCCATGCATCAGCGGCCGACAAATTTCGCCGCACGTTTTTCGATGAAGGACTGAACACCTTCCTTGGCATCTTCAGTGTTGTAGAGAAACTGCTGGGTCGACTGAATTGTCGCGTAAGCATCCTGCCAGCCTTGTCCCAGCGAAACCCGCGCGTTCTGCATCGTGGCCTGCACGGCTAGCGGTGCCTGCGCCGCAATTCGCTCTGCGATCGCGAGCGCCCGGTCGAACTCCTGCCCCGCGGGCACGACATCCTGCACGAAGTTCATGTGCCGCGCCTCTTGCGCGGTGAATTCGTCGCCAGTAAGTAGTACCTTCATCGCGTTGCCCCAGCCGGCACGCTGGACCATGCGGAACGTCGCACCACAACCTGCCATGATCCCCCGCTTGACTTCAAGCTGGGAGAAACGGCAGTTGTCGGCCGCCACAGCCACTTCCGATGCGAGCATCAATTCGACCGCGACCGTGAAACAGATTCCCTTGAGCGCAATGACGACCGGCTTGGTGCGCAGCGGCGCGCGCAAGTTGAACGGATCGACCTCGCCTTCAGGAAGCAGGGATTTCCCTTCCCGGCGCAATGGCGCGATCTTCGGCATGTCGAGCCCTGCCGTAAAGTGATCCCCTTCGGCGTAGACCAGCCCGCAAAAAATATCGCTGCTCTGTTCGAGCTGCGTGTAAGCCATGGCCAGTTCGCGGAACATCTTCGGGGTAAATCCGTTGCGCTTTTCCGGCCGGTCGATGCCCATCAAGAGCAGGTTCCCGCGCTGCTCAACGCGAATCTGTCCGTCCTCGTGACGAGTAGTCATGCAGTGTCTCCTCGCGGTGTTTCCCGTTAGTGAATCTGCCCTCGCGCTCAATTGACAAAGCCGGGCCTCACATTCAGAATCATAAACGTCGTTCAAATAATTGGCAACGTGCGGTACGCTTTGACGTAACCCTAAGGGCGCGCCGCGGCCGACGAACCACGCGCGAGCAGCGTTCCCCCTCATTCCCTCAAGGAAGAACCATGGCCTACGAGACGATCATCGTCGAAACGCACGGAAAAGCCGGCTTGCTCAGGCTGAACCGTCCGCAAGCCTACAACGCGCTGAACAACCAGCTGATGGACGAGCTGACGGCAGCACTCGACGACTTTGAAGCCGATCCCGCCATCGGCTCGATCGTGCTGACCGGCAGCGAAAAGGCGTTCGCCGCCGGAGCCGACATCAAGATGATGAACGAATGGACGTACATGGACGTCTACAAGAATCAGTTCATCACGTCGAACTGGGAACGCACCTCGCGTTGCCGCAAGCCGGTCATCGCGGCGGTCGCGGGTCTTGCGTTGGGCGGAGGCTGCGAACTGGCCATGATGTGCGACTTCATTCTCGCCGCCGACGATGCCCGTTTCGCCCTGCCCGAAATCACGCTGGCGACCATTCCCGGCGCTGGCGGCACCCAACGCCTCACGCGCGTGCTCGGCAAATCGAAGGCGATGGAGATGATCCTCACCGGCCGCAAGATGGACGCCGTCGAGGCAGAACGATGCGGTCTCGTGAGCCGCATCCTGCCGGTCGACACGCTCGTCGAAGAAGCACTGAAAACGGCCGATGAAATCGCGCGATATTCGCAACCCGTCGTGGCGATGGCGAAGGAGTGTGTGAACCGCGCCTACGAATCCAGCCTCGCGGAAGGCATCCTGTTCGAGCGGCGCATGGCCTATTCGACCTTCGCCACCGCAGATCGAAAGGAAGGCATGGCAGCCTTCGCCGAAAAGCGCAAACCCCAGTTTCGCGATTGTTGAATCGCCAAGAACGCCACGCGCATCGTGGCAAACCGAGAACGCCAGGTCACGCGCGTCAGGCGCATTTCTCTGGCACCCACACTCCCTATCCAGATTACAGGCGCGCGATGAAACCGTATGTCAACCGCATTACTGAATTACTCGGCATTCAATATCCCATCATTCAGGGCGGCATGCGCTGGGTGGCGCGAGCCGAACTGGCGGCGGCCGTGGGGAACGCGGGTGGGCTCGGGTTCATCTCCGCGCACACCCATGCAAGCGCCGATGCACTCGCGCGCGAAATCGACAAGGTGCGTTCGCTCACGGACAAGCCCTTTGGCGTCAACCTGACCGTTCTCGGCGCGAATGCCGGTCTCGACTATGACGGGTATGTTCGCACGATCGTGTCCCAAGGCGTCCAGGTCGTTGAAACGGCTGGCAGCAATCCCGCGAAATACATCGCCGAGTTCAAGGCACATGGCGTTAAGGTCGTGCATAAGTGCGTCACGGTTCGCCACGCGGTGAAGGCGGAATCACTCGGCGCAGATGTCGTCAGCATCAACGGATTCGAATGCGCGGGGCACCCTGGCGAAGACGATATCCCCGGACTGATCCTGATTCCAGCCGCAGCCGAAAAGCTCAAGGTGCCGATTCTCGCGTCCGGGGGCTTCGCCGATGGGCGCGGCCTGATGGCGGCTCTCGCGCTCGGCGCGGATGGCATCAACATGGGTACGCGTTTCATGCTCACGCAAGAATCGCCGGTCCACCCAGCGATCAAGCAACGTCTGCTGGAAGCGACCGAGCGCGATACCGTCCTGTTGGGCCGCTCGATCGGGGACCCGAGCCGCGTGGTCAAGAATAGCGTGAGCCTCGCCGCGCTCGAACTTGAGCGCAGCAAAAACGTGACGCATTCGGACCTGTCCGCACTGACCGGAGCACAGCGCTGGATGGATGCGTTCGCTACGGGAGAAGTCGAAGGCGGCGCTTTCCCCGCCGGTATCGTCACAGGCCTCATTCACGATTTGCCGACCTGCGCGGAATTGATCGCCCGCATCGTCGAGGAAGCCGCCGCGATTGCCCAACGCCAGCTCGGCTTCAGCGCTGCTCTGGCATGAAACTGACCGGCCTTCGAGTCATTGACCTGTCGCAGTTCATGCCGGGTCCGTTCCTCGCTGCCAACCTCGCCGATCACGGGGCGCAAGTCATCAAGGTCGAACCGGTCACCGGCGACCCGACGCGCGGCGCACCCGGCACGGACGGCGCTTTCTTCGCGGCTATCAACCGCGGCAAGCGCAGCATCGGTCTCGACCTGAAGCATCCGGACGGACGCGAGGTCGCGCTGAAGCTGCTGAACGAGGCCGACGTCGTCATCGAATCGTCGAGGCCGGGCGTCGCCGCTCGCCTTGGCATCGACTACGACACGGTGAGCCGCAATAACCCGAAGGTCGTTTATTGCGCGATTACCGCATTCGGCCAGACCGGCCCGCTCTGTCAATTGCCCGCACACGATCCGGTAGTTCAATCGCTTGCAGGTACGCTGCCGCGCGATGAGCGAGGAATGCCGTTTGCCACGGGACCGTCGCTCGCCGCGCTGGCCGGTTCGCTGACGGCATTGTCCGCTGTGTTGATGGCGCTGCTGCGCGCCCGGGAAACCGGGCGCGGCGACTACATCGACGTGTCGCTGTTCGATGCAGCGCTCACGGCACAGCCGTACCTGAGCGGCCGTTTGCTCAACATGCCGGCCGGGCAATCGTCGGAAGCGACCGAGGGCGATAGCGGACTCGCGATGCTCAGCACCTACGAGACCGCCGATTCGAAATGGCTCTGCCTCGGCGGCCGGGAATACAGTTTTGCCAGCAACCTACTTACGCCGCTCGGCCGTCCCGACCTGGTCGCCGACGCGACCGGGCCGGGGGGTGAAGGCCAGATACGCGTTCGAGCATTCCTGACGCAAACATTCATTACACGCACGCTCGATGAATGGCTCGATTGGTTCAAAGGCCGGAACGTCAGCGTCGCGCCGGTGCTCTCGACCGCGGAGGCGCTAAACCATCCACATGCTCATGAGCGAAGAATGGTCCAGACCGATCCGTCCGGACGCGCCCACGTAGCGAGCCCGATTCATTTCCGCATGGAGCCCGCGTCGCCACCGCTCGGGGTTCCGGGACTGGGCGAGCATGCGGAGCTCGTCCTGCACAGCATCGGCTACAGCGAAGACCGGATTGCGGAACTCGTTGCCTCGGGCGCCGTGCGGGGGCAGCACAACGAAGCGCATGACTTTGCGCAAGCCGCCAATTGACGCGAACAACATCATGCCCATACTGCTAGAGGCGGACGCCATCGACTTTGCGTCCATCATCCGTCGCGGCGACACTGTCACATGGGGCCAATCGAACGCGGAGCCTCTTGCGCTCACCCGCAAGCTGCTCGAGCAACGGCATGCTGTCGGCGCGTTCCGGGTTTTTCTCGGTGCCAGCAACTACGACACGTGCCGCCCCGAGCACGCCGACTGCATCGATTTCGTTTCGTACTGCGGCAGCGGCTCCAACCGCGCACTGGCCAAGGCTGGCGCGCTCGACATTCTTCCGTGCCACTATTCGCAGTTCCCGGAGCTGATGGACTCGGGTCAGTTTGCGATCGATGTGCTGCTGCTGCAATTGGCGCCCCCCGATTCGCAAGGACGCTATAGCCTGTCGGTCGCGCATGAGTATCTGATCCCTGCGCTCGAGCGCGCGCGCGTCATCATTGCGGAGGTCAATGAACAGGCACCCTGGACTTACGGCGAACGGTATCTTCGCGACGACGAGATCGACTTCATTCTCCCGACGTCACGCGCTCTGCCCGAGAGTTCGCCAAGCGCGGCAAGCGCGACGGATCAGGCGATTGCACAAAACACGGCCGCTTTGATCGAAGACGGCGCCACGATTCAACTCGGCCTCGGCGCGATTCCCGAAGCGATCCTCGCTTGCCTCGGCGATCGGCGCGACCTCGGCATTCATTCCGGCACGATCGGGGACAAGGTCGCCGATCTGATGGAAATCGGCGTGATCAACAATGCGCGCAAGACGATCGACGCGGGCAAGACCATTGCAGGCGTGATGATGGGCGGCCGTCGCATTCACGAGTTCGCGCATCGCAACGACGCCGTCGAGTTCCGTTCGACTCGCTACACGCACGACGCGAACGTGCTCGCAAGCATCGAGCGCTTCGTCGCCATCAACTCGGCCGTGGAAGTCGATCTGAGCGGCCAGATCAACGCCGAGGTTGCCGGTGGCGTGTATGTGGGCGCGGTGGGCGGCGCACTGGATTTTCTGCGCGGCGCGCGGCGCTCGCGTGGCGGCGTTCCAGTCATCGCATTGCCGTCTACCGCAAGCAAGGGCGCCAGCCGCATCGTCGCGTCGTTGAATGGACCGGTCAGCACGCCACGCAGCGACGCCGCCATCGTGGTGACCGAATACGGCATAGCCGATCTGCGCGGCCTGACACTGCGGCAACGGCGCGAACGCATGCTGGCGATCGCCCATCCGGATCATCGCGGCGCTCTCGATCAGATGGCGAGCGCCCTGCCCCTTCATCGCACCGGAAGCGCGACGCTCGTTGCCTGATCGCAAGCAAACCCGCATCCGCAACCTCAAACTTTGCAAGGAAACGTCCCATGAAACGCGCGGCAATTGTCTCCCCTGTACGAACGCCCGTGGGCACCTTTGGCGGTAGCCTGCGCGGCGTTAGCGTCGAAGAGCTCGGTGCACTCGTCGCGAACGAAACGATCCGGCGTGCAGGGCTCGACCCCGCTCGCATCGACGATGTCGTCTTCGCACAATCGTATGCGAACAGCGAAACGCCGTGCGTGGGCCGCTGGATCGCGCTGCAGGCGGGCCTGCCTGTCGACGTGCCCGGCATGCAGTTGGACCGCCGCTGCGGCGGCGGCCTGCAGGCGCTCGCCACCGCCGCGATGATGGTGCAGACCGGTGCCGCGGACGTCGTGCTGGCTGGCGGCGTCGAAAGCATGAGCAACATCGAGTACTACAGCACGGACATGCGCTGGGGCGCCCGCTCGGGCTCCGTGCAGTTTCACGACCGGCTCGCGCGCGGCCGCGAGCGCTCGCAGCCGGAATCACGTTTCGGCTATATCTCCGGCATGATCGAGACCGCAGAAAATCTCGCCATCGACTATGGCATCAGTCGCGAGGCCGCCGACGAGTTCGCGCTGCGCAGCCATCAGCGCGCCGCGGCAGCGTGGGAGTCGGGCCATATGGCCGAAGAGGTCGTTGCGGTCAGCGTTCCGCAGAAAAAAGGCGAGCCGCTGCTGTTTTCCAAAGACGAGGGATTCCGTGCGGACGCCAGTATGGAAAGCCTCGGCAAGCTTCGCGCGTTGATGCCGGGCGGAACGGTCACCGCAGGTAACTCCAGCCAGCAGAACGATGCGGCCGCCGCTTGCCTCGTCGTCGCGGAAGACCGCCTCGAAGAGCTCGGACTCGAGCCTATGGCATGGCTGACGGGATGGGCCGCGGCGGGCTGCGAGCCGTCACGGATGGGCATCGGCCCCGTGCCCGCAGTGCAGAAGCTGATGATGCGCACCGGTCTTACGCTCGATCAGATGAATCTCGTCGAGGTGAACGAAGCGTTCGCATGCCAGGTACTGGCTGTCCTCAAAGGCTGGAACTGGCATGACATCGACCGGCTCAACGTGAACGGCTCGGGCATATCGCTCGGACACCCGATCGGCGCAACGGGCGTGCGGATCATGACCACGCTGTTGCACGAGCTGACGCGCCGAAAGGGACGCTATGCGCTCGAGACCATGTGCATCGGCGGCGGCCAGGGTATTGCCGCCGTATTCGAGCGCGCCTGACGCGGGGCTATGACGCGCACGCGCTCGACGTCGACGCCGTGCGCGTGTTCGAACCCTCAGGCCTCGACCTCGATCATCACGAAGTCAGCCTTGGTCGCCCCGCATTCAGGACATGCCCAGTCATCCGGAATGTCTTCCCAACGAGTGCCGGGCGCGATGCCCTCCGCCGGAAGTCCCGCTGCTTCGTCGTAGTAGAAACCGCAAAAAATACATTGCCACTTTTTCATGATCGTCGATGAGTCGTTGAGGGTGGTGATACTTCAGGGTGCTACGTCCCAGACGAGCGGCAGATAAAGCATGCCGTTGACGGAGCCCGAACCGCATCGCGGCTTGTCGCCCTCGCGAATGCGGAAATCGGGAATGCGTTTGAGCCACTCCTGCAGGAAAACCTTGATCTCCGTACGCGCAAGGAACGACCCCGGGCAGCGATGCGGGCCGTTGCCGAACGCCGCGTGAAGCACTGGCTTGCGCGTCAGGTCGACGGCGAGCGGATCGCTGAACTTGCGGTCGTCGAGGCCAAAGAGCGAGTTCGGCAATTGAATCTGGTCACCCTTCCTGAACTGGATGCCCTTGTATTCCATGTCCTGCGTGATGAGCCGCGCGGTGTTCGCCACGCCAAAGCGACGAATCATCTCATCGACTGACGAAACCATCAGTTCTGGATTTTCGATTAGCTGGCGCCGATGAGCCGGGTTCTCCGCGAGGAAACGCGCGATGAAACCCATCATCGATGCGACGGTATCGAGGCCGCCGAACAGCACGACGATGAACATGCCGAACATCCGCTCAGGGCTGATCGGTTTGCCGTCGATCTGCGCGTTCGCGATCAGGCTGACGAGATCGCCGCTCGCCTCTGCCTTGCGCTTTTCCACCCAGGTGGAGATATAGCCAATCAGCCGGTGCTGGGATTCGTTGCGCTGCTCGACATTGCCGCGCACGGCCCATTCCGCCCATTCGAGCAATTGTCCGCGATCGCTCAACGGGAGATCGGCCAGACGCAGGAAAATCACGATCGGCAAGATCTTCGAGAACTCCGACACGAACTCGCATTCGCCTCGTGGAGCGATTTTTTCGATCAGCTCGATTGCGAGGCTGCGCACGTCGCTTTCCAGCGACGCGATAGCTTGCGGCAGAAAAGCGGGCGTGATCAGGTTGCGGTACTGGGTATGTTCGGGCGGGTCGAGTTCCAGCGGCACGAGCTGCGTTTCATTGAGCGGCGGGATGTTGACGCTGCGATGCGAAAAACGGGTATGGTCCTTCTGCATCGCCTCGATGTCTTCGCCGCGCGTGGCGATCCAGTGGCCGCCATAGTACGGAGACCAGACGATATCGGGACCCGTATGCAGCGTCTTCCACGCCCGATGGACGTCGTCTTCGGCACCGGGCGGATTCATATAGTCGAAATCGACCACGAGTTCCCGCGGAATATGGTCCGGCACGGTCCAGCCTTTCATGTCGTTCATTGCGCGTCTCCTTTCATTTTGTAGCCCTCGAATAGATGAATCACCAGGCACTCGCTGCCAACGCAATATCGTTCATATTCCGCAACGGCGTTCAGTTTTTGTTATTATACGTGGGCGAGCTTTTCAACATCAACGCCTGTATCGAACGGAGACAAGAGTGAGCGATTTCGTCAAGGACAAGGTGGTAGTGGTAACGGGTGCGGGTGCCGGCATCGGGCGCGATTTCGCGCTGCAATTCGCGGCGAACGGCGCCAAGGTCGTCGTCAACGACCTCGGTCGCAACGCCGAAACCGGCGAATTCGCCGCACAGCGCGTCGTCGCGGAAATCAAGGAGGCGGGCGGCCAAGCGGTTGCTTCCACGGACAGCGTGGCCGAATGGGACTCCGCGCAGAAGATCGTGCAGGCTGCGCTGGACACGTTCGGCCGCATCGACTGTGTGGTGAACAACGCCGGCATCGTGCGTGACCGTATGTTTTTCAACATGAGCCTCGATGAGTGGAAAGCCGTCGTCGACGTTCATCTGAACGGATCGTTTTTCGTGGCACGCGCCGCGGCTCCGCATTTCAAGGCGCAAAACGGCGGCAGCTTCGTTCATATGACCTCCACGTCGGGTCTGATCGGCAACATCGGACAGGCCAACTACTCGGCCGCCAAGATGGGTGTCGTCGGTCTGTCGAAGTCGATTGCCCTCGACATGGCCAAATTCAACGTGCGCTCGAACTGCATCGCACCGTGGGCATGGACCGCGATGACGGCCTCGATCCCCTCGGAGACGCCTGAGCAAAAGGCACGCGTCGAAGTTCTCAAGCGCATGGAATCGCGCAAGATCGCGCCGCTCGCGGTCTACCTCGCTTCCGACCAGGCCGCGAAGGTGTCGGGACAGATCTTCGGCGTGCGCGCAAACGAGATCTACTTCTTCAACCAGATCCGGATGATCCGCTCGCTGCATCGCGACGGCGGCTGGACGCCAGAAGCGATTGCCGAGCAGGTCATGCCGGCGTTCGAAGCGAGCTTCTTCCCGAACGTGCCTTCCATGGCGCTCACGCCGTGGGACCCGGTGTAAGCCAAATCGCAACACTCCCGCGTCATCCCTTGAAGCGGCGGCGCGGGCGATGCGGCGCTCACTCCGCCGCACCTCTCACCCCTCTGCCGAATCGCGCACCTTTTCGGACGCGCTAACGATACGTCTTGCCTTGAGCAACACGGGCAAGTCCACCATCCGTCCATCGACGGACACTGCCCCGCCTTCCGCCCGCTCATACGCTTCGACGATCCGCCGCGCGTTGGCAATCTGATCCGCACTGGGGCTGAAAGCGGCGTTGACCGCCTTGACCTGGCGCGGATGAATGCACAGCTTGCCGCCAAAACCCAGCGATCGCGCCTTCGACGAGTCCTCGGCGAGCTGCTGCTCGTCGTCGATCGCCACGGTGACGCCATCGACCGGACTTTCAATTCCAGCGACGCGCGAAGCCAGCACGATGCGCGAACGCGCGTGCAGCAACGCGTCCCATGAGCCGTCGCAATCCAGATCGAGCTCGAAGTCGACCGAGCCGAAGACCAGCCGCTTCACGCCGGGCATGCGTGCCACCTCCAACGCATTCCAGACGCCCGCGGCGGATTCGATGATCGGCCAGATTGGCTTCGTCGTTGCCGCCGCTACGGCGGTCAACGCAGCCGGCGTCTCCGCCTTGGGCAGCACGACGCCATCGATCCCATCGAACGCGGCAAGTGACAGGTCCTCGTCGAACCACTGTGTTCCAGCGCCATTGATGCGCAACAGCACGCAAACTGGCGATGCCGAAAATGTTCGTACCGCATCGGCAACATGGGCACGCGCCGACGCTTTGTCCGCGTCTGCAACGGCGTCCTCCAAGTCAACGATCACCGCATCGGCGCCTGCCGCGAGCGCCTTGGCGAATCTTTCGGGCTTGCTTCCCGGCACAAAAAGAAACGAACGCATAAGTCTCCAATTCAGCGCCCGGTCCGGCTACGGCGTACCCGCCGGCGGACCGGACTCAACGATCAGCTGAGAACAGCCGTGGCATCCATCCGCAATGACCCGTCGCTACCAGCGATCCACAAGCTCACTTTGCCTGGGTCGGATTCGTCTCGCTTTCCGCATACATAGAAAGGCGAAGTGTCCACCACCGGTTTGATTGCGCGGAACGAAAACACTCCGACGCGCGCGCCCGGCAGTTCCGATCTCAGCGAGTCCATGAGTAGCGTGGCGAGCAGCGGGCCGTGCACGACGAGACCCTCGTAGCCCTCTTCGCCGCTTGCGTAAGGCCGATCGTAGTGAATGCGATGACCATTCAACGTCAGTGCCGAATAGCGGAACAGCAGCACGGGATCGGGATTGATCTCGCGGGCCCAATGGGCGCCCGCGGGCGCGGCCTGTGACGCCGCCGGCTTCTCGCCAGCAACCGGATGATCCCGATACACGATATCCTGGCGTTCTACGAGCGCAACGCCATTCGCATCGCTTACTTCGTGCTTGACCTTGACGAACACCAGATCGCCGGTGCGCCCCTGCTTGTGCGCTACGCTCTCGATCGAAGAAAGTCGGGTGATCGCGCTGCCCGCTTTCAGCGATCGCACGAACTCCAGTTGACTGCCTGCCCACATGCGGCGAGGCAAGTCGACCGGTGGCAGGAAACCGCCACGCTTTGGATGCCCGTCGAGCCCGACCATCGACTGACGATGGACCGGCAGAAAATAGAGCCAGTGCCACAACGGCGGCAACTCATCGCCAGTTGCCGCGGGCGGGTCGTCCCGGTCTAGCACGGCGCCGAGCGCCGTCATCGGCGTGAGGGTGACGTGGTCCCGCATTTCCTCCGTGCGCCCGGTCCATTGCTGCAAACACGCGATATCCATGACCATCGTGCCGCTCACTCCAGATCCAGCGCGTTGCGAATCGCCGCAGCGATGGGAAGCAGTGGATCTTCTTCCGGCGTGGTCGGGTTGAACAGCTTGTTATGGCAAATCGCGACGGCGAGCCCGGTGTCCGGGTCCGCCCAGCCGATCGAATTGCCCTGACCCGGATGGCACAACGCGCGCGGCGAACGCACCGCCGTCACCGGCGGATGGTCGCCGCCGAACCAGAAGCCGCCGATCGTGATCGGAATCGGAAAGCCGAACATCACCGGGTCCGGTTCTTCGCTATTCGCGCGTGGCGTATTCAGCGTGGCGACGAGCTCCTTCGACAGTATCCTCACGCCGTCCAACTCACCGCCACATGCGAGCATCGCCCAGAAGCGCGCCTCGCTGCGCGCATTGAAGATCCCGCCGACACCCGCTACTTCCGCGCGCCGCACGTCCGGACGCTCGAAGACTTGCGGCGTCAATGCAACCTGTTCGGGCATCGAGCGCAGGAATAGCGGCGGCAGGTACTCCGCGGGAACCGGCACCATCGCATCGGTGAGACGTGCGATGCGCGGTTCGACTTCGTCCGGGATGCCAATCCATAGATCTTCGATGCCAAGCGGCAGCGCAATCTCTTCCCGGACGAAACGGCCCAACGAGCGCTTCTTCGGATCGGCCCGTCGCACCAGCTCGCCAACGATCCAGCCGAACGTCATCGACAGATAAAGCGTCTTCGTCCCCGGCTCGGCGAGCGGCTCGAGGTTTGCGATTGCGCGGGTCATCCACTGCCAGTCGCACATCAGCTCCGGCGTGACGCCCTCGGGCATTTGCGGCACGCACGCGCGATGAGTCAGCACATCGCGCACCGTGGTTTTCTCCTTGCCGTGCGCGCCGTACTCCGGCCAGTAGCGCGTCACCGGCGCGTCGTACTCGATCAGGCCGCGGTCGGCCAGAATGTGCAACGCGGTTGCCGCAACGGCCTTCGTGACCGAATAGACATTGAAGAGCGTGTCGCCATCGACAGGACGGCCGGTGGACGGGTCCGCCACGCCGCTCCATGCGTCGATCACGAGTTTGCCGTTCAGATAAGCGGCCACCTGCACGCCGATCTCGCCGCTTTCGCGCGTCGCGCGATCGAGCGCCTGCTGAACGATCGCGCTGCGCTGCGTTGATGCTTGCACTGCCAATGTCATATCGGGTCTCCCATTTGTGAACATGTCGCGTTGACGGGCTACGTTCTGCCAGACTGCGCGGCGATACCCGCAAGCCCTTCGAGCGCGAGCCCGAAGCCCAGCTCGTCGACCATGCGACGCTTGAACGGCTGCGTAAAGACCGCGCGCGTGTATCGCAACGTTTCGACCGGCTTCGCCGCGATTTCGCGCGCGATTTGCCAGGCGCGTTCGAGCAACGTGTCGGGCGCGACGACTTCGCCGACGACACCAAGCTCCCACGCGCGTTGCGCACTGATGCGCTCGCCGGTGAGCAGAAAGTGGCGGGCGCGGTTGTGGCCGATCAGCATCGGCCAGACTATCTGCACGCCGTCCGCGGGCACGACGCCGTGAATGAAGTGCGCCTGATCCGAGACTTCCGCGTGGCTGGAGGCGAGCACGATGTCGGACAGCGCCAGCAGCTCGGCATGAATATGCGCAGGCCCGTTGATCGCGCCGATAACCGGAACCGGAATGTCGAGCAGTTGCATCAGCAAGTCTTGCCCCTCGCGTTGCAAGCGCGGCCAGACTTGCGAAAGCGGCTCCGCCGGAAACTCGGCGTGATTCATCGCGTCGCAGAACGAATCGCCGGTTCCGGTCAGGATGACCACGCGATTGTCGAGGTCGCGTGCGATCTGATAGAACGCCTCGCCTAGCTGGCTGTGAATGCTGCGATCGAGTGCGCCCCACTTCAGTGGGCCGCCATCCGTATGCAGGCGCACTTGCAAAACACCGTCGCGTCGCTCGAATTCGATATTCGAAAAGTGCCCCTTATAGTCCTCAAGGCAACTCATCGCGCGTCCTCCAGGATCAGCCCGGCGGCGCGCCATGCCATCGCCATCATCGGGCCGTTCGTGTTGCCGGAGATCATCGTGGGTGTGACAGACAGATCCATCACGCGCAGGCCTTCGACACCGCGCACGCGCAGCCGCGAATCGAGCACGGCAAGCGGGTCCGAGCCCATCTTGCAAGTACCGCATGCGTGAAAACCGGATTGGCCGTCGCGCCGGTACAGGTCAAGAATTTCGTCATCGGTCTGGACAGCGAGGCCGGGGCGTGTCTCCCCCACCAGCAGACTCCTGAGCGGCTCGGCGCCCAGCACGTTGCGCATGAGCCGGAACGCATTGACGGCCATCTTCTGGTCGTACGGATCGGCAAGATAGTTCGCGACGACTTCAGGCGGCACGCGCGGGTCCGACGACTGGAGCCTGAGGTGCCCCTCGCTGCGTGGACGCAGTGGATAGCTGAAGAGCTGCATGCCCGGGAACGACTCGAACGCGTAACCCGCCGCGCCGAAATCCATCGAGTACGGCGCCATCATCAATTGAACGTCGGGACGCTTCGCATCGGGCGCGGTCTTGACGAAACCACCCACCTGATACGAGCCGAGCGACATCACGCCACGGCGGAACAGAAAATACTGCATCGCGTTACGCCATAGCCGCATGCCGCTGAACTGCCGGTTCTGCGAATCGCGCCAATGCTGCAGACGCGCCTGCACCATATACAGATAGTGCTCGCGCATGTTCCGTCCGACACCCGGATTCGCCGCCACGACAGGAATGCCGAGCGACTGCAAATGGACTGGATCGCCAATGCCCGAAAGCTGCAAAAGCCGCGGCGACTCGAGCGCGCCCGCCGACAGCACGACCTCGCGGCGCGCCCGGTAAGCGATCTGCTGCCCCGCGCTTTCGCACTGGACACCGACGGCGCGCGTGCCGTCGAACACGATTCGCGCGGCTTGCGTGCCGGTAACGACGGTCAGATTCTTGCGCTTCCTTGCAGGCTTCAGAAAGGCTTCGGCCGAGCTTTGCCGGCGACCGTTGCGGATCGTATAGATCAGATAGGCCACGCCCTCATGATCGAGCCGGTTGATGTCTTCAACGCGCCTCACGCCGAGCGACCGGCACGCTTCGAGCACGGCGTCGCCGATACGATTGCGCTGCGCGTACTGCGACACTTTCAGCGGTCCACCCTCGCCTCGTAGCTCATCGGCGCCGAGCGCGTGATCCTCGATGCGCCGGAAGCACGGCGCCAGATTCTGCCAGCTCCATCCCTCGACACCCAGCTCGGCCCATCCGTCGTAGTCCTCGGGATGACCCCGCATATACACCATGCCGTTGATGCTGCTGGAACCGCCGAGCATCTTGCCGCGCAGCCAGATCTCGTTGCGATGCCCGTTCCCGTCATCGGGCTGCACCGGAATGAACCAGGCATGAGCTGGATCGCCTAGCAGCTTTCCGAAGCCTTTAGGCATTCGGATCAACGGATTGCGATCTTCCGGACCTGCCTCGATCAGCAGCACTGAATGGCGCCCGCTTTCCGAAAGACGATTGGCCAGCACGCAACCTGCGGCACCGGCGCCAATCACGATAAAGTCAAACTCGATCATCTATGCGTTCTCCACCGTCCGTGCGTGCGGACCAGCTCTACCTCGTGAGCTGGCCCGTCACACGTGCCTTGTCGGCCAGCCTCGTCCACGACACGCGAGGCTGGCGCTGTTCTGGTTAGCCGAAGACGACGGGAATCGAATGCGGAACGCGCATCATGATTCCATTGATCTGTGGAGCTGCCGCGGCCGGATCGAGGCGAAGATTGGGCAGGCGATCGAGAATCGCGTTGAGCGCGCGCGTCATTTCCACGCGCGCAAGGTGCTGGCCGATGCATACGTGCGGGCCATACGCGAATGCGAAGTGCCGGTGCGCAGGCTTTCGATAGATGTCGAACTTGTCCGGATCGGGGAAGCGGCTGGGGTCGCGATTGGCGCTTCCCGCCAACACGTCGAGAAATGCGCCCGCCGGAATCTCCACACCGCCGAGCGTGACGTCACGCGAGGCCATCCGCGATTGCATCAACACGGGGCCATCCCAGCGCAGAGCCTCCTCGATCGCCTGCGCGACCAGCGTGCGATCCTCGCGCACCGCTTCGAGCTGTGCGGGATCGCGCAACAGCGCGAGCAGCAGCACGCTAGTTGCGCGATACGTGGTGTCACCGCCCGCATTCACCAATTGGCGCAGGAACGAAATGACGACCTCGTCCGGCAGCAACTCGCCATCGACTTCCGCGATGGCCAGCGAGCTGACGAGATCGTCGCCCGGTTTGCGGCGGCGCTCCTCGACGAGTCGAGCGAAATAAGCACCCAGCTTCGTCGACGCCTCCACACCATGCGCCACATCGATCGAAACCAGCGTCTGCGCGATCGCCAGCTTGTGGAAGATCTTGACGTCTTCCGGCGGCAATGCCAGTTGGCGATAGATGATATTGAACGGATAGTGAAGCGTGAACTCGTTGACGAGATCCGCATGTCCGCGATCGATGAACTTCGACATCAGTTCGTTCACGACCGGATCGACCAGCGTATCGCCCCATGCTGCCACCGTGAGCGGCAAAAAGGCCTTCTGGAAGATGCGGCGGTAACGCGGGTGCTCGGGCGCGTCCATCGTCGAGATGCTGCGTCCGAAGCTGATGCCGATATTGCGCTCGTAAGACTTGTTCGAGAACGTGACCGGATCTCCGAGCACCTGCGCTACCTCGTCGTATCCGAATACGCAGTAATGCGCAACATCGGACATCGTCAGATCCGCTGCCGCGCCCATCAGCACACGGTAGTCGCCTTTCTGAACCGAGCCTTTCTCGCGGAGCTCGGAAATCCGCGGATACGGGTTGGGATCGGCGCCGAAAGCGAGCGAATCCTCGAAAAAGGGGTTGAACTTGGGATCGTCGAAGTCCTCGAGTTGCAGCGCGCCCGCCATGGTACCTGTCTCCATTAATCGTTCATTTAAAGGCACCTCTGCCTGGTAGCGACGTGCCGATAGCTGAACTATGTTCGATTTTGCACGAATGTGCAAGATCGTTTTATCATTCGCTGAAAGGGATCGCGCACTGTCCGATCCGCACCCGCCATGAAAGGGAAACCATGCCGTCCAGAACCACTCACGCCGCTACCAGCCCGGCGACTGCCATCAATGAGCCGCGTGCCACGGCGCGCAGCACGACGCCAGAGCGCATTCTCGATACGGCCGAGCGGCTGTTCGCGATGCACGGCTACTTCGGCACGTCGATTCGCGACATCATGCAGAGCTGTGGCATGGAGCTGAGCCTCGCGCGCTACCACTTCGGCAGCAAAGACGCGCTGTTTCAACAGGCGATCGGCCGTCGCGCGGCCGTGATCAGCCGGCAGGTCATCGAATCGCTCGAGGCCGGACTCGCACCGCTGCGAGGCAAACGTCCCGACGTCGAGACGATCGTGACCGCACTTTCCGCACCGGCTTTCGCGCATCTGACGAGCGGCGATCCGGGGTGGCGAAACTACCTGCGCCTGCTGACCCAGATTGGCTGCCTGCTGGAGCGCCCCGACCTCACGGCGCCGTTTTATGACCAATACGCGCCGGCGGCCGCGCGCTATCGTGACGCCTTCGCCAACGCGCTTCCTCATGCGACGCGGGAGACCGTCGAACTGGTGCAGCATTTCGTCGAGTCCGTGTTTCATCTCGTGCTCAACGAGCTTTACGCGCAGGAAGCGCGATCCCGAACACGGGCACTCGCGACGGCGCATATCGAGCGCATGCGCACCTACCTGATCCGTTTCGCGGTTGGCGGCATCGAGGCGATGGTCAGCTCCACGGCGGCTCAGCGGGGTTCATGAGCATTGACAGCAGCAACGACGGTCGTTCACAATTTAGAACACTATTCGCAGATTCTGGCCGCAGCGAACTTGTGGCCGTATGAGACGGAGTTGGCTTCATGACAGCTGGAGACGCAGAGGACACCGCACTGATCGTCGGGGCGGGTCACGCAGCGGGAGAATGCGCGACCGCGATCCGCGAACAGGGATGGACGGGGCGCATCGTGATGGTTGGGGAAGAATCCCACTTGCCGTACCAACGGCCGCCGCTCTCCAAAGCATTTCTGTCGGGCGAATCGACCGCCGAGCAGCTCTACCTGAAACCGCTGTCGACGTACGACAAAGCGCGTGTCGAGTTCATTCCGAATGTGCGCGCCCAACGCATCGACCGTGACGCGAAACGGGTCACGCTTTCCAACGGCAGCGAAATCGGCTATACGAAACTCGTTCTGGCTACCGGCGGTCGCGCGCGGCGCCTCGCGTTGCCCGGTATCGAAACGATCGAGAAGCTGCAGAACTTTCACTACCTTCGCACGCTCGATCACGTCGCGCGCATTCGAAACCAGTTTCATGCCGGCTCGCGCCTCGTGATCATCGGCGGCGGATATGTCGGACTGGAGGTGGCTGCCGTAGCCGTGAAGCGTGGCTTGCACGTCACCGTGCTCGAAGCATTGCCGCGCGTCCTCGCGCGCGTCACGGCGCCCGAGCTTTCCGCGTTCTACGAGAAAGTGCACCGCGAGGCCGGCGTCGACATCCGCACCAACGCGATCGTCAGTGAGTTCGAACTCGACGCGTCGGGCGACGCGGTCGCGGCCGTGTCCTGCGCGGACGGCACGCGCGTCGCCGCGGATCTCGTCATCGTCGGCGTGGGACTGGAGCCCGCCACCGAACTTGCAGAAGCAGCCGGGCTGGCCGTCGACAACGGCATCGTGGTCGACGAATACACCCGCACGTCTGATCCGGATATTTTCGCGGTCGGGGATTGCACCAACCACCCCAACCCTTCGCTCGGCCGGCGCCTGCGGCTCGAGTCGGTGCCCAACGCGCTGGAGCAGGCCCGCACCGCGGCTGCCTCGTTGTGTGGCAAGGAGCGCGTCTACAACAGCGTGCCGTGGTTCTGGTCCGATCAATACGATCTGAAGCTCAAGATGGTCGGCTTGTCCCACGGCTACGACGAGTTCGTCCTGCGCGGCAATCCCGATACCCGCTCGTTCTCTGCGTTTTATCTGAAAGACGGCGTGATGCTCGCAGCCGATACGGTCAGTCGGGTGCCCGAATTCGTGCTGGCCAAGCGATTCGTTGCCGAGAAGATTCCGGTCCGCGCGGCCGATCTCGCCGACGAATCGATCCCGTTGAAGAGTCTGCTTCCCCAGTCCAACTAATTTTTCAGAGGTTCAGAAGCCATGCCGCTCATTCGATTCATTCAGCCGGACGGCAGCGAAGCCGCCGTGAGCGCCACCGTTGGCGATTCCGTCATGCAGACGGCAGTCAACAACCAGATCCCCGGCATTCTCGGCGACTGTGGCGGCAGCTGCAGCTGCGCAACCTGCCATGCGTACGTCGACGAGGCCTGGAGCAGCCACATGCCAGCGGCCGAGTCCTATGAAGTCGACATGCTCACCTGTGCGATGGACGTGCGCGAAAACAGCCGTCTGACATGCCAGATCTTCGTGACGCCGGAGCTGGACGGTTTGGTCGTGCATCTGCCCGGCGTGGCTGCGTAAGCGTGACGGACATGAAGGTTCGACGCACGACGCTGATCACCGGCGCCGCATCGGGCATGGGCGCGGCGCTGGCCCGGCATTTGACCGCGCTCGGCGAACGGGTGATCGGCGTCGATCTCCACGATGCGGAAGTTTGCGCGGACCTCGCTGTCCCGGCGCAGCGCGCAGCGCTGGTCGCGCGCGTACAGCAGATCACACCGTCGATCGATGCGGTGGTCGCCTGCGCCGGCGTGTCGCCGCCCGTGCCCGGCGACACGCTGGTGGCGGTGAATTACTTCGGCGTTGCTGATCTGTTGCCACGCCTGTTGCCGCTGCTGCATCGCGCAAGGGAGCCACGCGCCGTGGTGATCTCATCGCTCGCATCGCTTCATCCGGTCGATGCACGCCTCGTCGAGTTATGCCTCGACGGCAACGAGGCAGCGGCACGCGAGCAAGCTGGAAAGATCGGCGCACAAAGCTATGCGTCATCCAAGCGCGCGCTGACCCAGTGGATACGGCGCACGGCGGTGCTGCCCGGCTGGGCCGACAAGGGCGTGTTGCTCAATGGTGTCGCGCCGGGCGTCGTGAAGACGCCGATGGTCGCGCCGCTGCTGGAAACTGCCGAAGGTCGCGAGGCGCTTGCCGCCGGCGTGCCCACCGTCGTGTCCAATTACGCTACCGCCGAGCAGATCGTGCTGCTCCTCGCATTCCTTGCGAGTCCAGCCAATGGCTACATGGTGGGTCAAGTCCCCTTCGCCGACGGCGGTGCCGACGTGCTCTTGCGTGGAGAAGCCGCGCTGTAACGCGCAAGAGCCGCGGACACTGCCGTGCTTACGGCGCCTTCGTCAAAGCGTCGATGGCGTGCTGTTCGCTCGCGCTCCAGAAGGTCGCCCACGTAGGGAAACTCTGCGGAAGGCGCGGCTGATACCGGTCGCCTTCATACTTGCCGGGCCAGTTCTGGAAGTGCGGCGCACCGGGGCGCTCGAGCCAATCCGTTGAATACCAGTGCTGTTCGTCGCGACGCTCGAAGTACCATTGCCCATCGCGCCGCACGTAGTGGTCGAAGTAGCAGATGGCCATCACCACCCACGCACCGTTGTCCTCATGCTCCGCGCGACAATAGACGCTTCCCGTTGCATGGTCGGCGTCGATGAAATCGACTGTGTGGCCGCAGATCTGGTGAATGCTGCGGTAAAAGCCGCGCAAAATATGCTCGGCCCCATAGAAGGTCTTCAGCGCCGCGCGCCCCACGCCCCATCGGCCACAGTTGACGTCTTCGGCGAACAGCTGCACCAGACTGTCCAGATCGCGCGAATCGACCGCAAGCGCATATCGCACCGGCAACTGTTGTATAGCAAGCTGCGCCTCGATGCGCTCGATACGCGCAAGAAGACCGGAATCCGTCGTCATGCCATTCCCTTCGCAACGTTAGTCGTCGCCGCCGAGCGCGCACGGATTTCGTCCGCATAGTAAGGCTGGTGCGAAAGAAGCCCACCATCGACGTTGAACACCTGGCCAGTGACGAACGCTGCTTCATCCGAAGCGAGATACACCACCGCATGCGCAATGTCTTCGGGCTGCCCGAGGCGCGGCGTCAGATGGTGGCTCAGCATCATCTCCCCGAGCTCGCCCGCGTAGTACGCCTGGGTCACCGGCGTGACGATCAGGCCGGGAGCAATCGCGTTGCAGCGTATTCCCTCCTTGCCGTGCTGCGCGGCGATGTAGCGCGTCAGGTTCTCGATACCGGCCTTGCAGACACCATATGCGCTATACCCCAGAGCACCCGCCTGAGCCGAACCCGACGAGGTATTGATGATCGAACCGCCACCACGTGCCCGCATCAGCGGCAGCGCACGCCGGGAAGCCAGCATGGTGCCGCGAAGATTGATGCGCATCGTGTCGTCCCAGACAGCGACGTCGACTGTCTCGACTGCCGCATCGACGGTACTGGAGAGCGACGTGGCCGCGGCGTTGTTGTGCAGGATATCGAGGCCGCCCCATGTCTTGAGCGTCAACTCGAACATCGCGTCGATCGAACCTTCGTCGCCGATATCGACACGCGCCGCGACTGCCTGGCCGCCCGACTCCTTGATGCGACGAACCTGCTCCTGTGCGCCTTCGAGATTGAGGTCCGCCACGACGAGCAGCGCGCCCTCATTCGCGAGTCTCGCAGCACAGGCCGCGCCGATGCCCGACGCGGCCCCGGTCACAATGGCTATCTTGTCCTTGACACGTTGCATCCTCATTCTCCTCGGTAAGTCATCGTTATTGAAGCTTGCCGGGATTGAGGACCGGCCCCGCTGTATGCTGACCACCATCACCGTAGATCACGGCGCCATTA
This sequence comes from Paraburkholderia sp. BR14374, assembly GCF_040948685.1. Taxonomy (NCBI): domain Bacteria; kingdom Pseudomonadati; phylum Pseudomonadota; class Betaproteobacteria; order Burkholderiales; family Burkholderiaceae; genus Paraburkholderia; species Paraburkholderia sp. BR14374. The sequence goes on along the minus strand of NZ_JBFPKF010000007.1, from coordinate 86,160 downwards.
ACAAAATTGCATGCCTCGGAGGCCAGGAAAAGCCGTCCACGCGACCGAACGCGCGCATGGGGGTGTCGACGATAGCCCGCGCCGACTCCGTTGTGCCTACCGGATTGCAGTCGGCGCCGGCCGTATCGCCACCATAGTCGTTCACGACGATCCGTGCGCCGCGAAGCGCAAGCTCAGTCGCAATCGCGCGGCCAATTGCACCGGCAGCACCAGTCACTATGGCGGCTTGTCCATCGAACGATAGCTGCGGCATAACGGCGACTCGATCAGCCGGCCGCAACGCGGTCGAGATGAAAGTCGATATCGCCAAACATCTTCTCCATCATCGTCATCTTGCGGAAGTAGTGCCCCACCGGATATTCCTCGGTGAGTCCCATGCCACCGTGCAACTGGATGCCCTGCGCGCAAACGAAGCGATTGGCGCGCGCGGCAACGGCCTTGGCCGCCGAGATCACGCGGCTGCGTTCGGCCGCCGGGCTGTTCAGGTGGGCGATCCCGCAGTACAGCATCGAGCGCGCCTCCTGGGTGGCGACGAACATCTCCGCCATGCGGTGCTGCAACGCCTGGAACTTGCCAATAGGCTGGCCGAACTGCGAGCGTCCCTTGATGTACTCCGAGGTGATCGCCATCACCGCTTCCATCATGCCGAGGCTCTCGGCCACGCTTGCGAGAATCGCCAGTTCCGTGGCTTGCGTGAGCACCTCCAGCGCGCGTTCCGGGCCGACGATCAGCGCATCCTCACCGAGCTCGACGTCGTGCAGGTCGATATCCGCGGCACGCGATCCATCGAGCAAGCGGTACGAACGGCACGTCACGCCCGCAGCGCGTCGATCGACGAGAAAAACGCCCACGCCCTGCGATGCACCTTCGACTCGCGCGGTCACGAGCAACTGATCCGCCGACGCGCCTGCGATCACCAGCGTCTTTGCCCCGCTGATCAGGTAACCCGAGCCTGTCTTGAGCGCGTGCGTTCGTGCGTGGCATCCCACTTTGTACCGGCTGCCCGCTTCGCTATCCGCGAGCGAAAGCAGCAGCTTGCCCTCGATGACGGCGGGAAGCAGCGTCTCGCGCTGAGCCGGCGCATCGCCTCGTTCGATGATCGTCGCGCAAAGCAGCGCCGTCTGTACGACCGGCTCGAGCGCCATGCCACGGCCCAGCGCCTCCATCAGGATCGCCGTCTCGACAAACGAGCACGCGAGACCGCCGACGTCTTCCGGCATGGTCAGGCCGAGCCAGCCAAGCTCCGCATACGCGCGCCAATGATCGCGACTGAAGCCCTCTGGTCCCGCCGCAATGCGCGTGCGCGCCTCGAATCCATACTCCTGCTGAACATAGCGCTCAGCGCCATCCTTCAGCATCAATTGTTCTTCGGAGAAGTTGAAGTCCATGGCTACAGTCCAAATGCCAGCTTGGCGATGATGTTCTTCTGCACTTCGCGCGCACCGCCATAGATGGTGGATGCGCGAGCGATCAGATAGCCCGACGTGCGACCACCCATGTAGTCCGGCCAGTTTTCGTCGACTACCGGATCACCAACTGGCTCGCTGTGGTCGTCGAAACGTATCGCGCGAGGACCGAGTGCGTCCATTTGCAGCTGCGTCACACGCTGTTGCATCTCCGAGCCGCTGATCTTCAGCGCAGAGACGACAGCGTCGAGATTGCGCTCGCTCTTCTCTTCAGCGAGGATGCGCAGCACGGACCATTCGAGCGCCATCAGGTCCGCTTCGACCTCCGCGACCTTGCGCGCGAACCCGGGCGTATCGATCAGGCGCACGCCGTCCACCGTCTCCTGAGCGGCGATCTCCTTCGCGCGTTGCAGCTCGCGTTTGTTGAAGTACAGGAACGCACTCGCCGTGCGCTCCTTTTCGAGCAGATACTTCGCATAGGTCCAGCCCATGCCAGCCTCGCCCACGAGATGCGCCTTCGGCACGCGCACGTTCTCGAGGAACACTTCATTCAGTCCCTTGCCGCCCTCGATCGAGACGATCGGACGCACCGTGATGCCCGGTGTGTCCATTCTGACCAGCAGGAAGGAGATACCGCGTTGCGGCTTCACGGTCGTATCGGTCTTGACGAGGAAGAATCCCCAATCGGCAATCGTCGCGTCGCTGGTCCAGATCTTCTGGCCGTTGATGACGTACTCGTCACCGTCGAGCACGGCCGTGGTCTTCAGTCCGGCCAGATCCGAGCCCGCGTTCGGTTCCGAGAAGCCTTGGCACCAGAACTCGTCGCCACGCAGGATAGGCCCGAGAAAACGCTCCTTCTGCCAGTCCGAGCCAAACGCGATGATGACGGGCGCCACCATCTGAGTGGACTGCCAACCGTAGTCCATCGCATCGGCGTTGTACAGCTCTTCCATGAAGATGTGCTTGCGCAACGCGCTCCAGTCAGTGCCGCCATGCTCGGCCGGCCAATGGGGCGCGCCCCAGCCGCGCTCGTACAAAATGCGCTGCCATCTGCGGATATCGTCGCGCGTGGGCGGATGCACGCCATCACGCCAGCGGCGCGAGATGTCGGCCGGTGCATGCTCGTTGAAAAACTTCCTGACTTCCTGACGAAATGATTCGTCTTCCTCGCTGTAGCCGAAATGCATGCTTGACTCCTGAATCTCTTTCGTCTTCGTTTGTCTGCTCTGCCGCGCCGCTGTGCTGCGCTCGTGCGGGGTCTGCGCCTAGCGGCCCCTGAACGCTGGTGCGCGCTTTTCTCTGGCCGCGAGCCGTCCTTCCGCCGCATCCTCCGAGTTCACCGCGAGCGCCACCGCGTTGAGTTCCTGAGCAAGAAACTCTTCCATGCTGCCCGTGTTCAACCTGAACAACTGCTTGGTCAGCCCGAGCGAAAAAGTCGGGCCGGCCGCAAGCTCGCCAGCCAGCTTCTCGGCAGCCGCATCGAGGTCGCCGTCTTCGACGAGATGACTCGCCAGACCCATATCGAGCGCTTCCTTGCCGCTCAGCCGGCGATTCAGATACATGATTTCCTTCGCGCGAAACTCGCCGCAATGACGGGCGAGCAGATGCACCATGCCACCTTCAGGCAAGGTGGCGCGCATCAGGAATGCGGGAATGAACTGCGCAGTGTCGGAAACGACGAGCTGGTCCGTGCACAGCGCAAAGCTCCATGCAATTCCCACCGCCACACCCCGTACCGCCGCGACGATCGGCTTGTTGAGGTTGTACAACCGCAGCGCGATCTTCTGGTACACCGCCATCGATGCACGCGCGTGCGCCACGCTCATCTGCGGCGGCGCGGCGCCGCTGCCCTTGATGTCGGCGCCGGCGCAAAAGGCGCGGCCTGCGCCGGTGAGGATCACCGCGCGAATCTCCGGGTCGTGTTCGATGCGATCGAGATGGCCGAGAATCAGGTGGAGCATCTCCGGCGTCAGCGCGTTGAGCTTCTCGGGGCGGTTCAGACACAGCGTCGCAACCGCGCCGTTCAATGTGAGTTCAACATCCATGATGTTCGGATCTACGTTTGGGTTGGAGTGGTCGCTTCGCACGACGGGTCAACTGCCGCGAGCGTGCAGCCGGATCATCCCGTCGCCGAATGGCTCGTCGCGGCGCTTGAGCGCCTCCTTGAGGCCAACCGCTTCCATGTCTGCCTTGAATTGCGCGCGCCGCGGCCCCTGGCTCTGGTGAGCGCGGGCGTCGTTCTCGACCGCAATGCGCTGAAGCGTGCGCGAGCCGGCCAACTCCAGGCCGAGGTTGACGATGCGCTTGTTCGCAGCCAACAGATCGGCATCGACGAACGACAGACGGCGCGCCAGCTCGTTCACCTCCGCGTCGAGCTGTTCTGCCGGCACCGCATCCATGACCAGCCCAATCTTCGCGGCGTCGCGGCCCGTCAGCGAGTCGCCAGATAGCAGCAGACGTTTCGCCCACTGCGGGCCCACGTGATAGAACCACATATGCGCGGGCGGCGAGCCGTTCGCACGCGTGGCGGGAAAACCGATCCTCGCATCGTCGGCGGCGATCACCATGTCGCACGCGAGCGCCAGGTCCGTGCCGCCCGCAAGACAGTTGCCATGCACCTGCGCGATGATCGGCTTGTGGATTTCGGCCATCAGATTGACCGTCTCCGACTGCCGCTCCATCGACCAGCAATCGTCGTCGAAGCTGCGAATCGTGCCGCGATAGTCACCCGGATCAACAGCGTCCGCGGCACGGTCCGAATACGTCGTCACGAGATCGTAGCCCGCGCAGAAATCGCGGCCGGCTCCCGACAGCACGATCACGTTCACCGATTTAAGGTCGTCGGCTTCGAGCAACGCCGCTTTGAGTTCCTGCAGTAGCGGATTGTTGATGGCGTTGCGCTTGTCCGGCCGATTCAGCGTGATACGCGCAACCCGCTCCGCTACTTCGAACTTCACGCATTCCGAACTCTTCAGCCACTTGGCCATGGTCGATTCTCTCCAAATGAGGCGATTGCCGTTCACTGGGCAAACTGCTGGCGCAAGCTCACCTTGCTGATCTTGCCGGTCGGCAGTCTCGGCAGCTCGTCGACGAAGGCGATGGCCTTCGGACATTTGTAGCTCGCGATCAGGCCGCGGCAGAACTCGATCAGCTCGGCTTCGCCCGCTTGCTCGCCCCGCCGCAACACGACGATCGCTTTCACGCACTCTCCCCACTTCTCGTGCGGCACGCCGATCACCGCCACGTCGATGACCGCCGGATGCTGCCCCAGCGCATCTTCGACTTCACGGCTATAAATGTTTTCACCACCGGAAATGATCATGTCCTTCTTGCGGTCGACGAGGAAGATGTAGCCGTCCTTGTCCTGGTAGCCCATGTCGCCCGAGCGGTACCAGCCGTCGCGCAGTGCTTCCACCGTCGCCACGCTGTTGTTCCAGTAGCCGCTCAACTGCGTCTGCGAGCGCAGCCAGACCTCGCCGGTCTGACCTTGCGGCAGATCGTTGCCATGATCGTCGACGATGCGCAGGTCGATGCCGGGACACGGACGTCCCACCGATGCCAGGCGCCGTACCTGTTCCAGCGTCCCTTGAGGCTTCACCTCGTGCGCAGGCAGCCAGCAGGCATTGCTCTCGGTCATACCGTACTGCACCGAAAACACGGGGCCAAGCACCTGAATGCCACGCACAAGCAGTGGCGGCGGCACCGGTGCAGCCGCGGTGACGATGTTTTCGATGCTCGACACGTCATAGCCCGACAGCTCCGGCACGTCGAGGACCGCCTGAAGCATGGCAGCAACCATGAACGTGAAGGTGATGCGTTCTTGCGCGATCGTCTCGAGCATTTGCTTCGGATCGAAGGCGCGATGTACGACCGTCGTGCCGCCCATCCATGCGACCGCATTAACGAAGCCGATCCCGCCGACATGAAACGCCGGCGTCGTCTGCAGCACACGCGTCTTGCCAGAAAACTCCGTCACGAGCGCGCAGCTTTCCGCGGTGACGCACATCGCATGGTGCGTGCGCACGACACCCTTGGGACGCCCTGTGGTGCCGCTCGTGTACATCAGGTACGCATAATCCTCGGGATTCGAGCGGATCGGCGGCCCTTCCACTGGGCCGGCTTCCATCACTTGCTCGAATGAAACGGCCCAATCAGGCGCATCGCCGATGCAGATGTACTGCTCGATTTCGGGCAGTTGCGAACGCAGTCCGTCCACGACATCGGCATACTGAGCCTCAAAGACGAGCGCTTTGGGCGCCGCATCCTTCAGAATGTAGAGAATCTCCGCGGGCGCCAGCCGGAAATTGACGGTTGCGATAATAAAGCCGGCCCACTCGCATGCACGGTAGCTCTCGTAGTACTCCGCGCAGTTCATTGCGAGGATCGCAACCCGATCCTGACGCCGCAGGCCACGCTGATACAGCGCGCCCGAAAAGCGTCTTGCACGCTCCGCCAACTGAGCGTGCGTCAGACGCCGTTCCGCATACACGAGCGCCGTGTGGTCGGCATGCAAGCGAGCGTTTCGCTCGATCATCTCGCCAAGGGTTCTCATCTCAATCCCGTCGTTGTTGTGTCAGATCGTCTGTTAACCTGCGAGCGTCTGCGGATCAGCCAGCACCGTGCCGATGAATGCGGCGAAGCGCGCCGCGTCGGCTCCGTTGATCACGCGATGGTCGTAGCTGAGCGACAAGGGCAGCATCTTGCGCCAGCTGACGCCGCCGTCATCCGCCGGCGCGGCCGCCAGCCGGGTTTTGGTCACGCCGAGAATCGCCACTTCAGGCGCATTGACGATAGGCGTAAAGCCAGTCCCGCCGAAGCCGCCCAGCGAGCTGATCGAGAAGCAGCCCCCCGACATCTCCGCCATCGATAGTCCCTTTTCGCGGGCCTTCTGTGAAATGGCTGCAAGTTCCACCGAGAGTTCTTCGACACTCTTCCTGTCGCAATCGCGCAGCACCGGCACGAGCAATCCAAAGCGCGTGTCCACGGCGACCCCGATGTGGAAGTACTTTTTCAGAACGATGTTTTTGCCGTCACCGTCGAGCGACGCGTTGAATTGCGGGAACTCCTGCAAAGCCCGCACCACGGCTTTGATCAGGAAGACGAGCGGCGTCAGCTTGACCGCCGGATTCGCGTCGTTGCGCGCCTTGCGATAGCTTTCGAGCGACGTAATATCGGCATCGTCATGGTGGGTCACATGCGGAATCGTCAGCCAGTTGCGCGATAGGAAGGCTCCTGTGAGCTTCTGGATGCGCGACACCGGCTTGACCTCTACCTCGCCGAATTCGGCGAAATCGACCTGCGGCCAAGGCGGCAAATGCGCACCAAATGCTGGGGCTGCGGCCTCGCCCGAACCAGCATTCACGTTGGACTGCGCTCGGGTAGCTACGGATTCGACACTCATCGCGGATGCCTTTTCAAACGACTCTTGAATAGCGTGACCGGCCTGCGGCCAATCAGACGATTTCCGCCAGCACCGTGCCGACGGGATACACTTCGCCAACCTGGGCAACGATACGCAGCGTGCCCGACGCCGGCGACTCGACCTCCTGAACCGATTTGTCGCTCTCGAGCGCGTAGAGAATCTGCCCTTCGCTCACGGTCGCGCCGTCTTCCGCCAGCCATTCGGCCAGCGTGCCTTCATTCATGGAAAAGCCCAGTTTGGGCAGCAGAACTTGTGTGGTCATGAGCTTGCTCTATTGATGATGGAAATTCCGGGAGTGCGCGCTCGTCATTTCAGCGTCGCGCGAACCGCCGCTTCGATGTCTGCCACGCCCGGCGCGAACGCGTCTTCGAGCGGTTTGGAGAAGGGCACGGGGCAGAATTGCGCGCCCACGCGCTGCACCGGCGCCTTGAGTTCGCGAAAGAGGGCCTCGTAGATGCGAGATGCGATTTCTGCACCCACGCCGAACGGCTTGACGGCCTCGTGCACCACGACGGCGCGCCCTGTTTTGGCAACCGAAGTCAGGATGGTTTCGGTATCCAGAGGCGAGACCGTGCGCAAATCGATCACTTCGCAGGTGATCCCATCCTTGGCGAGCGCCTCCGCGGCGACCATGACCTCTTGCACGCGGCGGCTGTAACTGATCAACGTGACGTCCGTGCCTGCGCGCACGACGTTGGCCTTTCCAAGTGGAATCGCCACGCCGCGCTCCGGCGCATTGCCCGGGTTCCAGTAGGTCGGCATGTTTTCGATGAACAGACAAGGGTCGTCATCGCGGATGCAGGACAGCATCAGGCCATACGCATCGGCAGGATTCGAAGGCGCGACCACCTTGATGCCGGCGACGTGCGCGAACCACGCTTCAAGATAGTCCGCGTGCTGACCACCCGTGCCGAAGCCGGCACCGGTCATCGTGCGGATCACGATCGGCACATTGGTCTGCCCGCCCGACATGAAGCGCAGTTTCGCCGCGTGATTCACGATCATGTCCATCGCGACGGTCGTGAAGTTCATCAGCATGATTTCCGCCACCGGGCGCATGCCGACCATCGAAGCGCCGATAGCCGCACCGATGATGGCCTGCTCCGAGATCGGCGTCGAACGCACGCGCGACGTGCCGTATTTCGACGACAGTCCCTTCGTTACGCCGACAATGCCGCCTTCCTGACCGTCGGCAACGTCTTCACCCAGCACGATCACGTTGTCATCTGCGGCCATGGCGTCGTCAAGCGCGAAGTTGACGGCCTGGATGGTGTTGATGTTGGTTGGCATCTGGCTCATGCAAGCACCTCGTCCTTGAAGATGTCGCGACGAAGCTCAGCGACATCGGGATATTCGCTCGACAACGTGAATTCGACCGCAGCGTCGATCTGCGCCTCGTGCCCGGCTTCCATCGCAGCCAGTTGCTCTTCGGTCGCATGCTTTGCATCGATGAGCCACTGGCGGAAGAGCGGCACGGGGTCCCTGGCGACCCAGGCCGCCTTTTCGTGCTTGTCCATGTATGCGTCCGGATCGCCAAATACATGGCCCTGAAAGCGGAACGTGTTCGCTTCGATGAGCGTCGGGCCGCCACCGTCGCGCGCACGCTCGACCGCCTCGCGCGCCGCCTTGTGCATCGCGATCGGATCGTTGCCGTTCACCGTCACGCCGGGCATCTGGTACGCGACGGCGCGTTGCGCGATATTGGACACGGAGGTGCCGTAAGCGTATTTGGTGTGCTCCGCGTAGCCGTTGTTCTGGCAGACGAAAATCACCGGCAGTTTCCAGACCGATGCCATGTTCAGCGACTCGTGGAACGCGCCGATGTTGGATGCGCCATCGCCGAAGTAAGCGACTGCCACGCGCCGTTCACCGCGAATCTGCGCGGCAAGCGCCAGGCCGTTCGCAATTGGCATCGAACTGCCGACGATGCCGGTCGTGACCATCACGCCGGAAGCGGGATGGGTAACGTGCATCGGACCGCCCTTGCCCTTGCAGGTCCCGGTCACTCGTCCACCGAGTTCGGCCCAGAGTTCCTTGAGCGGGACACCTTTGGCGATCATGTCGTGAACACCGCGGTAGATCGTGCAGATGTAGTCGTCATCGGTGAGACACACCGACATCGCCGACGGAATCACTTCCTGCCCGCGCGGCGAGTAGTACGGCATGACCAGCTTGCCGGCCTTGATCACGGCGCGAAAGCGCTCATCGTTCTGCTTGATGAGTGTCATGCGCCTGTAGATGTCGACCAGGACTTCGCTGCTGGGCGGCTGATAGGCATTCATTCGTCACTCTCCTGTGTCACCAGATCTTTTGCGCGCCGCTCGAATGCAGCGCCGCGATGTAACCGAACACGAACGATGCGCCGATGCTGCTGCCGGCGCCCGGATAACACCGGCCAACCACGGATGCCGTGCAGTTGCCGGTGGCGTACAGCCCAGGGATTTGCGAACCGTCGTCCTTCAGCACACGTCCGAACTCGTCGGTTACGAGACCGCCAGCAGTGCCGACATCGCCTGGATACATGCGCACCGCGTAGAACGGGCCCTCCTCGATCGGCCCGAGATTCGGGTTCGGTTTGATGGTCGGGTCCCCATGGCAGCGATCGAATGCGCGCGAGCCGCGGCCGTAATCTTCGTCGACGCCCGTTTTGCAGAAGCCATTGAAGCGCTGGACCGTCTTGAGCAGACCAGTACGGTCGATGCTGCATTTCGCGGCCAGTTCTTCGAGCGTGTCAGCCTTGATCATGTATCCGCTGTCGAGCCACTTCTGCGGAATCTGGCCCGGCATCGCCGTACCCCACGGGTAGTACTTGCGCTGGCGGCTGTCCATCACGACCCACGCGGGTACCGCTTTTCCTGTCTGCTTGTGGCGCTGGTACATGCGTTGACCGATCTCCATGTACGCTCCCGCTTCGTCGCAAAAACGCTCGCCATCCTGATCGACCATGATCGAAAACGGCAGCGAGAGGTCGAGGTGATGCATGAACGGCAACGGCGAACCATCCGGTGCGCGCGCGCCTTCGGGCAATTCCTCGTTGGGGCCGAGCGACGTCACCACCCACCACGCTTCTTCCATGCAATCCACCGCGCCGCCGAGCGCGATCGCAGCTTGCAGGATTTCGCCGGTATCGCCCGGATTCGCATTGGTCCAATCCGCAGACGACGGCTGCGGCTGGTACTTGCGGCGCATTTCAGCGTTGTGTGAAAAGCCACCCGTATTGAGCAGGACGCCCTGGCGAGCGCGCACGCGCAACTCCCGGCCGCTGCGCACTGCGACAATGCCGACCACACGTCCGTCCTCGACGATGAACTCGCGCACCGGCGTGTCCGTCCAGATCGGCACGTTCGCGCGCAGCGCCATCTGAAGCATGCGCCCCTGAATCGCCGCACCGTTGGCCACGAGCTCCTTGCCGGTGATCTTCTGGTAAAGCATGCGGCCGCCGAGCTGCATCGCCTTGCGCTTGCCGCCCCACGTCCGCTTCATCAGAAACAGTGTCGGGTACTCGTCCGAGTTGGCTGGCATCGACGGGCCCTTGTAGCGCGACAAGCGCGGCGCCCATTCGCCCAGTTCCTTCACGTCGAACAGCTTCGCCAATAGGGACCGGCCACGCGGCTCCCCGCCAGGCAGCGTGTCGTAGTAATCGGACCAGCCGTCCGCGTACACGAACTGCATCCCCTGCTGCTCGAGAAACTCGGCCATCTTCGGCCCGGTGCGCAGGTAAGCCTCGCGTCGCGCATTCGAGGTGCCCGGACCTTGATACGTGACCGCGGCGTCGAAGTACTGCCGTGCGCGCTCATACGAATCGCTTACGCCGTGGCGCTTCATCACGTGATTGTTCGGCAGCCACCAGACACCGCCCGAATAGCCGGTCGAGCCACCGACCTTCGCCTGCTTCTCGATGATCAGCGCTTCCTTGCCCACCGACTTGCAGGCAAGCGCCGCACACATCGAACCACCGCCGCTGCCGACCACCACGAAGTCGTACGTTGCGTCCCAGCTCGTCGACATCACTCCTCCCGCGCGATGAATTCGCGCAGCGCGCGATGGAAGTTCGAAACCGACGTTTCCTGCAGCGGATTCGTGCGCGAACCCTTGAAGCCGCGCGACTTCATCCCCTGCTGCACGTTGGTCATGTTCTGGAAGTCCTGCCACAAGATCAGGCCGAAGTTCTCCTGAGCGTTCTCTTTCCAGTCGTCAACACCGTAGTAGAACTCGCGCTTGAGCGGCGGCTCCGCGCCCGGCGCGAAGCGCTGCAGCGACCAGATGTCGTAGATGCACGAATCGGGGTTGTCGCCGTCCGGGCGTGCGCGGTAAAACAGCGCGCCGTCGGGGTACGGAAGAAACACGAGGTTCGGGAAGACATGCCAGTCCGCTCCCGCGCGACCGAGTTGCTCGAAAGTGATCTCCGGCCAGCCGGCGCCCTCGGCGATCGCCGCTTCGCGTTGGAAATCCATCGCCTTTGCGAGGACTTCGAACTGGTTACCCGACGGCGACATTTCCGTCATCAGCCGCTTCGCCGCTTCGTAGTCGCGCGCGGTATTGATTGCTTTCAGGGTCTCTTCCATCACACGGAAGAAGTTGACGAGACCCTGACGCACGTCCTCCGGCATCGGCTTGCCGGTTCGCGGTGACGGCGCGCCGATCATGCGCGTGGCCGTCGAGTAGCCGAACATGCCGTGACGGCCGTAGGCGAAGCTTCGCGTTACGTCATCTCCCGCGACATCCAGCAACTGAGGATGCGTTGCCGCGACGTGATAACCCTCGTTGAACGCTTCGAGTGCAACCTTCCAGTTGCACGGAAGACGAATCGACTTGTACCAGCGGTAGCGCATCTTCTCGAACTCGAAGCAGTTCGTGATCTCCGGTACCGGATCGAGGAATTTAGCGAGCGGCTCCGCGTTCGGGTTCATGTTGATGAACACGAAGCCGCCCCACGTATCCACCAGAACATCGGTGAGACGCAGATCGCCGTCAGTCATTTCCTCGCAGCCGGCCCAGTCGTCACGATCGAGCACGCGCGCGACGCTGCCATCCAGATTCCACTGCCATCCGTGATAGGCACAGTGAAATTTCGAGGCCTTGCCGCTGCCGTTGGTCAAGCGACGGCCACGATGCTGGCAGACGTTGAAAAAGGCCCTGATCTGATCAGCCGCCGTTCGCACCACGATGATCGACTCGCCGGCTACGTCGAAGGTGACGTAGTCGCCGACGTTGGGAATTTCTTCCAGCCGACACGCAACCTGCCACACGTGCGGCCACAGGCGCTCGTTCTCCCGCTCGAGAAATTGCTTCGACAGGTAACTGTCCTTCGGCACAAAATCGAGACGGACCGTGTGTTCACCCGAATCGGGACCTCTGTTACCCATTGCTATCTCCTTCGTGATGTGGCCGGCATAGGCGCCGGTTCCGACTCTTTATGTTGTGGCCGAGTGGTTCGCAATCGATATGCAACGCCCGGTACAATTGTTGTGAACGGCGTTCAGATGCTAGGCTGACGCCCGGATTGCTGTCAATCCGGGCGAACGTCAATCGAGCGCTGCGGTCAGCGCCGGAACAGCTTCGAACAGGTCCGCGCTGAGGCCGTAGTCGGCCACCTGAAAGATCGGTGCCTCTGCGTCTTTATTGATCGCGACGATGACCTTCGAATCCTTCATGCCGGCGAGGTGCTGAATCGCTCCCGAGATGCCCACCGCGATGTACAACTGAGGCGCGACGATCTTGCCCGTCTGACCGACCTGATAATCGTTCGGCACGAAGCCGGCGTCGACCGCTGCACGCGACGCACCCACGGCCGCACCAAGCTTGTCCGCAAGCGCGTCGAGCAGCTTGAAGTTGTCGCCGTTCTGCATGCCACGGCCGCCCGACACCACGATGTTTGCCGCCGCAAGCTCCGGCCGGCTCGATTTCGTGAGTTCCTGCCCGACAAAACGGGCCTTGTCGAAAGCCGGCGCCGATGCAACAGCGCGTGACGGCGCGGTGGTCGAACCGGTCGCTGCAGCATCGAACGCGGTCGGCCGAATCGTGATGACTTTGATCGGGTCGGACGATTGCACTGTTGCGAGTGCATTGCCGGCATAGATCGGACGCACGAAAACATCGGCAGCCTTGAAGGCAACGACATCGGAAATCTGCGCGCTATCGAGCAGCGCGGCCACACGGGGCATGAAGTTTTTGCCCACCGCCGTGGACGCTGCGATCACGTGTGTATAAGCGCGGGCCAACGAGACCACGAGTGCGGCGAGGTTTTCCGGTAACCCGTGCGCGTATTCGGGTGCTTCCGCGACGAGCACTTCGGCGACACCGGCTACGTTCGCGGCTTGCTCGACGACGGCCGACGCGCCGTGGCCCGCCACCAGCACATGAATGTCGCCACCCACTGCGCCCGCCGCCGTGATGGCGTTGAGCGTGGCGCGCTTCAGGGTCGCATTGTCGTGTTCGGCGATAACGAGAATCGTCATGATCAGATCACCTTCGCTTCGTTTCGAAGCTTTTCAATCAGCGCTGCAACATCCGGAACCATCACACCGCCCTTGCGCGCCGGTGGCTCGGTCACTTCGAGAACCTTCAGGCGAGGCGCGACGTCAACGCCCAGCGCTTCAGGATTCAGCGTATCGAGAGGCTTCTTCTTCGCTTTCATTATGTTGGGCAGCGTCACATAGCGCGGACTGTTCAGGCGCAGATCCGTCGTGATCACCGCAGGCAGATCGAGAGCGACGCGTTCGAGACCGCCATCGATTTCACGCGTGACGACCAGTTGCTGACCATCGACTTCCGTCTTGAACGCAAACGTCGCTTGCGGCCAGCCGAGCAATGCAGCGAGCTTCTGCCCGGTTTGGCCAGCGTCGTTGTCGATGGCCTGCTTGCCGAGCAAGAACAGTTGCGGGTTTTCCCGCGCTGCTACGGCGGCCAGCAGCTTTGCGACCGCGAGCGGCTGCAGATCCGCATCGCTCTCCACTAGCACCGCACGATCCGCCCCCATGGCGAGTGCCGTACGCAGTACCTCCTGCGATTGCGCGGTGCCAGCCGATACCACGACGACTTCGCTCCCAACGCCTGCTTCCTTGAGGCGCACCGCCTCCTCCACCGCGATCTCGTCGAATGGGTTCATGGCCATTTTTACGTTGGCCAGATCGACGCCCGAGCCGTCGGACTTGACCCGAGGTTTCACGTTGTAGTCGATCACGCGCTTCACCGCGACCAGTATCTTCAATTTGACGCTCCGAACGCTTTGTTGAACAATGTTCTATATTCTGAACCGTTCTTTTTGTAGCTGTCAACGAGAAGAATGAGGAAAGCGTCACTTGCCGATCAATTCGACGCCCTCGTTCAACACCAAGGAGACGACAAATGAAGCTCTATCGATGCGAGCGTTTCGAAGGCATTGCGGGACTGGCGTTATGCGAAGAACCCGATCCGGCGCCACCTGGCGCTCATCAGGTATTGGTGCAGGTCAATGCGAGTTCACTGAATTTCCGTGAGTTGCTGCTGATGAACGGAGCGTTTCGCGACTGGATGGCACCGAACTTCATTCCGGCCTCGGACGGCGCGGGGGTCGTGGTCGCGGTCGGCGCAAGTGTACGGCGCTTCAAACCGGGCGACCGGGTGATGGCCAATTTCGCGGAGAACTGGCACGGCGGAACGCGCCCGCAATACGCAGATACTTTGGGCCGCGGCGCTATCGTCGAAGGGATGCTTCGCGACAAAGTCGTACTGAGCGAGGAAGAGCTGATTGGTGTTCCCGAGCACCTTTCCGACGAGGAAGCCGCGACACTGCCGTGCGCCGCCGTCACCGCATGGAACGCACTGTGTCAGCATGAGCCCCTGCTGCCGGGCCACACCGTCCTCGTGCAAGGTTCCGGCGGCGTATCGATCTTCGCTCTGCAGCTAGCACGTCTTTTCGGCGCGCGCGTGATCGCCACTTCGTCCAGCGAATCGAAACTGAAACGCCTGGCCGAACTGGGCGCAAACGCGACCATCAACTACCGCGACACGCCCGATTGGGAAGACGCCGTGCTGCGCCTGACCAATGGCCTTGGGGTCGATCTCGTCGTCGAAGTGGGCGGGGCTCAAACGTTCGGCAAATCGGTTGCTTGCACACGGGACGGCGGCCGGATCAGCGTCGTGGGGCTGCTGACCGGTGCCCCCTCCCCCGGCGAGGGATTCTTCACGCGCGGACTGTCGATCGCACCGATCCGCGTCGGCTCGCGCCAGGACTTCGAATCGATGAACCGCGCAATCGCATTGCACAAACTGCGGCCGGTGATCGACTCGGTCTATGACTTCGCGCATGTACCGGATGCGCTTCGGCACCTCGAAAGCCAGAAACATTTCGGCAAGATCGTCATTCGCCACCAGTAATCAGTCTTCCCATCATCCACGGGAGTCAGACAATGAAACTCTTTTCGCTGGAAGGACAAATCGCGCTCGTCACGGGCGCATCGCGCGGTCTCGGCTTTGCCATGGCGTCGGCGTTGGCGTCGGCCGGTGCGACCGTCATCCTCTGCGCGCGTTCACGTACGAGCCTCGAAGCCGCCGCGGAATCGATTCGCAAAACGGGCGGCACCGTCGATATCGAACCGTTCGACCTCACCGATCAGAACGCCATCCGAAACGGCGTTCGCAACGTCCTTGCGCGCCATGGCCGCATCGACGTACTGCTCAACAACGCGGGCATTTGCGAGTGGAGCGACTTTCTGGAGTCGAGCGTCGACATGTGGCAAAGAACGATGGATACCAACGTCACGGCCGCATACCTGCTCGCGCAGGAAGTGGCGCGCCCGATGATCGAACGCGGACACGGACGCATCATCAACGTCGGGTCTTATGTGTCGGTGCTAGGCCGCGAGAAGCTTCAAGCGTACGTGGCCAGCAAGCATGCCGTTGCCGGACTCACGAAGTCGCTCGGTGCGGAGCTGGGGCGACACGGCATTCGTTGCAACGGGATCTGCCCCGGCTACTTCCTCACGGATATGGCTGAGCCCGTCACATCGAATCCGCAAATGAAGGAGATCGTGCGCTCGCACATTTCGGTTGGCCGTTGGGGCAATCCCGAGGAACTAGGCGGCGTCGCCGTGTTTCTCGCGTCGCAGGCCAGCTCTTACATGAATGGCCAAATGCTGATGGTCGACGGCGGAGTCTCGGAGATCCTGAGCTTTTCGATGTCCGTGGTGTAAGGCCGAGCGGCCAGCGGGCCAACTTATTTGTGCTGCGAGGCGGTGCCGCGCGCAACGCGCGGCACCGCCACATACTCGCTACCGCAGCGTGACCTCGCCGCTACAAGCTTCGACGTTCGCCGAACCAGCCGGTCCCCCCCTCGCCACCGCCTTGCGCGAAATTCCCTGCAGAAGGAAATGCGACAGCGCCGGGACCAGGATCAGCGCACCGATCATGTTCCACAGGAACATGAACGTTAGCAGGATGCCCATGTCGGCCTGAAACTTGATCGGTGAAAAAGCCCATGTCACAACGCCGGCAGCCAGCGTCACGCCGACCAGCGCCACGACCTTGCCCGTGAACTGCACCGCATGACGATAAGCTACGCGCAGCGGCTGCCCCGCACGCTGATACGCGAGCTGCACGCTCAGCAGATAGAGCGCATAGTCGACGCCAATCCCCACGCCCAGCGCGATCACCGGCAGCGTCGCCACCTTCACGCCGATGCCGAGCTTGACCATCAGCGCCTCGCACAGCACCGAAGTGATTCCGAGCGGCACGACGGCCACCACGACCGCGCGCCAGCTGCGGAACGTGATGAAGCACAGCAGGATCACCGCCGCATACACCATGAACAGCATGGTGCGGTTCGCTTTCGCGACGACCACGTTCGTCACTGCATCGATGCCAGCCGAGCCGGCAACCATCAGGAACTGGTGATCGGCGTCGCTATGTTCTTTCGCGAATGCCTCCGCCGCCTCCATGACACGCGAGAGAGTCGCCGCTTTGTGATCGGTCAGATACGCGATCACGGGCGCGGTGCCGCAAGTTTGGCTCAGTAGGTCCGGATGATCGAGCAGGATCTGCCACACCGTCTTGTTGACGATCGAAGGCACGCGGTCGACCGTGTACCACTTCGGGTAGCCCTCGTAGAAGCCCGCCGTCACCCAGCGCGCGAGGCCACCGACCGAAGTCGTCGTCTGCACGCCCGGCACGTTGCGCAGTGTGGCTTCGAGTCGGTCAGCCTCGAGAACGAGCGGGAAATTGTCGGCGTCGCAAGTGCCGTGCGACGACTTGCCAACCACGACGAAAAGATCGCTCGACAAGCCGAAATGCGTGTTGACGTAAGCGTTGTCGAGGTTGTAGCGCGAGTCTGGACGAAGCTCCGGCGCGCCCGAATCGAGGTCGCCGATCTGCAGATGCTGACTGACCGACCAGCCGAACACCGTGAGTGCCGCCGCGCAAACGATCGCACCCACGGCCCAGCGGCGTTCGGTGAAGCGGTCGAGCAGGTTCCAAAGCGCGCCGGCCGACGAGGTGCCGCGCGCCTCGTTCTGTTCGCCGCGCACGCTGCGTCGTGCCGCTGACGGACTGACGCCAATGTATGAAAGCAGTACCGGCAGCAGCAGCAGATTCGTGAACACGAGCACGCCCACGCCAACGCTCGCCGTGAACGCCAGATCCTTGATAACCGGAATGTCGATGACCATCAGCACCGCGAAGCCAACCACGTCCGCGAGCAACGCCGTGAGACCGGCGAGGAAAAGCCGCCGGAACGTGTAGCGTGCCGCCACGTAGCGATGTGTGCCACGCCCGATGTCCTGAGTGATCCCGTTCATCTTCTGTGCGCCATGCGATACCCCGATGGCGAAAACGAGGAACGGCACCAGCACCGAATAGGGATCGAGCACATAGCCGAGCGAGCGAATGATGCCGAGCTGCCAGACTACGGCGATCAGCGAACATGCCACCACCAGCAGCGTGCTGCGATAGCAGCGCGTGTACAGAAAGATCACGCCGAGCGCGATCGCCGCGGCCACGCCGAAGTACATCGCCACCAGCTTGAGGCCGTCGATCAGGTCGCCGATCAGCTTCGCGAAGCCCACTACGTGCACGTGCACCTCGCCGTGACCCTCCTTCTTGATGACCTCGTCGATCTGGTGCGAAAGCTTCGCGTAGTCGAGCGCCTTGCCGGTATCGGCATAGTGATCGAGCAGCGGCAACTGGATCATGCTCGAATGCAAGTCATTCGACACGATGCTGCCCACGATGTTTGCGCGCGCCACGTTCGTGCGCAGCTGTGCGATGGCCTTTGCGGACGCGTCGAAGCCGTCCGGCATCACCGGGCCGCCCGCGAAGCCATTCTCCGTGACCACGTTCCAGCGCACGATCGGCATCCAGATCGACTTCACGCCAGGACGGTCGACGCCCGGAATCAGGAACAACGCATCATTGACGCGTCGCAGCGCGGCAAGATACTTCGGATCGTAGATGTCGCCCGAGGGATTCTCGACGACGATCCGCAGCGAATTGCCGAGCCCTTTAAGGTCCGCCTTGTTGGCGAGATAGTTCTTGATGTACGGATGCGACAGCGGAATCATCTTCTCGAAGCTCGCATTCACATCGAGACGCAGCGCCTGAAACCCTAGCACCACCGTGATGATTGCGCAGATGACGATGAGCCAGGGACGGCGGTTGAAGATCAACCGTTCAAGCGCGTTGCCTGAACGTGAATCGAACTGGGCAAGATCCGCCACAACGGGCATCTTGTCGAATTGGGCATTGTTGCCGCCAGCCATGTCTGCTCCCTTTTAGTTCGACTTCGACAATGTGATCCGCGACAGGCCGGCCGCACCAGCCAGCACCGCGGTGTCGCCGCGCAACGCCATCGCGAAGATGCCGCCTGGCTGGTTCGCGCCCAGTTTTTGAAACGTTGCCCCCTGATCGGCGCTCTCGAGCAGCTCACCCGCCTGGGTCGCGAGAAGAAGATGACCGTTCGGCAGTTCAGCCGACGCCAGGATGCTCGCGCCGGTCGGCAGCGTGATCTTCTCCCAGGTCGCGCCGCTGTCGATGGAGCGATATGCGTTGCCGAGCAGACCGTAGACGATCAACGCGTTGCCCGTGGAAGCGAGACCGAAGAGGCTGCCCTTCGAGGGCGTAGGCACCGCGACGAAACGCTGCTTGCCCGGATCGAGCTTGAGCAGCAGCCCCTGTTCGCCCACGATATAAAGCGTCCCGTTGATACGGCGCATTGCATGCAGGTTCAACGCGTTGGGATTGTCGACGCGATCGAACCAGGGCACCCAGTTCTTGCCGCCGTCGTCGGTGTGGAAAATGATGTTGAACGAGCCGATGACCCAGCCCGAACGCTCATCATCAAACCAGACGTCGAGGAAAGGACGTCCCCCCTGGTCTGCTTCGAAGCGCTCTGCCTCTTCGCGCGACGCCTTCAGATCGGGTGAATCGCCCTGCTGCTTCGCGTAGTAGGCGCTCATCAGCTTCGCCGCCTGCTGGCCGTCGAGCTGCCGCGTCCAGGTATTGCCGCCGTCGGTGGTGTGGAGCACCTCGCCGTCGTGTCCGACCGCCCAGCCGAGCGCGGCCGACTTGAACGTGACAGCGACCAGATCCGAACTCACCGGCACCTGGACCTGGCGCCAGTGCATGGCCATGTCGTCCGAAATCAGAATCGCCCCGCGCGGGCCTACCGCGACCAGACGCTGTCCGGCCTGGGCCAACGCGATCAGCGGTTCATGCGCGGCCTGCAGGTTGATCACGGCAGGCGAACGCATCGGATCGGCGAATTCGGCATGGACCGACCCGCTGGCGGCGCATGCGGCCGCGACGAGTGCCAGCCAACGAAACAGGGTATTGCGCATTGTGTCTCCTTCACAGTAACTGGCGATCGGTCACGCGAACAGTCCTGGATTTTTATGAAACTTCTCTGTGCGCCATGCGATACCCGGCATGGCGCACGTACTGCGCTCTTCCTTGCACCTGTATCGGCTATCGCACGCCGGTCGACTGCATATGCTCAGGTGTAAAGAAGTCCTTCGTGAAGCTCGTGTTGAACATGATCCCAGGCGAGTCCGCCGGATGGCTGCCGAAAATATAGATGCCGCTGTTGAAGTCATAGAACCAGTTGCCCAGCGAATACGGCACCTTGTAGTCGTACGCAGGCGCCGTGGTCTCGAAGCCACCCCGATACAGCTTGCCCGACTGGTCATAGGCGTCCATCATTCCGCCGCCACCGTCCTCGTCGAAATAGAGCGTCTTTTTGCCATACACGTGACGCGAGCCCTGCTTAAGCGTCAAGTCGACGACCCACACGCGGTGCAGTTCCCAGCGTACATGATCCGGGCTGACGAAATGCGGCGTCAGGATCTTGCTCGCCGGCGTTTCGTACTGTTGCTGGTAGTCGTTGTATGGGATGTACATCTCTTTCTTGCCGACGAGCTTCGCGTCCCAGCGATCGATGCGTCCGTAGAACAACTGGATGTCGTCCATCGTGATCGCGCCCGAATAGCCGGGGTTCGGCGTGTCGTAGGCAAGGTCAGGCGCCACGCGCACGCGGCGCTGACCGGGGTTGTATTCCCACGATTGCTGGTTGTGATCGGCCGTATTGGTGAAGAACCAGTAGAGCGTGGTGTCGCCGATCATTCGCGCCGGTGCAACGAAATCGTTGTTGATGTATTGCCAGATGGCGAGACCGCCCTTCTTCCTGAATTCGCCTTCCTGTTTCAGATCGAAATATGGGTAGTACAGTGAGCTCTTGAATTGCGCGGCGAGGATCGGCGTGCCTCTCGAATCAACCAGCCACGTCTTCACGTTGTTGCGCTGGGCCGTACCCACGTAGCGCAGTTCCCAGTTCCACAATGCTTCCTGACCGTTCTTCGGCACCGGGAACGGCTTGCCGCCGAACGCACCGGAAACGAACAGGCCATTCTTTTCGAGCTTCGCGTTCTGCGCGTTCTTTTCCGAATTCTCGAGATACCAGTCCGGATACGACACCGAGCGATGGGTCGGATAGACGTCCATCCGATAGGTCGGATAACGCTTGAACAGCTCGATCGAACTCGCGCTCAGCTTGTCCGCGTACTGCTGATAGTTCTGGTTAGTGATTTGCAGCACTGCCTTCTCATCCGGGAACGGGTCTGTCCACTTGCCAGAATCTGCCTTGAATCCGGTCGGAAACTGTGTGATACCGCCTGTGTAGGCGGGAATCGTCCCGTCCTTGTTCCCGGCGACTTCGGCCCCGAAAGGCGTGATCCCGTTTTCGATCGCATTCGACATCGGCGCGGCGCAAATTGCTGCAGCAAGCGCGAACGCGTTAATCAACAGCCGGTGCTTCTTCAAAACTGTCTCCATCACTTTCCAGATTGATCCAATACCAAAAGCAACCACACTACTTTCGATGCGTGCGACTCGATCCAGCCTCCGCTGGTGAGACGTCCCGCCAGGCAAGCCGGGCGGGACGCATCACTCAATACCTTATCCTCGACTCAGCGCGCAATTAGCGCACACCCGCAGATTGCATACGCTCCGGCGTGAAGTAGTCGTTCGGGAAGCTCACGTTGAACATGATCCCCGGCGACTCCGCCGGATGGCTGCCAAAAATATAGATGCCGCTGTTGAAGTCGTAGAACCAGTTACCGAGCGAATACGGAACCTTGTAGTCGTAGGCGGGCACCGTGGTTTCGAAGCCACCGCGATACAGCTTGCCCGACTGGTCATACGCGTCCATCATTCCGCCACCGCCGTCCTCGTCGAAATACAGCGTCTTCTTGCTGTAGATATGACGCGCGCCCTGCTTGAGCGTCAGGTCCACGACCCACACGCGGTGCAGTTCCCAGCGCACATGATCCGGATTCACGAAATTCGACGTGAGGATCTTGCTTGCAGGCGTATCGTACTGCTGCTTGTAGTCGTTGTACGGGATGTACATTTCCTTCTTTCCGACCAGTTTTGCGTCCCAGCGGTCGATCTTCCCGTAGAACAGCTGGATGTCATCCATCGTGATCGCGCCGGAATAGCCGGGGTTCGGGGTGTCATAGGCGAGATCGGGCGCCACGCGCACGCGGCGTTGGCCCGGGTTGTATGCCCACGATTGCTGATCGTGATCGGCCGAATCCGTGAAGTACCAGAAGAGCGACGTCTCGCCGATCAGACGGGACGGTGCAGCGTAGTCGTTATAGACCTGATACCAGATCGCAAGGGGACCCTTCTTGCGAAACTCCGCTTCATACTTAGGCTCGAAATACGGATAGAGCAGCGAACTCTTGAACTGTGCAGCAAGAATCGGAGTGCCTCTCGAATCGACGAGCCACGTCTTCACGTTGTTTTTCTGGGCCGTGCCCACATAACGCAATTCCCAGTCCCACAACGCTTCCTGACCGTTCTTCGGGACCGGGAACGG
Source organism: Paraburkholderia sp. BR14374 (assembly GCF_040948685.1). Lineage (NCBI taxonomy): Bacteria > Pseudomonadati > Pseudomonadota > Betaproteobacteria > Burkholderiales > Burkholderiaceae > Paraburkholderia > Paraburkholderia sp. BR14374. The sequence goes on along the minus strand of NZ_JBFPKF010000007.1, from coordinate 63,986 downwards.
CTTACCGCCGAACGCGCCCGAAATATAAAGGCCATTCTTTTCGAGCTTGGCGCTTTGCGCGTTCTTCTCCGAGTTCTCGAGGTACCAATCCGGATACGAAACGGAGCGGTGCGTCGGGTAGATGTCCATCCGGTAAGTCGGATAGCGCTTGAACAGTTCGATCGAAGCGGCGCTCAGCTTGTCGGCGTATTGCTGATAGTTCTGGGCCGTGATTTGCAGAACAGGCTTTTCACCGGCAAAAGGGTCCGCCCATTTCCCGGAGTCGGGCTTGAAGCCGGCCGGGAATTCCTTGATGCCGCCCGTGTAGGCGGGAATCGTGCCGTCCTTGTTGCCGGCAATTTCCGCTCCGAACGGGGTAATCCCGCTCTCGATTGCCAGCGTATAGGGTGAAGCCCAAACGGCGGCGAGTATCGCCAGCGCCTTAAGAAGCTTTGGGAGTCTTTTCACAGGTGCCTCCATCATCAAAACGTTGTCTGATAGGTGATGCCGATCCACGACTTGTCGCTATACGGTGCGCCGAGTGCAGTCGCGGCTCCCGTCGTAGAGTACCCCTTCTTGTTCATGTAATACGTGTAGGTCACGTTCACCTGGTGCTTGTTGTAAATCGTGAAATCAAGCCCGACCACGAACGTGTTCTGCCCTTGTGCTTCGGCCGCTGGCGTAATGACCGAAGAGTAGCCCTTCAGATTCAGATTGACGAACAGTGGCATCGTCAGATCGACCCCCGGGAACACCTGATACCACTGCGGGCTCGCACCAATGCCGATTCCAGCCCAGAAGCGCGTCGAGCAATTGTTGAAGGGGTTGTTCCCCGATGCTGAGCATTGGCCGGTCGTGTCATAGCTGGAATTCGCAAAGTTGCCCGCGTTGTGTGTCACGCTCAGCAGCTGGTTGAACGCGAATTCGGCCTGAAGGAACATGTTGTCCCACAAGGGCGTCTTGCCGAACGACTGCGTGACGTTCAGCAGACCGTGCAGCGTGCGACCCGTCGGTGCGTCGTTGACCGTCGTGGTATTGACGGCTGTGAGCGGCATGTTCCAGCGATACGACAGTTCGCCCGCCACTGCCGCGTTGCCGATCGCGCTGTTGAAGCCAGCGCCGATCAGGTTCACGTTGTTGCCGTACTTCGCCGTCACACCGGGCAGGTTGAACCCAGGGAAGAGTTGCGGTCCGGCACCCGGGAGCAGCACCGCCGCCCATGGCATCTTCATCGCGAAGTGGCGATACGTGAATTCATAGGTCGTTGCGAGCGAATCGACTCGCCACTTGCCGTTCAGGCCGATGTCGCCTATCTGACCTTTGGTCGGTGCGATGCGAGGAATCCCGAACGTGCCCAGCCCCGGAATGGTTTCGTAGCTGGCGATCGGAGGGCCGTAGAGGATCGGATCCGCACCGCCGAAATAGGTGCCGCCTTCAGGCAGCCGGTCGTGATTCCATTCGAACGTGTACTGTGCCCCGAGGGAAATCGTGTCGGTAATGTTCGCCGTCACGGCGGCCTGAGCCGTCGGCAACACGATTTCCTTGAGCGAAGCGCTCGGGCTCTGCGTCAGCTTCATCAGGTCGAGCGGCTGTTGACCGATCGCCACCGAGTTCGCACCACCCAGCGTAGCGAACGCCGACTGCCCCCAGGTAATCGCCGTCCGGCCGAGCTTGACGTTGACAGAGTGACCCCCGAGGTCGAAGGTGTTGAAGACGAACGCATCACGCAGTTCGGCGCTCGGCCCCTGATAGTACTTCTTGATGTAGCTCGTGTACTCGTTGTTCGGATAGTTCGGCAGAAACGCCGGATTGCTCGTATTGTGATTCTTGAACGTCGGGTCGTACCACGCGTCCATGCTGATGCGGAAGCCGGACGTTTCCTTGTACTTGAAATCGAACTCGCTGTAGAGGTTCAGCATCGCCTGGATCGTGCTGAACTTCGGCGTCGACAGATTGCCTTCATCGTACGTCGGACTGCTGGTGTAGAACTGGTCCGGGTTCTGCAGCCGGATGCCGTAGTCCGCGCGCAACGTGTTGTCCCATTGCATGTCGATGTCCGGGTTCGGCACATCGAAGTGAAATGCATTGGCGTTCGCGCTCCACAACCCGCATGCCGCGGCGATACAGGCGGCGTGTACGCCAAGGCTGATCGCCCTTGGCTTAAGACTCTTCTGTTTCATGCGTCTCCTCTTGTCTTTGTCGAACTGCCGCAGAAAAGGCCAAGGCCGTTGGATTCCCGCAGTCTTAGCAATGAAGCGAAACCGGCCTCCCCCACCTCATCAGCATCGCGTTTCAGATACCTCCTACCACGTCACCAGAATACGAATGCTGTTCGCAAAGATAAACGCTCGAAACTCGACTGTCAACGCTCGCCCACCCCTACGGGATGCATTTTTTCGAACGCCGTTCGAAATTCGGGGTAAACGTGGGTTTGCGATTGGTGACGAATTGGAAGCCATGCGCGTATGACCGGAGCACGCATCGGTGCCAGATGCGTGGCCAGCGCGTCGCGCAAACCGAATGCCGGTGACGCTTGCATTGACAAGGCATCCGCGTCGTCTGCGACGAATGGCGATGCAAACCATGGGTGGCTTCCTGGCAATCCGCGAGAGCGGATCATGAATCGATCTGCAGGCCGCACGCAGCCGGGATTTTTCGGCTCGAGTCGGGTACGCGGCGCAGATCAGGGACGAGGTAGTCTTTCGTCTGTCACTTCGAACGCGAAAGGAGGACGAATCGCGGAAGCAGCCGAAAACGCTTGTGCGATTGGGTCAGTTTCCCTGGAAGTGCATCCACATATTCTGACCACAAATCGCGACAAGACAAAATTCCTTATCCCGCGCCTGGGCAGGAGTGCATTTCTGGTTTTCGGGGAGGCGGTGGGAACACTCGCCAGGCTCCGTCGTCGTGCCGGAAGAAGAATATCGCGAGGGACTTCTCCGAGGCAGACGACCGCGCGAGCACACACCTCGTCTGACTCGAATTTGCGAAGGTACATCGGGTTACGTGCACCGGGGTGGTCGCAGTTGGCGCGAGCCACTTTTCGATGAGCGAACGCAAAGAACTTTCTCCACGCTTCATGTCCTGCTCCTTCAACCGCCCCGTGTGCGCCGCGGGCAATCGCTGCCACGAACGCAAAAATTGGCGACCTTGACCGGCCCGGCCTGACAGCTGCGAATCTCCGTTCCGGCTTCCGACGCTGCGAGAAAAATCTGCTTCTGCCGTAATGTGTCGTTTGACTAAATACTAGTGGTCAGCCGACCCATTATCAAGCCCAAGTGACACCAGGGGAAATGCTGGTATGGACAGAACCATGCTGCAGTGGAGTACGATATGTGACGTAGCAATTAAATGGATGAGACGCCATCTGAAAAGTAATTAGTCGATGGACGAATTTTTATTCGTCAGCCGACTATCATCAGATCAAAAAGTCGCGGCTGGCCGATCAGGATCGAGCGATGCTCGTATCAGGCGGGCAATGATCTGCAGGTTTGCATATCCGGGACTGACAATGCGCGCGACAGGCAGCAGACGCGAAGGAGAGCACAACAGATGAAAGACCTGACTATCTCATCGGCAGATCTCGACAAGACGGCGGAAGACGGACCAAGACGGCGAGGGAATCGAACCACCCGCGTGCCCGCCATCATCGAAGTGGCGATCGAGGTCTTTGCATCGGAAGGTAACGCTGGGTTCACCCAACGCCGCATTGCCAGCGACGCGGGAATCCGACTGAGGACCTTGCAGCACTATTTCAGCACTCGCGAAGAACTATTGCGTGCCACGATCGAGGCATTTACAGATCGCTATTTCGAACACTATCGGACGATCGCAGAAGACAAACGGCGGCCACCGGAGGCCCGGTTGGAAGTCATCGTCGACGAGGCGTTCTCTGTACTGACGGCGCCCAGCGGCCAGCGCGTTAGCGCCTTTGTTCTGGAGACCTGGAGTCTGGCGGAGCACGAGCCCGTCTTGCATGCATTGATGGCGAAAACCACCGCGGATTTCCAGGCTTTGCTCGCGGAACTGATCGCACAGATAAACCCGACCTTGGCGGCGAGGGAATGTACGCTGCGCGGTGCCCTGCTCCTTTCACATCTTCAGGGCCTCGTCGTCTATCTTCGCCGGGCCCACACGAACACACTTGATGTCGACTCGTTCCGTCACGCCATGAAGGTTGTCTGGCGCGCGCTGAGCAAGGCATCGCCATAGAACGAGGCGCGGGCGATATGACGGGCGTACGGAGCCGTAGATAGTCTTCTACAGACGCCCATGGTCACAATGGCCTGCCAAGGCCATCGCAACCGTTCTTCAACGGGCCACGTCCCAGACAAGAGGCAGGTGGTACAGCGTGCCGTTCACACCTCCGTGGACACCCGCCTTCTCGCCAGGCTTGATCTGGAAATCGGGAATCCGCTTCAGCCATTCCTGAAGGAAAACTTTCAACTCCACGCGCGCCAGGAACGAGCCGGGACAACGATGCGCGCCATTGCCGAACGTCGAATGGATCGGCGTGGGCCGAGTGAAATCCACCGTCAGCGGATCGTCGAACTTTCGCTCGTCCAGACCGTGCAGCGTGGTCGGCATGACAATCATGTCGCCCGCCTTCATCCGCACGCCCTTGTATTCGAAGTCGTGTGTGATCCGCCGCCCTTGATTGACCACCGGGAAGCGCCGCAGAAGCTCGTCCACGGCCTTCTGCGTCAGTTCGGGGTTGTCGATCAGCTGCTTGCGGTGGGCCGGGCTGCCGGCGAGGAATCGCGCGATAAAACCCATTGCCGAGGCAACCGTGTCGAGGCCGCCAATCAGCACGAGACCGCAAAGCCCGCGCACTTCTTCGTCGGTGAGCGCACGCCCGTCGATCTTCGAATGGACGATCTTGCTGATGAGGTCGTCACCCGGATTCGCGCGGCGCTCCGCGATCTTCACCCCCAGGTACTGGAAAATCGCACCGAGCGCCTTGAGCTTCTCGTTGGCATCGACCGGGCGGACCATCTTGTCGGCGAGGCCGAGCAAGTACTCGCGATCCTCGGCGGGCAGCGCCACCATGTTCATGAAGATGCCGATTGGCAGATGCTGCGCAAATCCCGATACGAATTCCACCTCGCCTTTGGGATAGAAACCCTCGATCAGTTCGATCGCCATTTCGCGCGCCTTCTCCTCGAGGTTGCCGATTGCCTGCGGCATGAACGCAGGCGCGATCAGCGCGCGATAGGCGGTGTGCTGCGGAGGATCGAAGAAGATCGGCGGCAACGGTTGATGCTCGACCAGCGGCACCGTCAGCTGCTTCGACGAGAAATTCTCGTAGTCCTTGAGGATGTGATAGATGTCATCGCCGCGCGTCGCGATCCAGTGTCCGCCGTTTCGCGGTGTCCACAGAATGTCGGGAATGCCTTCGGCGTGCAACTGCTTGAGCGACAGATGGTAGTCGTCCTCGGCACCCGGCGGATTGTAGATATCGATGTCGAACACACGTTCGGGCAATACGTGCGCGGGAATTGGCGCGAGCTCCGGAGCCGCGCCATGAGCAGCTACTGACATCTGTTGTCTCCTTTTTCGAATCGACCGGTATCGGCGGTCGGGACCATTCTGGGTCGTCGGGCAAACTGCGATTACAGAAACGCTCCGTACAGTTCGAGATGGTGTTCGGTGTTTCCCCAGGTCATATCGATGCAGGTGAGCCGCTTCACGTACCACCCCACCGCCAGTTCGTCGGTCATGCCCATCCCGCCGTGCAGTTGTATTGCTTGCTGTGCCACGAAGCGCGCACTACGGCCGATCAGCGCCTTAGCGGCTGTGACGGCACGATGGGCTTCGCGGTCGTCGTCCTCGCCGAGCTTGGCGGCGGCAAAGTAGACTATCGACTTCGCCTGCTCTACCGCGGTCAAAATATCGGCGGCGCGATGCTGCAGCGCCTGGAATTTACCGATCGGCGAACCGAACTGCTTTCGCGTGCGCAGGTATTCGAAGGTCAGTTCGCTCAACCGCGACATCGCGCCGACCGCTTCCGCGCACAGCGCAAAAATGCCTTGATCGACCACCCACTCGAGCAGTGGGTAGCCCTGGTCGACCGCGCCGATGGCAGCCTTTGCATCGACGCGCACGTCCTCCAGCTCCACCTCGGCGACTCGCTGGCCATCGAGTGCGGGAAATCCGCTGACGCGGACGCCTTGGGTTCGCGCATCGACGGCGAAGAGTGTGATGCCCTGCTGATCGGTCTGCTCGCCCGCGGTACGCGCCGAAACCAGCAGAATGTCCGCACTGTCGCCGTGCAATACGACGCCCTTCCGTCCATTCAGGATGAACCCGTCACGCGTGGTCTCGGCCCTCGTCGCAACATTCCACAAATCGAAACGCGCACCGGGTTCGAGCGTCGCCAGCGCGGTCTTCAGGCTGCCGTCGGCGATGCCGCTCAGCAACTCGGCCTTGCGCGCCTCGTGTCCAGCGCGCCCGATCAGCTTCGCGCCGAGCACCGCGGTCGAAACAAACGGCTCCAATACGAGTCCACGGCCGAAGGCTTCCATCACGAGCATGGTCTCGACCGGCCCCGTGCCAAGGCCGCCATGATCCTGGGGCACGTTCAGTGCCAGCACGCCCATTTCGGCCAGCGTAGTCCAGTGCGCAGCCGACCAGCCCTCGGGCGTAGCGGCGAGACGGCGTCGCGCCTCGAAGTCGTATTCCTTTTCGACGAAACGGCCGACCACGTCGGCCAGCATCTGTTCCTCTTCAACCAGCGTGAAGTCCATGGCGTGTCCTCAGATGCCGAGCGCCTGCTTGGCGATGATGTTTTTCTGCACTTCAGTCGAACCGCCGTAGATCGAAATCTTGCGCCAGTCCAGGTAGTGCGCGGCCAGCGCGTTGAGCAACTCGCCGTTCGCGGTTTCGCCCTGCCAGTCCGCCTCCAGTGCCTCGCTTACAAAAGGCACCGCATAGGGGCCTGCGCACTCCATGATCAGTTCCGTAAGCTCCTGCTGAATCTCCGAACCGCGGATTTTCAGCACCGAAGCCTCCGGTCCGATCGGACGTCCCGCGGTTTCGGCCGAGACGACGCGCAGCAGCGACCATTCGTGCGCGATCAGATCGATTTCAACCCTGGCGATGCGATCGCGAAAGCGGACGTCCTCGATCAGCGGCTTGCCGTGCTTACGCTCGGTGCTGGCAATTTCCTTCAGACGTCGCATGAAACGCTTGCAGTTGCCAAGCCCCGCGATGTTGGTCCGCTCATGGCCGAGCAGATACTTTGCGATCGACCAGCCGCGATGCTCTTCACCGACGAGATTGCTCACCGGCACTTCCACGTTATCGAAGAACACTTCGTTGACGTCGTGGCCGCCGTCGAGCGTGCGGATCGGTCTGACCGTGATGCCGGGCGTCGACATATCGATCAGCAGGAACGAGATGCCTTCCTGCGGACGGCCGCTGCCATCCGTGCGAACCAGGCAGAAAATCCAGTTCGCCCACTGGGCAAATGAAGTCCAGATCTTTTGGCCGTTGACCACGTAGAACGACTGACCGTCGCGCTCGACGCGGTCCGCACGCGTCTTTAGCGACGCCAGATCGGAACCCGCCCCCGGCTCGGAGTAACCCTGACACCACCAGTCCTCCATCGAGACGATGCGCGGCAGAAACCGTTCGCGCTGCGCGTCGGTGCCGAACTTCTGGATCACAGGTCCGACCATCGAAAGGCCAAACGGCATCTGGCGCGGCGCGCCGGCGGTAAAGCATTCCTCGTCGAAAATGTTGCGCTGCGCGGCATTCCAGGCGGCGCCGCCGAATTGCGCGGGCCATGCAGGTGCGCCCCATCCGTTCCCGGCCAGAATGCGTTGCCAGCGCACATAGTCTTCGCGCGGCACATGGCGGAAGTTCAGCACCCGTTCACGAATGTCGTCGGGCAAATGCGTCGCCACGAATTCGCGCACCGTGGCGCGAAATTCCTTGTCGGCGGGACTCTCTTTCAGGTCCATTTCAGCCTCCCTCCGGGCCGCCCCAAGGGAGGCTGAAGCCCCCCCGGGGGGCCGCGAACAACAGTGAGCATGCGGGTCGTTTCATTTCAGGCTCCAGTCGCTGCCCGGCAAAGCACGTCGGGGTTGCCGGGCACGGTTTCAGGCAATTTCCACGATGCCGTTGTTCAGCACCACCGCGTCGCGCGCGTCGACGCGCGCGCGCAAATGCAGGCGCGTGTCACTGTCCCGCCAGAACTGGAAGCGCACTTCTTCGCCGGGGTAAACCGGCGAAGTCAGGCGCAACGCCAGTCGCTTCAAGCGCGATGCGTCGTTGCCCGCGAACCTGCGAATCGCCGCGTAACCCGCCATACCGTAGGTCGCGAGGCCGTGAAGAATGGGACGGCTGAAGCCCGCCTTCGACGCTACCTCCGGGTCCGCATGCAGCGGGTTCGCATCGCCCGAAAGGCGGTAGATCAACGCAGCATGGGCACCGGTCGGGAACACGTATTCCGCATCGGGCGCACGCTCCGGCACCGCCGGCAGCGCTTCGGGCGGCGCGTCGCTCGCGCCCGACTCGGCGCTGAACCCGCCGTCGCCACGCAGAAAGGACACCTGCCGGACTTCGGCAAGCTGTTCGCCCGTCGAGGCGTCGATGATGTCGCGCTTGAGTTCGACGATCGCGCCTTTGCCCGCGCCCTTGTCCGAGATGCGGCTCACCCGCGTCTTGCTGACGATGGTCGCCGCCACCGGCATCGGGCGCACGAAACGCACGTCCTGCTCACCATGCACGAGCTTCAGATAGTCGATGCCGGTGCGCGGGTCGCGCATCCACGATTTCGGCCACGCGAACGCGGCCGCGCAGGTCGGCATCGCTTGCAGGTCCTTTTCGTACACGTAGCGCAGCTGTTCGGTGTCGAGCGGGTCTCCGCCCAGCCCGAGACCCAGCGAATACAGCATCACGTCGCGCTCGCTGTACGTCTGCGTAACATCCTCGATCGGCCAGTTCTTGACGACTTCGTAGTTCAGCATAAGGTGATAGTCCTATGTGTGCTCAGTGGTCCGTGAAGTTGGGCTTGCGCTTTTCGAGGAAGCTCGCCATGCCTTCCTTGTAGTCATCGCACTGGTTGGCGATCGGCATGTCCAGTCCGGCGTACATCACCGCCTCGTGGGGCGTCTGGAACGGCACCTCCCAGACCTGCTCCTTCATGATGCGCATCGAGCGCGGCGAGCAGTACTCGGCCATTTCGCGCGCGTAGGCATAGGTCTCCTCGACGAGCTTGTCGGCCGGGATTGCCCGATTCACGAGTCCCATCCGTTCGGCTTCACGTCCCTTGATCTTGCGTCCCGACATCAGCAGGTCGAGCGCGTGCGCCTGGCCGACGTGGCGCGCGAGTATCCAGGCCATGCCGTATTCCGCGGTCAGGCCCCGGCGCGCGAATGCCGTCGTGATGGTGGCGTCTTCCGACGCAAAGCGGATGTCGCAAAAGAGCGCGTGGATCAGGCCAATGCCGACCGTCGCACCGTTGAGCATCGCGATCACCGGTTTCGGGATGGCCGGATAGTACGAGCAGCGCGTCTGCCAGTCGGCACGCTTGCGCATGTCGAACGGGCGCGGCAGCTTCGTCATCAGCGCGGTCGGGTCGCCGCCAAAGCTGTGGATATCGCCGCCCGCGCAAAACGCATTGCCAGCACCGGTGAAAACGATGACGCGCACGCCATGATCTGCGCCCGCCGCCTGCATCGCCTCGTACACCTCGGTCGCCACCTGGTCGTTCCAGGTGTTCATGTGTTCAGGACGGTTCAGCGTAATGGTTGCGATACGGTCCTTGACGTCGTACAGAATGGTCTCGAAGCGCATGAGATCCCTCCAAAGCTCAGAATGAACGCGGCAGGTCGAGCACGTGCTCGGCGACGTAGGACAGAATCAGGTTCGTCGATATCGGCGCCACCTGATAGAGGCGCGTTTCGCGGAACTTGCGTTCGACGTCGTATTCGCACGCGAACCCGAAACCGCCATGGGTTTGCAGACAGGCATTGGCGGCCTTCCACGAAGCCGTGGCCGCGAGATGCTTCGCCATGTTCGCTTCCGCGCCGCACGGCTGATGATTGTCGAACAGCTCGCAGGCCTTGTAGCGCATGAGGTCGGCCGCGCGCACGTCGATGTATGACTCGGCAATCGGAAACTGAATACCCTGATTCATGCCGATCGGCCGGTCGAACACGATGCGCTCGCTCGCGTACTTCGATGCGCGATCGACGAACCAGTAGCCGTCGCCGATACACTCGGCGGCGATCAGTGCGCGCTCGGCGTTGAGTCCGTCGAGGATGTACTTGAAACCCTTGCCTTCCTCGCCGATCAGGTTCTCTTCAGGGATTTCCAGATTATCGAAGAACAGTTCGTTCGTCTCGTGGTTGACCATGTTCGGAATCGGTCGCACGGTCAGGCCATTGCCGATCGCCTGATGCAGGTCCACGAGGAAGCACGACAGCCCATCCGACTTCTTCTTCACGTCCGACAGCGGCGTGGTGCGCGCGAGCAGGATCATCATGTCCGAGTGCTGCACGCGTGATATCCACACCTTCTGGCCGTTCACCACGTAGCGGCCGTCTTTTTTTACAGCATTGGTCTTCAGCTTGGTCGTGTCCGTTCCGGTGGTCGGCTCGGTCACGGCCATCGATTGCAGACGCAACTCTCCGCTCGCGATCTTCGGCAGGTATTTGCGCTTTTGCGCTTCCGAGCCATTACGCAGCAGCGTATTCATGTTGTACATCTGGCCGTGGCAGAACCCGGAGTTGCCGCCGTTGCGGTTGATCTCCTCCATGATCACGGACGCCTCGGTCAACCCGAGGCCGGAACCGCCATACTCCTGAGGAATCAGCGCAGCCATCCAGCCGGCCTTCGTCAGTGCGTCGACGAAGGCCTCCGGATAGACCCGCTCATGATCGATACGGCGCCAGTACTCGTCCGGGTACTCCTTCGAGAGGTCACGCAACGCGTCGCGCAGTTCCTGATATTGATCGGGTTTGGAAATTCGGCTCATGAATGGATTCCGTTTGCTTGGCTGGACGCGCGGCTCACGCTGCTGCATCGATCAGCCCGCCGGCATTGGCGAGCTGGGTCAGATGATGTTCGGTCGAACCGAACTGGATATCGATCACGCTCAGGCGTCTCAGGTAGTGGCCGATCTTGCACTCTTCGGTCATGCCGATGCCGCCGTGAAGTTGCACGCCTTGCTGACCGACGAAACGGCCCGAGCGTCCGATCTGCACTTTCGCCGCGGACATACTGCGATCGCGTTCGGCCGCATCCGGCTCCTCGCTCATCATGGTCGCGAACAGCGCCATGCTGCGAGCCTGCTCCACCATGACGAGCATGTCGACCGCGCGATGCTGGAGCGCCTGAAACGATCCGATAGGCACGCCAAACTGCTTGCGGACCTTCAGATACTCGACCGTTTCTTCGTGCGCGGCGGCCATTGCGCCCACGGCTTCCGCGCTCACCGCCGCGATGGCGTGCGCAACGACCGTTTCGATCAGCGGCAACGCGGCGCCCGCCGCGCCCAGCACGTCGCTATCCGCAACGCGCACGCCAGAAAATTCGATGTCTGCCGCACGCAACCGGTCTTGCGTCGGATACGAGTGGCGCGTCACTCCCGCCGCGTCGCCCCTGACCACGAACAGACCGATGCCGTCGCGCGCGCGTCTGCCGCCCGAGACGCGCGCCGACACCACCAGAAGATCGGCGCTGCCGCCGTGCAGCACCACGCGCTTGGCGCCGTCGAGCACCCAGCCGTCGGCGTCGCGCCGTGCGGTGGTCGCAACGTCCGCAAGGTCGTAGCGCGACTGCGCCTCGCTGTGGGCGAACGCCATCTGCAGCTCACCCTGCGCAATCTGCGGCAGAATCGCCGCACGTTGCGCCGCGTCGCCGCCGAGGCGCACGAAGCCGCCGCCCAGCACGACCGTCGCAAGATACGGTTCGACTGCGAGCCCACGGCCCAACGCCTCCATCACGATCATCGTTTCGACCGGGCCGCAGTTGCTACCGCCGTATTCCTCGTCGAACGAAAGGCCCAGCAGACCCATGTCGGCGTAACGCGCCCAGAGTTCCCGGCTGAAACCGTCAGGCTCAGCGAGATACTTCGCGCGCTGCTCGAAGCCGTACTCGTCCTTGACGAGCCGCTCGACGCTGTCCTTGAGCATGCGTTGCTCATCGGTGAAATCAAAGTCCATATCTGATGCTTCTCCGCAGTTCGCCGGTCGCTCAAAGTCCGAGTACGGACTTGGCGAGAATGTTCTTCTGAATCTCGTTGGAGCCGCCCACGATCGAGACGTGGCGCGCGAAGTAGTGATTCGGCGCGATCGTGAGCCCCCATTCGGGTTCCCGAACCGGATCGCCAAGCCCGCGCAGGAAGTCGAGATCGAGCGGCAAGGCGTCCGGACCGGCGACCTCGAGGAGCAATTCAGCCGCGAGTTGCTGCAGCTCCGAACCCTTGATCTTCAGGATCGAAGTTTTCGGGTCGGGCACGTGGCTGTCCTGCGCGCTGCTTTCGGCGATCACGCGCATCTGCGTCATTTCCAGGGCCTTCAGCTCCACCTCGACGGCCGCGACACGTTCGCGAAAACGCGGGTCGTCCCACAGCACGCCGTCGCCGCAGGGCACGCGCTTCGCGAGCTCCTTCGCATGACGCACGCGCATCTTCGAAACGCCCACGCGCGCGATGCCACTGCGCTCGTTGCCAAGCAGATATTTCGCGTAATCCCAGCCCTTGTTTTCCTCGCCGATCCGGTTCGCAACCGGCACGCGCACGTTGTCGAAGAACACCTCGTTGGTTTCATGGTGGCCGTCGATCGTGATGATCGGGCGCACGGTCAGGCCCGGTGTCTTCATGTCGATCAGCAGATACGTGATGCCCTGCTGCTTCTTGCCGCTCGAATCCGTGCGCACGAGACAGAACATCCAGTCGGCGTGATGCGCGGTCGAAGTCCACAGCTTCTGCCCGTTGATCACGTAGTGGTCGCCGTCGCGGACCGCCTGGGTTCGCAGCGCGGCCAGGTCCGAACCGGCGCCGGGCTCGGAAAACCCCTGGCAGAACCAGTATTCGAGGCTCGCGATGCGAGGAAGGAAATGGCGCTTCTGCTCTTCGCTGCCGAACGCGATCAAAACCGGACCGATCATGTTCACGTTGAACGACAGCGTCTCGGGCGCCGGCGCCATGTGCAGCTCTTCCTTGAAGATGTACTGCTGCACCGCGCTCCAGCCCGTCCCGCCCCACGCCTTGTCCCACGCGGGAGTCGCCCAGCCGCGCTCGTACAGAATGCGCTGCCAGCGGCGCAGGTCGGCCGCCGAATAACGCTGCCCCAAGGTCGCCTTGCGTCGAATGTCGGCGGGCAGCGCTTCCTTGAAGAAGGCTCTCACCTCATTGCGGAACGCCAGCTCTTTGTCGGTATATCGCAGATCCATGAGTGTCTCGTTTCGTCTTGATGGGTCGCCTGACGGTGCGGATCAGGCCAGCGTTCCCGCTTCTTTCAGCTCGCCGATGCGGCCCGGATCGAGCCATGCGGCCAGCGCGGCCTCGACCGTGGACGCGTCGGGGGCCTCGGGCGGCGTCGGCTTCGCGGGCACGGTGGCGGAAAAGCGTGGCGCCGGCGCGGGCTGCACGATGCCGTCGACTTCGATGAACGTGCCGCGCGCCTTCAGATGCGCATGCTCGGGCGCCTCGGTCCACGACAGCACGGGAGCAAAGCACGCGTCCGTATGCTCGAGCAGAGTCGACCACTGCTCGCGCGTGCGGCTCTTGAACTTGAGCGCGAACAGCGCGCGTGCCGCGGGCCAGTTGCTCGCGTCGAGCTGCGTTCCCAGCGTTTGCGGATCGATGTCGAGCAGGCGAAGCAATTCGACATAGAACTTGTCCTCGATAGGGCCGACCGTGATCCACTTACCATCCGCGCATTCATACACGTCGTAGAAGTGCGATCCCGAGTCAGTGACATTCGTCCCGCGGCCGTCACGCCAGATGCCGGCGGCCTGCATGCCGAAGAACGTGGTGGCGAGGTTCGCCGTGCCATCGACGATTGCGGCATCCACGACCTGCCCGGCGCCGCCGTTGCGCGCATGCAGAATCGCCGAGAGCAGTCCCATTGCCAGGTACAGCGACCCGCCCGCATAGTCGCCGATCAGATTCAGCGGTATCGACGGTGGCTGGTCGCAGCGGCCAATTGCGTTGAGTACGCCGGTGATCGCGATGTAGTTCAGGTCGTGCCCGGCGTACCGCGCGAGCGGACCTTCCTGGCCCCACCCGGTGATGCGTCCGTAAGCGAGCTTCGGATTACGTTCGAGGCAGACCTGCGGGCCCAGCCCGAGTCGTTCGGTCACGCCCGGCCGGAAACCTTCTATCAGTGCGTCGGCGCGCTCCACCAGACCGAGCACGAGCTCGACGGCCTGCGGGTCCTTCAGGTCGAGAGCAATCGTCTTTCGGTTGCGCAGCAACAGGTTGTAGCGCAGCGGACGCTCGATACCGAGCTTGACCGGCTGGCGGCGCTCGATGCGCAACACCGTGGCACCCAGATCGGCGAGCAGCATCGCCGCCATGGGCCCCGGCCCGATGCCCGCCAGCTCGACGATTCGAACTCCTGCAAGCGGCCCCATCGTTCACCCCTTGCGAGCGTGGGCGCGCATCGCGTCCCATTGCTCGTCGGTCCAGTCCTGCATGGCGCGAAAGGTCGGACCGCCCACACCCTGCATCCAGCGGCCGCCGTCGATCACGATCATGTCGCCGGTGATGTAGCCGGAGCCATCCGACGCCAGATAAGCGTATAGATCGGCAAGTTCCGTGTGATCGCCGAAGCGCCGCAGTGGCACCGAGCGCTCCTGCGGTTCGACCTGCGAGCCGGGCGGGTACAACTGCTCCCATGCACCCGGCGTCGGGAAGAGTCCGGGCGCCACCGCGTTCAGGCGAATGCCTTTCGGGCCCCACTCGACCGCGAGGCTGCGGGTCATCGCCAGAACACCCGCCTTCGCCGCGGCGGACGGCACGGTAAAGGCCGAGCCCGTCATCGTGGGCGTCGATACCGTGCTGATCACGTTGCCCGGGTGACCCGCGTCGATCCAGCGCTTGCCCGCCGCGATCGTGCAATAGAAGCTGCCGTGCAGCACGATGTCGAGCACCGCATCCACTGCCCGCGCCGACAGGCTTTCCGTGCGCGCGATGAAGTTGGCCGCCGCGTTGTTCAGCAACACGTCGAGCGGACCGTCCCGCCAGATCGTGTCCATCATCGACTCGACGGACTCCGCGCTGCGCACGTCCGCCTGCACCGTCGTGACACGGGCGCGCGGCACCGCGCCGCGAAACTCGTCGGCCGTCGCGTCCAGCACTTCCTTGCGGCGACCACAGATGACGAGTTCGGCGCCCAGTTCGAGGTAGCGTCGGCCGATACTCTTGCCAAGGCCAGTGCCGCCTCCGGTGATGAGAATTCGTTTGTTCTTCAGCAGGTCGGGCGTAAACATATGCGTTGAACTTCCAGTAGAGACAGCAACGGAGAATGGCAGCGTCAGGCGCCCGTGAAAACCGGCTTGCGTTTTTCCATGAAGGCCTTTACCGCCTCCGTGTGGTCGCTCGTTTGACGGGTCAGCGGATTGAGGTCGGTTTCGAGGCGGCATGCGTCTTCGATCGAATTGCCCGCGTTGACGAGGCTCGCCTTCAGGAGCGCGAGCGTCACTGGCGGATAGCTCGCGAAGCGCGCCGCGGTCTCGATCGCCGCATCGAGCACGCCGCCGCTTGCGGCAACCTCGCTGACGAGGCCGAGGCGGCGCGCCTCGGCTGCGTCGATCACATTGCCCCGGAGCATCAGCTCACGCGCCTTGCCGCCGCCGATCTTTTGCGGCAGCGTCCACAGAATGCCGGTATCGGGCAACAGTCCAACCTTGCTAAAGGCACAAGAATATTTCGCTGTATCGGCGCTTACCACGACATCGCATGCGGCAGCCAGTGACACCCCCGCCCCGTAGCACGTGCCCTCTACCGCCGCAACGACGGGTTTCGTGCCCGTATAGATCAGCTTGAAAAGACGCACGCCCACTGCGATGCGCTCACGAAGCGCCAGCAGCGGTGGCGTGGCCGCGTGCATTTCGGACAGGTCGCCGCCCGCGCAAAAATGGCCGCCCGCGCCCGTCAGCACGATCGCGCGGGTATCCGGGTCGTCGTGCATCAGCCGCTGGAACACCTCGGTCAGCGCGAGACGCATCTTCATGGAGAACGCGTTGCGGCGCTCGGGATAGTTCATCGTGACGACGGTCACGTCGCCTTCGCGGCGTAGCTGCACGATCTCGTCCGCAGCCTTTTCTTTCTGCTCGATAGTCATCGCATTGCTCCCCGCGCTCACTCGCCCGTGAAGACCGGTGTGGTCTTTTCCATAAACGCCTTGCAGGCAGCCTGATGGTCTTTCGACTGACGCAGAATGGGCTGAAAGTCGATCTCGGCTCTCAGCGCGCCTTCCATGGTCGTCGCGACGTTGGTCAGCGCGTCCTTCAGCAGCGCCACGCCGAGCGGCGGCAGCTCGGCGAGGCCGCGCGCCACTTCGATTGCCTTCGCGCGCGCAGTACCCGGCTCGACGACTTCGTTCGCAAGGTGAATCTTTTTGGCCTTGTCTCCGCCGATCTCGGTGGCGAGCGAGAGCATCTCGCGCGCGCGCGCCATGCCGATGCGTTTCGGCAGAGTCCACAGAATGCCGGTATCCGGTATCAGACCTACGCGCAGAAACGCCGCGCAAAACCGCGCAGTCGAAGCCGCGACGACGTAGTCGGTCGCCACCGCGAGCGACAGACCGGCGCCGAACGCCACGCCTTCCACCGCCGCCACGACCGGCTTCGGTCCAGCCTGCATTTCCCGCACCACGACGCACGACTCCGCCAGGATCTCGCGGCTTTGCAGGATCGTGCGCTTCGTCATCTCGGAGATGTCCGCGCCCGCGCAAAAGTGCTCGCCCGCGCCCGTGAGGACGATTGCGCGCGAATCCGCATCGTCGACCATCAGCCGATGCATGGTGTCGCGCAGCAACTGGCGCATCTGGCGTCCCATCGCGTTGCGGCGCCTGGGATTGTTCAGCGTCACGATCGCGACGGGTCCCTCGCGGGTCACCTCGATCAGCGACGTCACTTCGCTTTCTGCCGTTTGTTTTTCGCTCATATCGCCTTCCCTCAGTCGGCCACGAATACCGGCTTGCGCTTTTCCATGAAGGCGCTTACCGCCTCCTGGTGTTCGCGGCTGCGGCGCAGGATGGGCTGCAGGTTGACTTCGGCTTCGATCGCATCGTCGAGCGTGCGGATGCCGGTCGCGAACGCGGCCTTCAGGTGCGCGGTGGCCACCGACGGCAGTTCCGCGTACTGTTGCGCCACCTTCAATGCGGCGTTCAGCGCCTCGCCGGGCTCTACGACCTGATTCGCAAAACCGGTCTCGCCTGCTTCGACGCCATCGAACTCGCGCGCGCTCAGCATCAGTTCGCGTGCAAGACCGCCGCCCACGCGCTGCGACAGCGACCAATACAGCCCGGTGTCGGGCAGCAGCCCCACCTTGACGAACGCGCTCGCGTATCGCGCGGCCGACGACGTGACGACGTAGTCGCAAGCGGCGGCGAGCGAGAGCCCGGCGCCGAACGCAAACCCTTCGACGGCGGCGACAACCGCTTTCGGTCCTTCGACCATCAGCCTGAAAATATCGAGCGGCAGTTCATTGCGCTGGCGGTATTCGAGTACCTTGCGCGCCTGCATCTCCGAGATGTCTCCGCCTGCGCAAAACGTATTGCCTGCGCCGGTCAATACGATCGCACGGCAAGTTTCCTCGTGATGCATCAGGCGATAAAGCTGCGCGTACAAGGTCTCACGCATTTTCAGCGAAAACGCGTTGCGCCGTTGCGGATAGTTCAATGTGACGATCGCGATCGCACCGTCTTGCCGGACCTGTACGATCTCTGCTGCATCGTTGCTGGTCTCTTCGCTCATCTGTCCGTCTCCTGTCGATCAAAGTTGGCGCTGTAGCACTTACTCTGATCCCATGCAAAGCTGTTGACAGTGACCCTGGCGGGCGGCGTGTCTTACAGCGTTTCCTGCGTTCCGAGAATCACCGTGGCCTGGCTCGACAGCACACCGCCGTTGCCGTGCGCGATCGCCAGCTTCGCGCCGGGGATCTGGCGCTCGCCGGCGCGGCCCGTCAATTGCCGCATCGATTCTTCCATCAAAAAGAGCCCATACATGCCGGGGTGAACGCAGGACAGACCGCCGCCGTTGGTGTTCACCGCGAGCCGGCCGCCCGGCGCGATGCCGCCGTCCGCGACGAAGTGGCCGCCTTCGCCTTTAGCGCAAAAGCCAAGGTCTTCGAGAAACAGAATGGTGTTGATCGTGAAGGCGTCGTAGAGCATTGCGACGTCGATATCGCCTGCTTTCACGCCCGCCATTTCGTACGCCCGTCGGCCTGATTCCGCTGCGGCGGTCACCGTGAGGTCCGGCATGTTCGCGATTTCGCGGTGCGAGGTGGCCGAAGCCGCACCGAGCAGATACACCGGTTTGTCCGTCAGATCGCGCGCCCGATCGGCGCGCACCATGACGACCGCCGCCGCGCCATCGGTCACGAGACAGCAATCACGCACGGAAAGCGGGTCTGACACGAGGCGTGCGCCCATCACATCTTCGATCGACAACGGCGTACGCATGTACGCTTCGGGATTGAGCTGCGCCCACTTGCGCGCGGCTACGGCCACTTCGGCGAGATGCTCGCGCTTCGTGCCGTACTGATGCATATGCCGTGCCGCCGCAAGCGCATAGGACGAAACCGGATTCATCGGCTTGTACGGGCTCTCCCACGGCGAGGGGCGCGACGATTGCACCAGCTTGCCCGCCGCGCTGCGCTGATTGCTTCCATATGCGATCAACGCAACGTCGATCTGTCCCGTACACAACGCCATGGCCGCGGTGTGCGCGTATATTTCGAACGCCGAGCCGCCGCTTCGATTGTTGTCGGTGAACCTCGGGTTAATACCGAGGTATTCGGCAAACGTGAGGCCCGAGAGCATGTCGTCCGGCGTACACACGAAAAGCCCGTCGACATCGCCAGGCGTGAGCCCTACCTGAGCCAGCGCGTCAACGGAGGCACGCGCAGCAAGATCCAGCGACGACAAGCCAGGTGCTTCCCCAATGCCATAGGTGGCGCCTGCCACCAGTGCGGTACGCCCGCGCAAGTTGAATTCCATCGATCTACCTTTCATCGGTGCGACCGGCTCTTGACGGCCGGTTGCGGTTAGCGGGCGTCAGGCTGGTTCGAACACAAGCAGTGCCGCATCTCCCCGGTACACGATCTTCGCCTGCACGGGCATACCAATGCGCACGGCCTCTGACTCGATGCCCTCTACACAGCTGAGCATGCGCACACCTTCTTCCAGATCGATCACGGCGACGTTGTAGCTTGGCGTGGGCGATTTCTGGCGCACCACGGTGGTGGAATAAACCGTGCCATTCCCGCAGGCTTCGACCCACTCGAGGTCGCGCATCCCGGTAACCGGCTCAGCTACGCGCGGGTAGAACACATAGCGACCGCTGCTGCGGCTACGCTGGATCATCAAGCGGCCCTCGGCCAGAAACTTCTGATAATCGACTTCAGGACAAAGAGAGTCCATTCCCCGCTCCTCCAAATCGTTTTGCCACGGGCTCGCGCCGAATCGAGCCGCTCTGTCGGGTCAAAATGGAACACATAACCGAACACTGTTCCAAATCTTAAACGCATTGGAAGAATGCTGTCAACGCCGGGAAACCCCTGCCACGCCCCGTCGCGCAAGGCTGCCACTACATCCCGACCAAATTCCTGGCGCACCTCGGAGAAACCCGCGGCCGCAGGTTTCAGCGCTTGACGACCCGCAAGCGATTCGTTTAATTTATCGAACATTGTTCAAGTACGTGAAGAGACCGGACGTGATTCGGAAGAGGTCGGCGGGGGCGACGTGCCCCTCTCCGGTGACGAATCCGGGGCCGCCCCAGAAAAACCGCTAGCAAGAGAGCTCGAAGTGACATACGAACTAACAGACGACCAGGTTCAGATCCGCGACCTCATCCGCCGCGTCGCAAGGGAGCGCGTGGCGACACGCGCCGACGAGATCGACCGTACGGCCGAGTATCCACACGATATGTACGCTCTGCTCAAGGAACTGGGCCTCTTCACGCTGCCGTTTCCCGAAGCGTATGGCGGCGCCGGCAGTTTGATGTCGGCCTGTATCGCCGTCGAGGAATTCGGGCGGGTTTGCTACAACACGGGCTATCTGCTGGTCGTGCAATGGACGCCGTTCGGAGCGATTCTCGAAGGCGGCACCGAAGAACAGAAGGCTCGTCTTCTGCCTGGACTCGCCTCCGGTGACTTGCGCGGTGCGCTGTCGATTACCGAAGCGCAAAGCGGCTCCGACGTCTCGGGCATTCGCACCACGGCACGCCGCAAGAACGGCGGATATGTGCTCAACGGCTCGAAGATCTGGTGCACGAATTCGCATATCGCCGACTTCATTCTGGTCGCCGCCAAGACGCTCGATGAAGAAGGACAGCCGCTCGGCATCAATCTATTCATCGTCGATCGCAACACGCCGGGTCTGACGATCGGCAACGAAGAAGACAAGATGGGCGCGCGCGGCGTCCCGTCGTGCCCTCTCTATTTCGACGACGCTTTCATCCGCACGGAAGATCGTCTCGGGCCCGAAGGCGGCCAGGGGTTCAAGGTGGCAATGGAGGCGCTCAACACCAGCCGCCCCATCGTGGCCGCGCGCGCGGTAGGCATCGCGCAGGGCGCGATCGATCACACCGTCAAATTCATTCAGGACCGCGTTGCATTCGGTCAGAGCATCAGCAACTTTCAGGGCGTGCGCTGGATGATCGCTGACATGGTCACCCAGACCGAGGCTGCGCGCCAGCTCGTCTATCGCACGGCGTCGCTCGTCGACGCGGGCGTCAGAGGCCGTGAACTCGCCCCAATGGCGGCGATGGCGAAGATGTTCGCATCGGATGTCGCGATGAAGGTCGCGACCGACGCCGTACAGCTTTTCGGCGCCGCGGGCATCTCCAACGAGTACCCGATCAATCGATATTTCCGCGACGCGAAGGTGGTGCAGATCATCGAGGGCACCAACCAGATTCAGCGCAACATCGTCGCGGACAACGTGCTCGGCCGCATCAAGAAGAACTGACGACGACAGCTGATCTAACAATCGAGCGACAACAACAGAGGACAGGCAATGGTAGAAATCGAAACGGTTGGTCTGGGGATTCACTGGGAGGATCTGCCCGTTGGACGCAAGTTCAAGACCGTAGGCCGGACGGTCACGGAAACGGATGTCGTGAATTTTGTCTCGGTGACCGGCATGCTGGAAGTCCTGTTCACCAACACCGAGTTCTTGCGCGAGCAATCCGCCATCAAGGGCCGTGTCGCGCCGGGAGCGCTGGTGTTTACGCTCATGGAAGGGCTGCTCACGCAGGCCACCATGCAGGGCGTCGGCTTTGCGTTCCTGAACATGGAGCTCGACATCAAAGGCCCGACCTACGTGGGCGACACGATCCATGTCGAATGCGAAGTGATCGAATGCCGGCCTAGCAAAGGGCGCCCCGGCCTCGGGCTCGTGCGCACCCGCAACCGCGTGGTCAAGCAGGACGGCACGGAAGTGATGGTGTACACGCCGCTCAGGCTCGTTAAGGGCAAGGAGTACAAGGCCTGAGCATGGAAAATCCACAACAACCTCTCGAACAGGCGACCGGCCCGCTAGCCGGTGTCCGCGTGATCGATCTGACCATCAACGTGCTCGGTCCGGTCGCCACGCAGTTGCTCGGCGACATGGGCGCGGACGTCATCAAGATCGAACCGCCCGAAGGCGACCAGAACCGCAAGAACGGTCCCGGCCGCAATCCCGACATGGCCGTGTTCTATACGATCATGAACCGCAACAAGCGGAGTGTGATCCTGAATCTCAAGCTGGCCGAATGCCGCGAAGCGCTGCTCAAGCTCGTCGAGACCGCCGACGTGATCGTGCACAGCATGCGCCCGAGCGCGGCTGAGCGCCTCGGCATCGACTATGAGACGGTGCGGGCGCGCAATCCGCGCATCGTCTATGCGTCGGGCGCGGGCTATCGAATCGACGGTCCCTACAAGGACCGCCCCGCTTTCGACGACGTGATCCAGGGCGAGAGCGGCATCGCCTCGATGAACCGCGACACGGACGGCTCGCCGCGCTACTTCCCCACCGTGATCGTCGACAAGTTCTGCGGCTACGTGCTGGCGTCGTCGATCGGCATGGCGCTCTATCACCGCGAGCGGACCGGTGTCGGCCAACTCGTGCATGTGCCGATGTTCGAGACGATGCTGCAATTCAATCTGTTCGAGCATCTTTGGGAAGGTGCACTGGGCTCCAATGACGGAACCGGTCTCGGCTACCCGCGCATGTTCTCGCCGCACCGCCGGCCCTACGCGACAAAAGACGGGCATATCTGCCTGCTCGCCGTGAACAACGAGCAATGGCGCCGCGTGCTGTGCGCAATCGATGCCGCGCATCTGCTCGACGACCCGCGCTTCTGTCACATGACCGAGCGCATGCGCAACATCAACGAGCTGTACCGCATCGTCGGCGACGCGATCCGCAACAAGACGACCGCGGAATGGAACGCGATCTTCGCCTCCGCCGACGTGCCGCACGGCCCGGTACGCGACCTGAAAGACCTGATGCACGACGCGTACATCAAGGAGACCGGCTTCTTCCAGCGTTTCGAGCACCCAACCGAAGGCGACATGGTAATGACCTCGATACCGGTGCACTTCTCCGAGTCGCCCGGCAACGTTCGCTATCTGCCGCCGAATCTCGGCGAGCACAGCATCCAGGTTCTGATCGAAGCGGGTTACAGCGAAGACGAAGCCAGCGCGCTAGTCGCCCGGGCCACGGGCAAAGCCGACGAAGTTTCCGAAGCGCTGAGCAAGGATTAACTGGCGCGAAAGCGCCTCGCATATCAGGGAGGGAATCAATGAAGGGGCTCAAGGAGAAGGTCGTCATCGTCACCGGCGCCGCAGGCGGAATCGGAACGGCCATCAGCAAGCGATTCGGCGAGGAAGGCTCGACCGTCGCGCTGTTCGATCTGAACGAAGAGGGCGCGGCGCGTGTTGCGGCGGAGATCGAAGCAGCGGGCGGCAAGGCGCGCGCGTACCGCGTCGACATCACGGATCACGAAGGCGTGCATGCCGCGGTGGCGAGAGTCGAGGAAGAACTGGGACCGATCGAGGTTCTCGTGAACAACGCCGGCTGGGACATGGGCGCATTTTTCCTGCAAACCGAGAAGCCGTTCTGGGATAAGGTAGTTGCGATCAACCTGTACGGACCGCTGAACATGCACCATGCCGTGCTGCGACGGATGTCCGAGCGCGGCCGCGGCCGTGTCGTCAATATCTCGTCGGATGCGGGGCGCGTGGGCTCCTCGATGGAAGCGGTGTACTCGTTCTGCAAGGGCGGCCTGATCGCATTCACGAAGACGATGGCGCGCGAAATGGCTCGCCAGATGATTCCCGTCAACGTGGTTTGCCCAGGTCCCACCGCGACCCCTCTTCTCGACAACCTCGCGCAAGGCGAGAAAGGCGAGCGCATCAAGGCGGCCCTCGTGAAGGCCGTACCGTTCGGCCGCATGGGCGACCCGAGCGACATCCCGGGCGTGGTTGCCTTCCTCGCGAGTGACGACGCCGCCTTCATCAGTGGCCAGGTCATCAGCGTGTCTGGCGGTTTGACGATGGCCGGCTAAAAGGCACTGCTGCCGCAAACAACCAACAACATTGGACTACGACATGGAATTCAAGGACATCAGCTATCAGGAGGCGGATGGGATCGCGACGATCACCATCAATCGCCCGAAGGTCTACAACGCATTCAGCGCCAACACCGTCGAAGAGCTCATCAAGGCTTTCGGCCTCGCGGGATGGAACAAGGATATCGGCGTCGTCGTGCTCACGGGTGCCGGCGACAAGGCATTCTGCACGGGCGGCGACCAGTCCGGCGACGGCTACAACGGGCGCGGCACCGTCGGTCTGCCGATCGAGGAACTGCAAAGCATCATCCGCGATATTCCGAAGCCCGTGATTGCCCGGGTGAACGGCTACGCAATCGGCGGCGGCAACGTGCTCGTGACGATCTGCGATCTCGCCATCGCTTCCGAGACCGCGGTATTCGGCCAGGTCGGCCCGAAGGTCGGGTCGGTCGATCCCGGTTTCGGTACTGCCTACCTCGCGCGCATCGTCGGCGAGAAGCGCGCGCGGGAAATCTGGTATCTGTGCCGCAAATACAGCGCGAAACAGGCGCTCGACTGGGGTCTCATCAATGCCGTCGTGCCGCCCGACCAGCTCGACGCCGAAACGAAGAAGATGTGTGACGAGATTCTGCAGATGAGTCCCACCGCTATTGCGCTGGCGAAGCGTTCGTTCAATATCGACACCGAGAATATCCGCGGTATCGGCGCATTCGCAATGCAGGCGCTCGCGATGTACTACGACACGGACGAATCAAAGGAAGGCGGCAATGCGTTCCGCGAAAAGCGTAAGCCGGAGTTTCGAAAGTACGTGAAGTAAGCGAAGAAGAAGCGTGGGCGACGGGCGTGCGAGCCGCCGCCCGTTCACCTGGCTCGAGTAGTGAGGGCCACGCTGGCCGCTTCAACGATCGCCGATCTCGATCCATCGTCCGCTGCGGCCGGACTCGATCACCGCCTCCACTACCCGGTGCGCGTGGGCAGCCTCTTCGAAGCTCGGCGATGGTGTGCGCTCGTGCTTGATCGCTTCGAGCATGTCGTGAAACATCCAGCCCATCGACACCATGTACGACGGAGCATTCTGTTTCGAGAACCCCGTTCCCGGCACGGCGAAATAGTGCTCCGGGGTTTCGAGCCATTCGCCCGCGGCCGTGCCGAATTCGAGCGGCTCCGGCTTGCCCGCATAGAGACGCGATGAAATGCCATCGCCGAACGTGGGATCGACGTAGAGCAGGCGTCCTTTCGTTCCCCACAATTCGGCACGAATGCCGGGGCCGTCGGCGACTGCCCAGCTTGTCTGGATCGTGCCCAACGCGCCGTTTTCCATGCGCAACACGCCGCAGCCGAGATCGGCGGTGTCTGGCGCGTACGTGCTACCGTCCGGCAAACACCATTGCTTGATGCCCGTCGTGTCCGACCCGGTCGCCGCCTTCACCCGGCCGAGCAATGGCATCAGAAACAGGACCATGTGGCTGCCGAAATTGCGCCATGCGCTGCCGCCGCTTGTGGATTCGGCTAACCACTTGTACGGCGACACGCCGCCGCCAGGATAGGAGGCATGGGGATAAATGAAACCATCGTGGTTACGCAATGGCTGAAGAAGCTGAAAATTGAAACCGAGTGGCTCGCCAAGGAAGCCCTCTGAAACAAGCTTCAGCATGTGCATCGCCGCGGGCACCCAGCGGAACTGCGCGTCGACCACACCGACCAGCCCTTTTTTCGCGGCCAGTTCGCTCTGCGCGAGCGCATGTTCCGTATCGACCGCGAACGGCAGCGCGTCATAGACGTGCTTGCCCGCGTTGAGCGCGGCCATCACCATGTCATAGCGATACGAAGGCCGGCTGCCGACATCGATGATGTCGAGAGTGGGATCGGCGACGAGATCCGCGACGTCCCAGTAGGCGCGCGGCACGCCGAAGGCTTTCGCCGCTGCTTCGGCGGTCTCGCGGTGCGCGGTGCAGACTGCCGCCACCTCCACATCCGGCAATAGCCGCCAGGCGCTGCCATGCACTTTCAGGCTCCAGTTGGCGCCGATGATGCCGATTCTGCGTGTCACGATCGTTTCTCCATGTCTCGTTGCTCCCTGTCGTTGGTCAAAGGCCTGTCGGGTCCAGCCGCCGCTTTGCCTCGGCGCGATAGCCGCTGATGATCGATTCGAACTCTCCCCAAACGCTTTGCGGCTGGTCGAAGTGCGTCGTGTCATCGATTTCGGCCAGATGTCTCTCGATGTCTTCCGGCGTAGGGGGACGGCCGTGCTGGCTCAACCACCCATCGGCCTCGCCGACGAAAACGCGTGCGAACCGCCCGCCCGTTGCCGTGTAGAGCGCGCGATTGGCCTTGCACCGTTCACTTGCCAGCCATATCGCCATCGGCACGACGAATTCGTTGCGGATGCCCGGCGCGACTAGTGCGAAATCTTCCGGCATACCGTCATGGAAATCGGCAGGCCATTCATCGCTGCCCTGACCGAGCCGGCTGGCGCCGCACGGGAGCAACGCGTTGACCTGAATGCCGTACTTCTCGCCTTCGGCGCCGATGCTGTTCATCAGCCCCACCAAGCCCGCTTTTGCGGCACCGTAGTTGGCTTGCCACATGGAACCAAACATCGCGGATGCGGAACTGGTCAGGACGATTCGCCCATATTTCGCGGCCTGCATCGCGCGCCACGCTGGCTGGCCCACATAAAATGCGGCCATCAGGTGAACATCCATGATCGAGCGAATCTGCTCGTCGGTGAGTTCCTCAAATGGCGCGTTGCGTAGAAATCCGGCGTTGTGAATGAGGACATCGACCCTGCCGAATGCGTTCAGCGCGGCGTCCACGATTGCAGTTCCACCGGCTCTCGTCGCGCAACTTTCATGGCAGGCGATCGCTTTGCCACCTGCGGTTTCGATTTCTTCGACGACACCCAGAGCCGCGCTCCGGGCACCGATGTCCGACAGCACATTGCCGCGCGGATCGGTTCCCAGATCGTTCACGACGACGGCGGCGCCACGCGCCGCCAACGCCTTCGCATAGTCGCGGCCCAATCCGCTTCCCGCGCCAGTCACGATCGCAACGCGGCCGTCGAAGCGAATTGTCGAATCCGCATCCAACACGTCCTGCGCGTTCATGCCGGCGCTCCGACATCGACGCGCAGTCGCTGCAGCTTCATGCTCTTGATATGCCACTGGCCGTCGATCTTCTGGTAGGTCTCGACATAGTGGCCGTAGCCGTGGAGCGTGCGATTCGGATATCCCGAGTCCGCTTCCCAGCGCAACATGTCTTCCATCGCCCAGATGCCGCTCGCCGTCGTGCCCGACGTGATCTCGATTTCCGGACAATGGCCGTGATGAACAGTCACGCATTCCGCAAGAGGAACACTGACTGCCCGTTCGATTTTTTCCCTGCCGACGAGAATGCATCCGGGCACGTCATCGCTGATATCGAACCGGGCATCAGGCGCGAATACGGATTTGAAGCCGTCCCAGTTCTTTGTGTCGATGCAACGAAAATAACGCGCTTTGAGTTGCTTGATCTCCTCGATCGCAACGAGCTTTTCGATGTCGGTCACTCGGGTTCCTCCATTGATCGACGCGGTCGCATCGGAGTCTTTATCGAAACCCGCTATCGCGTGTTCCGCTGATTGCCTTGAGGTTCTTGATCAACAATAGCACCGCCAGTACCATTATTCAATACATGAGATTGCGACACGCTTCGGTCTCGCGCACATCACTAAACGAAAGGACAAGGCGAATGGGCATTCTGGATCGCAGAGGCGCACTTGAAGGTCGCAGAGCGGTGTTGATTGGCGGCGCCGCAGGAATTGGAAAAGCGGTCGCCCTGGCACTAGGCGAGGCCGGCGTCGATATCGCTTTGTGCGACATCGATGACGAAGGCATTGCGGACACATCGGCGCAATTGCGAGCGCTCGGCCGCCGCGTGCTCGGCATGCAAGCGGATGCCACACAGCCAGAGCAGCTCGCGCAGTTCTATGACGCGACTGCGGGCTACTTCGATGCGATCGATCTACTCGTGAACGTGGTTGGCGGCACTCGTATGCAGCCCTTCATCGAACGTACGCAACGCGATTGCGCGGACGACATTCAGCGCAACTTCGGCTACGTGATTGAATCCATGCGTTACGCGGTGCCGCTGTTACAGCGCGGCGGCCGTGGCGGCTCGATCGTGAACTTTACGACCATCGAAGCGCATCGCGGCGCCGGCGGCTTCGCAGTCTACGCTGGTGCGAAGGCCGCAACGACCCACTTCTCGAAGGCAATGGCCTGGGAGCTCGGTCCGCTCGGAATCCGCGTGAACCTGATTGCGCCCGACACGACGCCCAGCGCGGGCAACGCCGCGGCTATTCCCGAACCCTGGCGCTCGCTCAACGCCGATGCCCCGCCCGAGTGGTGGGCGAAGGCCTTCGAGATGTACATCCCGTTGCAAGCTCCTCCGAGTGCGGACGATCTGGCGAATGCCGTATTGTTCCTCGCGTCTGACCTTGCGAAATCGGTCACGGGTCAGGTGCTGCATGTGGATGGAGGCGCCGCGGCCGCCCTCGGCATGTTGCGCTGGCCATACGACGATGGCGCAACGCTCCCCGTTCCGATGGGGGGCACCTTGCGTAAACTGTTTGGCTAATGCCGTAACGGAAATCGCGACTACTTCCGATCCATTGCGCGCGGAAGTATGCCGTCGAGGAACAGCGTAAGTGCCAGCTCTAGCGCGGCATGCCGCTCTTTATCGCGAAGCGGCTCGCCAAGGAAGCTGGCGAGGCCGCCACTCGTCAGCGCGCCAAAGCACGCGGCCGCCGCGCGCGGATCGGAGACCACGATCTTTCCGTTGATTGCCAACGCGGTGAGATAGTCAGCGATCGGAGCCAACGCCCTGTCTTGCTGATCGACGACGTCTTCGAGCATCTCGTTCAGTTCTTCTCGCGCCTCGCTTACCGCCCTCCACATCGCGCGTATGTTCGGGTCCGCATGGTAGGACTGGATGATTTCCCCATAGTCGCGCAGCACGGAGCGCGGCGAACGACGTGCGTCGGTGGACACGTTGGTGAGCGGATCGAGCAGCAGCGGAACGCCGCGCTCCATCGCCGCGCGCAGCAGGCCCGCCTTGCTTCCATAGCGCCGGTAGATCGTAGACTTGCTCGCGCCAAACGATGCCGCAATGCCGTCCATCGTCGCGGCTCGATAGCCGACGGCCATGAACTGTTCCAGCGTATGGTCGAGCAGTTCGTCCTGGCGCCTCTCTGCATCGGCCTTGAATGGGCGACCCCGTTTTGCGCGTGGTGAAGCCTCCCCCTTACGCGCGGCTCGCGACCCTTTCTCTGCGCTCATGACTTGTCGATAGATGATGCGTATGGTTCGCCGGTATTGGAACCACTTCGCGTCAGATTGTAGCCTGGGGGTCGCAACCGCCTGAGCCTCGTGACGCGCTGCTGCTCGCTCTATCGTCGCCGCGCTGGCCGTCTAGGTCATCAGTCTGTTCAACCGGCTCGACGCCGCCACCGCGTCGTCGATGATCTCGTCGAAAATTGCCTCGACCTTCCGGACCGCGTCAGCAAAGACCGCGGCGTGCCCGTAGTCGATCATGCCTTTGCTTGTGTCGCCAGTCACGTAGGCCTCGTGCGCGAGCGCGCCCATCACATGCGGACGAAACCGCTCGAACTCGCTCACCTGCGCACGATCCAGTTCCATGACCGCCTCGGCGCTCTCGTTGCGCAGCACGCGGTGGTGATCGCGAATCGCAGACTTGACCACGACGCTTTCGCTGCCGTCGCCCGCCACGACCTTTGCTTTGACCTCGGGATGAATCCATAGCTCCTCGGCGACCATCATGCGAGTACCCATCAGGACCGCGTCGGCGCCCATCGCGAGCACCCCTGCAAGCTGCCGCCCGGTGCCGATGCCGCCGCCGATCACGACCGGCAAGCCGATTTCCCGCGGCGCCTGCGCGGCCTGCACGATGCTGCCGATCTGGTAGACGCCTGGATGGCCGCCGCATTCATTACCGACGACGATCACGCCGTCGACGCCCATCCGCGCCGCCGTATGTGCATAGCGCACGGCGGGCACCTTGTGCAAAACCTTGATGCCCGCCTCCTTGAGCAGCGGCACGACCGCTTCCGGGCTCGCACCGGCCGTCTCCACGCAGGCAACCTTCTCTTCGATCAGAATGCGGATCTGTTGCTTGACCCGCTCCACGCCACCCGCTTGCCGCGATATGTACAGATTGACGCCGAAGTTGCTGGCACCGGTGAGCTCACGGCAGGTGCGCAACTCATTGCGGAATTCGTCGGAATCGGGAAAGCCCGCGCCGACAATGAAGCCCATGCCGCCTGCGTTGACCACCGCCGCGACATATCGTGCGTCGGATACGCGCGGCCCGAGACCGCCGCAAAGAATCGGGTGGCGAATACCGAGCAGATCGGTGATTCGCGTGCTGAACGTGTGGGGGCGCACGATGCCATTTCCTCCCGCACGTCAGCGAAACGAAATCGTGTGGCCGCCATCCACCGCGATCGTCTGGCCGTTGATATAACCGCCCGAAGGCGAAGCGAGCATCACGGCGAGCCCGGCGATCTCCTCGACCTCGCCGAAGCGCTGCGATGGATTGCGGCCACGGTACCATTCGACCAACGCCTCATCCTCCCATTGCGATCGCGCCATCTCGGTCTTGAACGTTCCGGGCGCGATGCAATTGGCGGTGACGCCTTTTGCTGCGAATTCCATCGCGAGGTTCCTCACGAGCTGCATGTCGGCGGCTTTGGTGAGCCCGTAAGTTCCCGTCGCGGCATCACCGAAAAGGCCGACCACGGATGCCACCGAAATGAAGCGCCCATAGCCACGCTCGATCATGCCGGGCACGGTCAATTGCGCGAGCCAGATATTGCTCTGAACGTTGACCTGCATGAACTTGTTGAACGTTTCGTCTTGCAGATCCAGGGTGGATCCGATCCACGGATGAATCGCCGCATTGGCCATCACGATATCGACTCGGCCCCACTCGCCGTTCGCCGCGGCCACTAGTCCTTGCAGTTCGGCTTTACGGCCGATATTGCACGCGAACGGCGTGGCCACGCGGCGGCCGATCTTATCGTTGATGGATTGCGCCGCAGTTTCGCAGGCGTCGGCGTTCCGGCCGGAAATGACGACTTTCGCGCCGTGCTCCGCCATGCCGAGGGCGCTGGCGTAACCGATGCCGCGACTTGATCCGGTGACGATCGCGACCTTGTCGGTGAGGTCGAATAGTGATGAGCGCATTGGTACTCCCGAAGTGAGCGGACCGATGAACACGAGGTTCAACGAGCGGATTTAGCCTTGCTTGCGCTTCTGCTGAGCGATGAAAGCCGACGCGATCTGATGATGCTCGTTGCTGAGCGTCGCCGCCAACTGCCGCGCAAGCGTCGTGTCGAGCATCTGCGCCGCGCTGCGATGAAGATGCAGGTTCATCAGCTTCTTGGTTTCACGCAGCGCATTGCGCGGTTGCTTGAGCAGTTTTTCAGCAAGCGCCAAGGCCTCGTCCATCAGCTTTTCAGGTTCGACGACGCGATTGGCAAGACCGAATTCGACCGCCTGCTGCGGTGTGATCCGGTCCCCGGTGAAGATCAGTTCTTTCGCACGCAGCAGACTGGTGTAGAGCGGCCACGCCACGGAGATCCCATCACCGACGACCAGACCGATGTTGATATGCGGTTCCGCGAGAAACGACTTCTCCGACATCAGAACGATGTCGCACAAGGTCGCCATTGTCGCGCCCCAGCCGACGGCCGGCCCGTTGACCGCGGCGATCAGCGGAATCGGCACGTCGATGAAGCCGTGTATCGTTCGACGCGCGTTCTCCTGGACCTGCGCGGCGAACTCGGGGTCGTCGAGCGTCTTGACAAAGTGATTCATGTTTCCGCCAGCGCTGAACGCTCGTCCCGCACCGGTGAGAATGCCGACACGCGCGTCGGGGTCCGAGGCTAGCGCAGCAAAAAGCTTGGGATAGCTGAACAGCATCTCCGTGGTCGACGCGTTCAGATCGTCTGGCCGATTGAGCGTAATGACGCGCAGGCCGCCGGCGGCTGTCACCTGAATATCGTCTGGAAGATCGTAGAGATTTGTCATGCGGGTACATACGTCCCTTGAGCTAAGCGCTTTGGTTGGGCAGCCGGTTATTTCCCCACCTGCCACGCCATGCCGCCATTCTTCTTTCTTTGCGCCAATGCAGCCTTCTCGATTCGCAAGGCCTCTTCCAGTGAAGTTAGCGCACCCTGATCGACCACACGCTTGACCGTCGCGACGAGATCGGGCCGGCGGCTCGCGATCGTCTTCGCGAGTGAGCTTGCCCGCTCCATCAGTTGATCGTGGCCGACCACCTCGTTCACGAGGCCAATGCGCAACGCCGTGGCCGCGTCAATCGGGTCACTGGTAAAGCTGATCTGCTTGGCCCACCTCGGACCCACGATATATGGCAATCTCGCAGTCATGCCGCCGCCGGCGAGCGCGCCGATTTTCGTATGCGTATCGGCAAAGCGCGCGCGCTCGGACGCGATGATGAAATCGCATCCCATCGCAAGTTCCAGACCGCCGGTAACGGCAGCGCCGTTGACCGCCGCGATCACCGGCTTGGTGATGCGCGGCCACATATCGATCATTTCCGCGACCCACGAGCGCGGCGCATCGGGCGCCGAGAAGTCGTTCAGATCGAGCCCCGCGCAAAAGGCCGGATCTGCGCCGGTCACGATCAGCACACGCAGGCTTTCGTCCGCTTCGAAGCGGTTCAACGCGCCGACGAGTGCTTCGGTCAATGCAAGGTTCAGCGCGTTGCGAGCCTCGGGCCGATTCAGTGTCAGCGTAAGAACGGCATCTTCTCGAGTCACGCCGAGCAAATCGGTTACTTTCGCGTCCATCGCAATTCCTCGCTAGGGTTCACGCCAGCGCAGCCAATACCTCGCACTGAATCTGCCGTGCGTAACGATTCAGGTGATAGTCCATGTTGCCGAACAACGCGTCGAGTACCAGATGGCGGCGATAGTGATGGCCCACCTTGTATTCGTTCGTAATGCCGTAACCGCCGTGCAACTGGATGCCTTGCTGCGTCACGAACTTCGCGCTGCGCGTGGTCTGCGCCTTGCAGCCTGAAACCTCGACGCTTCTATTTGGCCCGTTCTCGCTGAGCGCGAGCAATGCGCGATGCAGTGTTGCTCGCGCCTGCATCGCATCGATCGCCATGTCGGCCATCCGGTGTTGCAGCGCCTGGAAGCTGCCGATCGCGACGCCGAACTGCTTGCGGGTCTTCAAATATTCCGAAGCGAGTTCGATGGCGTCCTCGATATCACCCACGAGTTCCGCACAGATCGCGACGATCGTTTCGTCGACGGCGGCCTGCAGCCCTTCGAAGGCATTGCCCGCTTCGCCTAAGACATCGGATTGCGCCACCACGACGCCTTCGAGCAGCAAGTCGGCCGATGGCGTGCCGTCGAGCAACGCGCAGGTCTTGAGCGTCACGCCTGCCTGCTTCGGATCGACGACGAAAATACCGATGCCATCCTTGTCGCCGGCCGCACCGGCCGTGCGTGCGACGACGAGGAGGCGATCGGCGACAGGTGCGCCCACCACGAGCGTCTTATAGCCATCCAGCCTCCAGGTCCCGTCGGTGGTCTTCGTGGCGGTGGCCGTCACATAGTGCACCTGGCCTCGCGCCTCGCGCTCGCTGTGCGCGACCGCATAAACAGCCTCCCCCGAGACGATCTCGGCAAGCAGCGTCTCGCGCTGCCCTTCGCGCCCACAGCGAGTCACCAACGACGCGGGAAACACACCGCACATCGCATACGGTTCCAACACCAGCGCGCGGCCGATGTGCTCGGCCACAATGGCGCTTTCGACGGGCGAGAAACCGAGCCCGCCCATTTCCTCCGGAACGGCGATACCGAGCCAGCCCATTTCGCCGAGCGTGCGCCACGTGTCGCGCGAAAAGCCTCCTTGTTCCGAGGCCAGTTTGCGGCGATGTTCGAACGTATAGCTCTTTTGCACAAAGCGCTGCGCGCTTTCCTGTAGCATCCGCTGTTCGTCGCTCAACTCAAAATCCATGCTGCACCCTCTTTCTGCCGGCAATTGATGCGATTCCCCCCAACGGGAATCGACGGATGTTCGTGGATCGACTCGAGCTCACAGGTCGAACATCGCCTTGGCGATGATGTTTCGCTGAATTTCGGCCGTCCCGCCATAGATCGTGCAAGCACGTCGATAGAAAACCTCTGCCGCGAGGCCCGGCGCGTACTCGGGCCCGATAAACGACGCGTCGCGCAGCGCTCGCTCTTCGTTCGGATCGGGATAGAACACGGCAGCGTAGTCGCCGATCACCTCGAGCAGCATCTCGGTCAGCTTCTGATGGAGCTCCGAGCCTCGCACCTTTAGCATGGAGCCGATTGCCATTCCGCCGCTGCGCTCGTCGATCCCTTGATGCAGGATCTTCTGCACCGCCATGTCGATGGCGCGAACCTCCAGCTCGTACTGCGCAAGACGCGCCGCAAACGTCGGGTCCTGGATCAACGGCTTGCCGGCCGCGTGCTCGCGCGACGCGTAGTGCCGGATCTTGCGCAGATAGCGCTTGAGCGCCGGGGCCTCGGCGCCGAGGAACGCGCGCTCGTTGAAGAGCAGAAATTTCGTATACCCCCAGCCCTTGTTCACTTCGCCGATCAGGTTTTCGGCGGGCACGCGCACGTTGTCGTAGAACACTTCGGCAAGGTGGTTGCAGCCGTCGAGCGAGCCGATCGGTCGCACGGTAACACCCGGCGAGGTCATGTCGAGCAGCAAAAAGGAAATGCCTTTTTGCGGCTTCGCTTCAGTATCCGTGCGCACCAGCACGAAATTCCATTGGCCAGAGGTGCCAAAGCTGGTCCAGATCTTCTGCCCGTTGACGATGTAATGGTCTCCATCGCGAACCGCCGTCGTGCGCAGCGATGCGAGATCGGAGCCCGATCCCGGCTCCGAAAAGCCCTGCACCCAGAACACTTCCCCGCGTTGAATCGGCGGCAGAAAGCGGCGCTTCTGCTCTTCATTGCCGAACTCGCAAATCACCGGGCCAACTAGCGACACACCCGCCTGGTTCTGCGCCGGCGCACCCGCCAGATAGCACTCTTCTTCGAATATGTAGCGCTGCATCGCGCTCCAGCCTGTGCCGCCGTCCGCAACCGGCCAATGCGGCACTGACCATCCGCGCGTCTCATGCAGAATGCGGGTCCAGCGCTGCGAATCGTCGTCGCCTGCGAGAAAGCCCTGCTGCCCGCGAAAGGCCATATCCGCCGGCAGATGCTGCTTGAGAAACGCCCGAACTTCTTCACGGAACGCCATGTCCGCAGGGTCTACGCGAAAATCCATTGTTTAGCTTCCGGCGTTTTCAGTACGTTGAACCCGATCTGCATCCGCTGCCGCGGCAGCGTTACCGACCAGGGTGCGCGGCGTGGGCGGCACGCGATACAGCTCGTCGACGACGCCACGCCGCCGCTCGAGCACATTGCGTTGGCTGATTGCGCTCTTCGCGCTCAATTCGCCGTTATCGAGCGTCGGCTGCTCGCTTTCGAGCACGATGCGGACAATGCGGGCAGAGCTACCGCCGGCACGCGCGGCGAGCTTGTCGAGCCCCGCCTGGAAGAAGGCGCGCACACCGCGGCTGTTGATGATCTGGTCGACGTCCGGCATCGGATCGTGAAGGTCGTCGCAAAGCGCACGGCACGCTTCGATGTCGGGGAAGACGAGCGCGCTCAGGTATTCGCGGTCGTGCCCGGCGATCACGATGTCGCGCGCATACGGGCCAAACACGTTCAGCGCGTACAGTCGCAACTCCGCGACGTTGACCCATGTACCCGTGGATAGCTTGAAGTTCTCCGCGATGCGTCCGTCGAAACGCAGTCCAAGTTCCAGACGCTGCGGGTCGATGAAGGTTGCGGCGTCACCCGAGCGGAAATAGCCCTCGTCGTCGAACGCGGCGGCGGTGCGCTCGGGATCTTTCCAGTAGCCGGGCGTAACACAGTCGCCGAAAAAGCGGATTTCCAGCTTCTCGTCCACCGGAGCCACTTTCACTTTGACGCCGGGCACGGGCAAGCCCGCGATCGCCTCGCGTCGCGGATCCCAGGCTGCCGACATTGGCGTCGGGCCCGCTTCCGTGCCGCCGATGCCCGACATGATAAGAACACGCTGGCCGATGGTTCGCACCGCGAGCTCGTCGAGTTGCGCCCAGATGTGCTTCGGCAGGCTAGCGCCGCCGTAGTAGATGAGCGCAAGCTTGCTGAAGAATTTTTTGCGCAGCGCGTCGTCCGCCTTCAGATGCGGAATCAGCGAGGCCAGCCCTTGAGGCGTATTGAGGTAGACGACCGGTGCGATTTCGCGCAACGCCTGCACCGTCGGACCAATTTCCTCCGGCGTCGGCTTGCCTGGGTCCAGGTAGTACGTACCCCCGCCATACAGCACCATGCCGAAGTTGTGCGTGCCGCCAAAGGTGTGATGCCACGGCAGCCAGTCGACGAGATCCGGTGGCCCATCCTGAAGAAACGCGAACACCTGGGCGACTTGCTGTCGATTGCTGCACAACATGCGTTGCGGGTAGATGACGCCTTTCGGTGCGCCCGTCGTTCCCGAAGTAAACATGATCTTGCCCACCGTATCGGGGCCGACCGCGTTGAACGCCTTTTCGACGTCGGCCGTAACCGGCGTCTTCAGCCAGTCGGCGACACGCGAACCGGCACGCCCCTCCGGCAACGGACCGACGACGACACATTCCACGTCGCCGAACACCTCGCGCAATGCACGGCCATATTGCGCGCCGTCATCAGCGAAGACGAGGCCGGGCGTGCATACGGCAGCGAGTTGCCTGAGCTTCGAAAAGTCCTGCGACAAGAGCGAATATGCGGGCGTCACCGGAATATAGGGAACCCCTACGTGCAATGCGGCGAGCGCGAACAGCGCGTGTTCGAAGCCCCGATCCGAAAGAATCATCAACGGACGGGACGGCGACAAGCCTCGGTCGAGCAACGCCTGCCCCAGCGCACGCGCACCGTCGAACGCCTGCCGATAGGTCAGGGACTCCCAAGACTTGCCGTC
Organism: Paraburkholderia sp. BR14374; assembly: GCF_040948685.1. Classification (NCBI taxonomy): domain Bacteria; kingdom Pseudomonadati; phylum Pseudomonadota; class Betaproteobacteria; order Burkholderiales; family Burkholderiaceae; genus Paraburkholderia; species Paraburkholderia sp. BR14374. Next base: position 27,204 of record NZ_JBFPKF010000007.1, on the reverse strand, counting down.
CGGCGTCCGCCGCGCGAGCAGCGCACGCTCGGGTGTGACACTCGCCCAGTGTTCGAGCCGCTCCGTCAAGCGGACGGGATACGGTTCGAGCGGTTCCTTCAGTTCATACACCACGCTTCCGTCGGGCCTTCGCTCGACGATCGCGTCCATGCTGCCGAGGCGGATCGGGCGAAACGGCACATCCATCAGGGCATCGTGCGAAGCCGTAGCTGCATCCATCTGAATCGTCCTGTTGTTATCTGGCACGTCATGTCCCGCGCGCGCTCGCATCGCCATCCGATACACGCAAAATCTCGCGGATCAAGACAAACCAATAATTGAACGTCGATCATCAAGTTGAACCAGCATAGCGCGAAATCGAACCCGCGTCTATCCGTTGTCACCCACAAGGAAGCCGGATATCCAACCCGCGATCCGGCGCGAATGAAGCAAGAAATGCTCGGCACCATCTCATCCTTGCGCACTGCACAATTGCGTGGACACGAAAACAAAAATGCGCTAATTTTCGAACATCATTCATATTGTTAAACACGAACCGGATCGTAACCGATTCGCGGGACCAAGGAGCCATCATGTCGGATGAGGTCGTCGTCACCGCTGCCGTTCGCACCGCTATTGGAGATTTCGGTGGCGCGCTATCGAGCGTTCCGCCCACGACGCTCGGCGCAACCGTCGTTCGCGCGCTGCTCGAGCGTACGAATCTGCCGGGTGAAGATGTGGGTCATGTGGTGTTCGGCAACGTGATCCATACCGAGCCTCGCGACATGTATCTCGCGCGCGTCGCCGCGATGGAAGGCGGCGTCAGCGCCGAAGCACCGGCACTGACGCTCAACAGGCTGTGCGGCTCCGGCCTCCAGGCAATCATCTCCGCCGCCCAGGCCATCGCGCACGGCGACACCGAAATTGCGATCGGCGCAGGTGCGGAAAGCATGTCGCGCGCAGCCTACGTGGCCACCGGCGCGCGTTCGGGTTCGCGCATGGGCGACATCCGTCTGATCGACATGATGGTCGGCGCGTTGACTGATCCGTTCAGCGCTTGCCATATGGGCGTAACCGCAGAGAACGTCGCGAAGAAGTACGGCATCACGCGCGAAGACCAGGACTCGCTCGCCGTCGAATCGCACCGGCGCGCTGCGCAAGCCATTCACGACGGCAACTTCAGCGAGCAGATCGTGCCGGTCGCCTTGCGTACGAAAAAAGGCGAAATCGCTTTCGATACCGATGAGCATGTGCGGTCGGGCACGACCCTCGCCGATCTCGCCAAATTGCGCCCGGCGTTCCAGAAAGACGGTACCGTCACGCCCGGCAATGCGTCCGGTCTCAATGACGGCGCCGCAGCTGTCCTGCTGATGGCCCGCCGCACCGCAGAACAACGTGGCCTTCGTCCTCTTGCGCGGCTCGTCTCCTGGGCTCACGCGGGCGTCGACCCGCAATTCATGGGCATTGGTCCGGTGCCTGCAACACGGAAGGCGCTGCAGCGCGCGGGTTTGACCGTCGCCGATCTCGATGTGATCGAAGCGAACGAGGCGTTCGCCGCGCAAGCTTGCGCGGTGGTGAAGGAACTGGAATTCGACAGCGCCAAGGTCAACCCGAACGGGTCGGGTATTTCGCTCGGTCATCCGATTGGCGCGACCGGCGCCGTCATTGCGGTCAAAGCCATTCACGAGTTGCATCGTTGCGGCGGCCGCTATGCGCTCGTGACGATGTGCATCGGCGGGGGCCAAGGCATCGCGGCCATCTTCGAGCGCATTTAAGGCTTTCCGCAGCGTTATTCGTTCAACCAGAGGGGGAGACGTGGTACGTCCCGAACAACTGCTTCACGCGCAACGACAGCCGGTGGCGCCACGCCCCGCTGCGACGATGCTCCTGGTCCGCGACGCGCAGTACGAAGGTTGGCCAACCATCGAAGTGCTGATGACACGACGGTCGGCGCAGGCGAGCTTCGCGCCGGGCGCGTTCGTCTTTCCCGGCGGAGCGATCGACTACTCCGATGCACGAATCGCCGGCAGCGCACGACGGCGCGCCACGCAAGACGATACGCAGGCGGTTCAGGCCGTGGCTGCCATTCGGGAAACATTCGAAGAACTCGGCGTGCTGCTGGCATGGCGACACGACGGTGTGCTCGTCGACGACCACGACATTGCGAAGCTCGAGCGGGCAACAACGATCGAGGACCATTGCTCGCAGCATGGGCTCACGCTCGCTGCGGATTGCGTTTATCCGTTTGCTCATTGGATCACCGACCGTGATCTGCCGCGGCGCTTTGACGTCCGGTTTTTCGTGGCGCGCATGCCGGTCGATCAAACCGCGGTCGCGGACGGCGCCGAGCAGTTCGAACCCTTGTGGGTCCGTCCCGACGAGGCGCTGGCACGCCATGCCGCTGGCGACTTCGCGATGATCTTCCCAACGGTGCGCACGCTCGAGCGCCTTCGCTCGTTCGACTCGGTTGATGCACTGCTCGCCGCGTGTAGGGCGGAAAAATCACTCTGGAGCAGTTGTCCGCGTGGTGGGATGAAAGCAGGCAGTGTCATGCGGTGCATGGAAGGCGATACCCCATACGGCGAATTGCGCCTCGTGTGCCCCGATGGCCAGGTGCTCCACTGTCTCGATTGGCGATCCACAGAAGCGATCCCACTCCTGCGAAACGTGATGCGATTGACCGCGACGAACGGCGGCTTGATGACCGGTCCAGGCACGAATAGCTACATCGTCGTCACGGCGACGACTGGCTTCATCGTCGTCGATCCGGGACCAGGCGACCAGGCGCACCTTCAACGCATCTTCTCGGCAACGGGCGGCGACATTCGCATGATCGTCTGCACGCACTCCCACGTGGACCATGCGCCTGGAGCGAGGCCGCTGCAGTCGATGTGCCCGCACAAGCCACCCATCCTCGGCGTGCCGTCAGGACCTGCCGCCAAGGCAAACAATCACTTCGTCCCCGACCGTGAATTGCTCGACGGCGAGGTGCTCACGCTTGCGCATGACGGACAGACGCATCGATTGCTCGTGGTCTCGACGCCCGGGCACGCAAGCAACCACGTGTGCCTGGTCCTTCTGGAGGACGGACTGCTATTCAGCGGCGATCACATTTTGAATGGCAGCACGACCATCATCGATCCGCCGGACGGCAATATGACGGCGTACCTTGCGTCACTAGACCGACTCGACGCGATCTGTACCGAACGAGAGATCGAATTTATTCTCCCCGCACACGGGTACGTGCTCGACCGGGCGCGTGACCAGATCGCGCGCCTCAAGGCACACCGGCTCGCCCGGGAAGCCAAGATCGCCGACGCGGTCAAGGCGCTGCCGAGCGGTTCGATCGACGATTGGCTGCGGCTTGCTTACACCGATGTTCCCGAAAGACTTTGGCCAGCCGCTTGCCGGTCGCTGCTGGCTCATCTGGAGCGGCTCGACGAACACCGTCATCTGACCGCGCGCGCGTGCTTGCGCTCGTAATGCCCTGTATCGGCTGTCCACCCGCCCCCTGAATCTCAAGCGCGGACAGCCGCATTCGATTGCCGTCCTCTTTCGACTTCAGCTCTCTGCTACGAGCGCGGTCAGCCGGTCATGAATGAGTGCGCGCGCCTCAGCCACCATCCGATTCACGAGTTCCGCACAGGTGGGTATATCTTCGATAAGCCCGATTGCCAGACCGGCCGGGAACGTTCCATCTTCCGTATCGCCCGTCTCGTACATACGCTTGCCGCGCTCCCCGCTGACCAGCGGCTTGAGATCCGCAAACGTCGCACCCTCTTTATGCTCCAGTTCCAGCACTCGCTCCGCTACCGAATTCCTGAAGATACGCGACGTGTTCTTCAGCGTGCGGAAGATCAATGCCGTATTGCGCTCATCATGCTCTACTAGCTTGCGCTTGACGTTCTCGTGAATCGGCGCCTCCCGCGTTGCCATGAAACGCGTTCCCATGTTGATGCCATCCGCGCCGAGCGCGAGTGCGGCGACCATGCCGCGCGCATCGGCGATGCCACCCGAGGCAATCATCGGGATGCGCAGCTTCGCGGCCGCGGCCGGCAACAGGACCAGATTCGGCACGTCGTCCTCGCCGGGATGGCCGGCGCATTCGAATCCGTCCACGCTCACGGCGTCGCACCCCAACGCCTCGGCTTTCAGCGCGTGACGCACCGACGTGCACTTGTGGATCACCTTGATCCCCGCAGCCTTGAATGACGGCATATACGGCTCGGGATTGCGTCCCGCCGTCTCGACGATCTTCACGCCACTCTCAATGACCGCTTGCACGTACTCGTCGTACGGCACCGGCTTAATCGTCGGCAGGATGGTCAGGTTTACGGCGAATGGCCGATCCGTCATCGAGCGAACGCGAGCTATCTCGTTGCGCAATGCCTCCGGTGTGGGCTGAGTGAGAGCGGTGATGGTGCCGAGCGCACCGGCGTTCGAGACAGCAGCGGCCAATTCCGCGCGGCCCACCCACATCATGCCCCCTTGAACAATCGGGTATCGAATCCCAAGCAACTCTGTAATGCGCGTTTTCATCTGCTGATTCCTGTGTAAGTGCATCCTGATTCGTCAACGTGCAGCGGTCGAGCGTCGCGTGTGAAATGCGTCGTTGGTTTATATTTACGAACATCGTGCAATTATATACACTTCTCCATTGCCGATGCTCATGTGCTGCACTCGCGGACACGCATGTGATTGCACGAGGCATGAACGATCAGGAGAATTGATGAACAAGCGAGACAACGAGATTAGCGCTGAGGAAGCGTCGGTTCTCCCGACCATGGATCAAGCGGAAGAAGCCGTGCGAACACTCATCCGATGGGCAGGCGACAACCCCGAAAGGGAAGGCCTCATTCAAACACCCGCACGCGTCGCGCGCGCATACCGCGAGTTCTTCTCGGGCTACGAATCCGATCCAATGCAGATCCTGGCAACCACGTTTTCCGAGGTGGATGGCTATGACGAGATGGTGGTGCTAAAGGACATTCGCTTCGAAAGCTACTGCGAACATCATATGGTGCCCATCATCGGACGCGCGCACGTTGCCTACTTGCCCGAGCATCGCGTGGTCGGCATTTCGAAACTCGCGCGCCTCGTCGATGTCTATGCCAAGCGTCTGCAGATTCAGGAGAAGATGACCGTTCAGATCGCCGACGCGTTGAACACCGTGCTGCAACCCAAGGGGGTCGCCGTCATTCTCGAAGCCGCACATCAGTGCATGAGCACGCGAGGCGTGCATAAGCCGGGCGCGTCGCTGGTGACGAGTCGAATGCTGGGCGCATTCCGTGATGATCCTTCCACGCGCCGCGAGTTTCTCTCGATTGTCGGTCACGGCGGGAATACGTCATTACCCAATAGCTAAAAGCCAACGTCGGCTTCCAGCCGGCGTTGGCTTTTTGGGGTAAATCGATTTGCGTATCCGCGGCGAGCGTCGTTACAGGCTTGCGTGCGGCGTCAAGCCTCGGCGGGTTGACGCGTCGTTAGAGGCCGTTCATAAGAAACGTCTTCACGATTTCTTGAACTTACGCCATTGCTCATCAGGATTTCACGCCATGCCGCAGGTACTTCTGCAGGCGTGAGTTCGTTGATAGCTTCAGAGATGCAGACACGAGCCGCGATCGCCCATACACCATCACGCTTCTCGAAGCGGTCGATATAGCGCCCCACCGCCAGCGTGTCCGGCTTGACGCGATTTTCTCCGAAGAAAAGCCAGTACGTTTCCGCGTGCGCCTCATTGCCCTGCAATTCGACGCTGTGATTGAACACCATATGGTGGTGCGACAACTGATGCTCGGTGTGGTATCCAAACGCCCAGTCGACGAATTCCTCTGCAGTTCCAACGAATGCGCCGTGATCGTCGATGGCGCCCGGATGGTATGCCGACAGCGTCAACTCACGGTCCATGCGGTCGACCCCGCGACAATACCGGTGCACGCATTCGAGTATGTCCTGTTTGTCCAGCAGCGCTTCCACGCGTGCGTTCAACTCTTCATTCATCGTTTTTACCGTTAGATGGTCATGGCGACAAAAAAGACGACCGCGCCAATCACGGCGCCAACGAAGCAATAGCCTTCGCCTGTCGACAAATCAGCTTCCTGCGCTCGCGCACGGCTCGCGATCGCACATCCGATGATGCCCGCAAGTGCCGTCAAGCCAAGCACGGCAAACGTCATCACGACGCCGAACAGCGCGGACCGACCTAGTTCTTCCATGTGCAGGTCACGTTGCAGCAGCCAGACCGCTGCTGCCGAAATCGACAGAAGAATGAGCGGCAGCCATACTCTGCGCGCTTCTCGTGCGCTCTCGCGAGTCAGCGTTTTCATCTTGTCCGGCCCCCCGTGCGCAGTTTGCCGAGAGTACCAGGCGCCATTGCTTCCAGCGCGCGCGTCACCCAATTCGGCTGTCTTGCGCGAGCCGATTCGTCCGGCGAGGGAGCGCCGTTTTCAGCGCGCTCACGACGATAGTGGAACGTGTAGTCCGCAAGTGGACCACGTAAATCGCTGTCGAGAAAGTACATCGCATGTCTCCGATCAGACTTATGCCTGGCGGGCGCTTGCATGGCGCCTCTAGATAGACATCCTAGGTCACGGAAAACCGTTATGCAACAAGTCGTTCAATTAATGACGTCGGTGTTTTCACTAGCCGTGAATGGATAGACCGAATCGCATGCCCGGGCGGCCGTTGCACACATGGTCATGTGTGCAACGGGGTCGGCAATGAGACGCGGACGGGCAATCAGGAGACCTGGAAGCCGCCATCGACAGCGAGAAGCTGTCCGGTGACATAATCCGATGCCGGCGACGCGAAGAACAGCACAGCCCTCGCGATATCGGAGGCGACACCGATGCGGCCCAGCGGCATGCGGCCAGGCTGCGTAATGGGCCCGTGGGCCTGATGAACCTTCGTCGATGCGGCCGCGCCCTCCGTTGCCACGCCGCCGGGCAGCACTGCGTTCACGCGAATTCCATGTGGTGCGAATTCGAGAGCTGCGACCTTGGTGAGGTTGTTGACACCCGCCTTCGATGCGCCGTAGTCGCCGTTGTCGAAAATCACCGGCTGCAGCGAAGCCACCGACGAAATATTGATGATCGAACCGCCGTTTTTGGCACCCTGCATCCGCTTGATCGCTTCGCGCATGCACAGGAAGGTGCCGCGCAGGTTGACGCCGAGCACCTTGTCCCACTTCTCGGCCGACGTCTCGACGAATTGCGTCTTCGGATAGATACCCGCGTTGTTGACGAGAATATCGAGGCGCCCGAGCTTCGCCTGCACGGTTTCGTACATCGCGAGAATCGACGCTTCATTGCCGATGTCCACTTTGACCGCGATAGCCTTGCCTGACGCGCTTTCGATTTGTTTGACCGTCTGCTGCGCCGCTTCCTCGTTCAGATCCGCCGCGACCACCGCCGCGCCGGCCGACGCTAGCAGCAGGGCCGTCTCCCGTCCGATGCCCGAACCTGCCCCTGTCACCACCGCTACTTTCTGATCGAGATTGAATAGACTCGCCACATTCGTGCTCACTGCTCCTCCTTTTGGCTCGCATCGCGAGCAAGTTGTTTTCTGAACGTCATTCGGAAAAATAAACGCACCACTTGATGGTGTCAAGATAAACCAGGAACCGGATGACGGAAGGAGCAGCGACTGCGCGTATCACGTAGCAGTCGACGACGCGATTTCACGCATGATGTCGAGCATCGTTCGGTGGTAGGGCTTATGAGGCCTATCCGCCCACACCAGCGACACTTCGGTTTCGCCCGAAGCTGGAACATCCTCGATGTCGATGTAGGCGACACCCTCCACGGGCAAGTAACGCGCCGAGTCCAGCATCAGGCCGACACCCAGTTCGTGAGCCACGAGATTGAGCATCGTATAAGGATGGCGCGCTTGCTGGGTCACGCGCGGCGACAGCCCCGCCTCGCGGCGCGCTGCCTCGAACGCGGCGAAGAGCGGCTGCGACATCTGCTGAGGGAACATGATGAGAGGATATCGCGCGAGATCCGCGATGTGAATCGAACGCTGCGTCGCCACCGGCCACTTCGCCGGAACCGCGGCAACCACACGCAGACGCTCGATCACCACGCTTTCCAAACCCGAGACGTCCGCGGCGCTGGTGACCACCACGCCCAGGTCAATGCTGCCGTTTTTCACGCTGGCGACGGTCAAAGCACTGCCGCGCTCGATCAACCGGACGTCGACACCGGGCCATTGCTTGCGGAGCCCCTGAATGGCTAGCGGCATGATTCGAACCGCGCACATTGGCACGAACGCAACGCTCAAACTCGCCAGTTCGTCGGCGGCTTGCCGCACGCGCCGCTCGGCCAGCTCGGCTTGCGCGATCAGTGGCTTCGCTTCCGCGAGCAACGCGGCTCCGGCGGGCGTGAGGGAAACGCCTCGCGGTGTGCGTTCGAGCAGTTTGATACCAAGCTGCTCCTCCAGCCGCATGATCGACTGGCTGAGCGGCGGCTGCGCCATGCCCAGTCGCGCAGCCGCACGGCCAAAGTGCTGGGTCTCCGCAACCGCAACGAAATGTCTGAGATGCCGCAATTCCATGAGCTGATATGACTTTGATATCGACTGTCGCCAGCATATCGCCTTTGTCCCGTTGCGGGGCACTGCGGACGAACCCTGGTCACATTCTTGAACGCGGGGGCCCCAACGACATATCGGGTGCTCCGCAGCTTGACGTCAAGCAGCGATCCACATACATTTTAGAATGACGTTCTACAATACGAATAATAACCAAAGACAGCTCAGGTGAGCTTGGACAGACATGGGGCAACAGGACAATACGAATCGCGATTACGAGCTACAGGACCATGAGCTGATGGTCTGCTGCGTAGGCGTGCAATCTCAGGTGGTCTATACGAACCCGGTTTATCAACGCGTCACAGGCTTTTCGCTGCAGGAACTTCGGGCTACGCAGGGAGCGGACCGCATACGCGGAAGCACTGTATCGACGTTTTCGCTCTGACCATGACGGAAAGCTCGGATGGGAGCAAGGGCGCATCGTGCGCCGCGGCATCGTTGGCAAGGCCGCCGGCCGGATTCGCTCGGTTGGTCTGAAGCGCTACATCTGGGGTGTCCTCGGCGTGCTCACCCTGGTGGACATACTCGGACTGGCGAGTTGCGCTGACGGTCTTTCCTCGTTCTCGTTATGGAGCGAACTCGCCGCGCTGATTCTGCTGACCTCCGCTGCGGGCGTGTTCCTGTCTCGCGTCATCGCTGCCCCGTTGCAGGAAGCCGCGCGAACTGCGATGAAGATTGCCGCGGGCGATCTGAGCGCCACGTGCCACAGCGTTCGAAGCGATGAAATCGGTGATGTGCTCCGAACGCTGAATCAGGTCAGTATCAACATGCGTGCCACCGTGCTCGACGTCCGTAATGGCGTAAAGACCATGCAACAGGCAACGAACGATATTGCCGCGGGCACGTTCGAGCTTTCCGGACGAACGGAAACGCAGGCCAGCAGTCTCGAAGAGACGGCTGCTTCGATGGAGCAGATCAACTCGACGGTGGGTCACAATGCCGACGCGGCCAGACAGGCGAGTAGTCTGGCCGCCCGCGCGAGCCAGGCGGCCGAAGATGGGGGACGAGTAGTAGATCAGGTCATCTCGACGATGGAGAAAATCACGCAGTCGAGCAGCAAGATTTCGGACATCATCTCCGTCATCGATGCCATTGCCTTCCAGACCAACATTCTGGCCCTGAACGCCGCGGTCGAAGCCGCGAGAGCCGGCGAAGACGGACGTGGGTTCGCCGTGGTAGCGGGCGAGGTCCGGAATCTCGCTCAACGCAGCGCGCAGGCCGCAAAGGAAATCAAGGCGTTGATCACGCAAAGCGTCGAAACGGTCGAAGGAGGATCGAAGCTGGTCGATTCGGCAGGCAAGACGATTGCCGACATCGTCGCACAAGTTCGTGGCGTAACCAATCTGGTCAGCCAGATCGCGGAGGCATCGCGAGAGCAGTCGGCCGGAGTCAGTCAGGTCAGCGTTGCGGTAGAACAGTTGGACCGCATGACGCAGGTGAACTCAACGCTCGTTCAGCAGCACACGGCCGCAGCCGCTAGCATGAAGCAGCAGACCGAGCGACTCGCCGAAATGCTGTGCGTTTTCACGCTTTCACGCGACGAACGAAACGCGCTACTGAGCGGAACTGCGGCGTAAAGCCGTAATGGTAGATGTGTTGACGATGTCTCCAGCGTCCCGGCTATTCGATAACACCGTCCTGATCTCCGACCGCCGTGTACTAACACAACTTTGGAAATGCTCATTCGCGCGCTCCAGATCAGGCAAATCGTCGCAGAGGTCAACCCGCGATAATCATCTCCGCCGCCTTCTCAGCCACGGCGATCGTCGCGGCGTTCGTGTTGCCCGAAATGATGTTCGGCATGACGGAAGCGTCGACCACGCGTAGCCGCTCGACACCGCGAACCCGCAACCGGGTGTCGACTACGGCCATGTCGTCGGCTCCCATCCGGCAACTGCCTACCGGGTGGTAGCCGATGCCCACGTGTTGGCGCACGTACGTCTCCCACGCACTATCGCTTTCAGGCAACGACGCAGGTTCATGATCGCCGATCACGTGTCTCGCCAGCGGGGTTGCGGCGAACACCTCGCTCACAAGACGGCTGCCCTTGATGGTCAACGCAAGATCGCGTGGATCACCGAGCAACGCGTGCTCGATGACCGGCTTCGAGCACGGATCCAGATCCTTCAGGCGGATCCGTCCGCGGCCGTGGGGTCTCAGCACCTGCGAGCCGATCGTCACGCCTGCCTGCTTCGCGAGCGCGGGATGTCCGCCGACGAAAGCTATCGCCAGCGGCAAGAAACTCATGGCAATGTCCGGCTCGGTCAGTTCGGGTGCGCTGCGCGCGTAGGCCATCGCGTGGACGGCTATCGAGGTCAGAATCCCTCTCTTTACCGTTGCATACTTCAGCAGATGTCCCGCGAGACGCAGTGCGCCCACCATTGTGTTGTACGTCGGCACGTCGGTCAGTCGGCTCTGGGAAACCCCGCAATGTTCCTGCACATTACGGCCGACGCCGGGCAGATCGGCGACGATTTCAACACCCATCGCGGACAGATCGGCACCAGCGCCGATGCCGGATCGCAGCAACACGCCGGGCGAAGCGATCGTTCCCGCACTCAGCACAACTTCGCGGCGAGCGGTAAAAGTGCGCCTCTCGCCTGCGACAATCACCTTCACACCAATCGCCCTCCGTCGTTCGAAGAGCACACGGTCCACGATCGCGTCAGTCGTGACAGTGAGATTGGGCCGATCTAGCGCAGGTTCGAGGTAGGCCTTGCGAGCGCTGCAGCGTTTGCCCTTCCGGGTCGTGCCATAGACGATGAATGATCCATGCACGTCGCCTGCGCAATACTCGGCACGCGCTGGCATCCCGCACTGCCCCGCAGCCTCGAGAAAGGTGTGAGCCAATGGATGCAGTACGCGCGGCGGCGAGACGCTCAGCGGACCATCAGAGCCATGCGCCGGGGACGCGGGACCGGTGAAATTCTCGGACTTGCAGAAATACGGAAGTAGATCGTCGAATGCCCAGCCCGGGCACCCGCTGTCCCGCCACGCGTCGTAATCTCCACGCTGGCCACGGATATAAACCATCCCATTGATGCTGCTGCTTCCACCTAGCGCCTTTCCCGCTGCCCATGTCGTCACGCGCGCACCGGCGGAGGGATCGGGCGCGGTCGCATAAATCCAGTCCGCCTTGGGATTGCCCATCAGCGCGAAACTGCCGGCTGGCACGTCGAAGAGAAATCCCTTCCCTTCCTTGCCCGCCTCCAGCAGCAACACGCGTGTCGAAGGATTCTCGCTCAATCTCGCCGCAATGACGCACCCAGCCGAACCGCCGCCGATCACGATATAGTCGAAAACGCTTTCGCTCATCGCTTGCCTTCTCTGCGCGCAACGAAGACGTTCTTGAGTTGCAGATATTCCTCCATACCGGCCCAGCCACCCACCCTGCCGAAGCCGCTTTGGCGGTATCCGCCGAACGGCGCGCCGGGTGCCATCGACGCGAAGCCGTTGATGTTCACGTAGCCCGCGTCGAGGCGCTCGGCGAACGCGTGCGCCCGGTCGAGATCATTGGTGTGCAGATAAGCACCGAGCCCGTAACGGGTACCGTTGGCGATCGCGAGCGCTTCTGCGTCATCGGCAAACGGAGTGATCGACAACACGGGACCGAACACCTCGTTCTGTTCCAACGCACTCCCGGGCTGCACATCGGCGAACACGGTCGGCTGGATAAAAAAACCGTTGGCCAGTTCGCCGCCCAATCGCTCGCCGCCCGCAACCAGCTTCGCGTCGCGTCGCGCTTGCGCGATGATGCCGAGGATACGATCGCAAGCCGACTGGCATATCACCGGTCCGGCGACCGTGCCGGAATCGAAGGGATCACCTACCTTCATGCTGGCAGCCACCGCCGCGGCGCGCGCCACCATTTCGTCGTAGCGGGATCGGTGCACGAGCAAACGGGTCGGGTTCACGCAACCCTGCCCGCTCAGCCCCAATGCGCCATACACCGCCTGGATCGCTGCGGCGTCGAGATCGGCGTCTTCGAAGACGAGATTGGCGGACTTCCCGCCCAGTTCCAACGCGACCGGCTTCAGACATGCCGCCGCTGCCGCCATCACACGCCGCGCGACGCCTTCGCCGCCCGTGAACGTGACCTTGGCGACGTCGGGGTGAGCCACGAGCGCCTCGCCAGCCTCGGCCTCGCCGGGCACGACGTTGAACAGACCCGCTGGCAAGCCGGCCTGATGAGCGAGTTCAGCGATGTGCAGCGCGACGAAAGGCGCAAGCGCTGGCGGCTTCAGAACGACGCCATTGCCGGCCGCGATTGCCGGCAGCGCCATCATGCAGGTCGCCATCAGCGGACCGTTCCAGGGAATGATGACGCCCACCACACCATAAGGCTCTCGCCGGGTGTAATTGAAGCCCGGCGCCGGATAAGACTCGCCGTACGAACCTTCGATCTTGTCGATCCAGCCCATGTAGTGATCGACCCAGCCCAGCGCCATGTCCATCAGCGGCAATCCCACTGGAATGCCGGACTCCCGGGCGCCGAGAAATGCCAACTGCTGCTGGTTCGCTTCGAGCAGCTCGCCGAGGCGCCTGAAGCATCGTGTCCTCGCGCGCGGCCCCATCTCCATCCATACGCGTTGGGCCGCCTTGGCCGCCTTGACGGCGCGGTCGATGTCGCTCGCGCTAGCCAGGCGCACAACGGCCTGAGGACGACCCGTCGAAGGGTTGACGTGCTCGATGGCGTCGCCATCACCTTCGACAAATGCGCCGCCGATAAAGAGTCGGCCGGGGACGTCGAGCGGGTGTTGATGCGAGGGGGAAAGTGACATGTGCTGTTCCATTGAGCGTTTGACTTCTCGAGGCAGAAGACGCGTGCAGGAACAGACGCCGGGCGCGCCGTCGTGGTCGGTTTTGTCGTCTCCTGAACGTTCTGCTGCCCGGCTGACGCGCGACGCGAGCCGGCTCTGATAAATTCGATTCTAGCGATGGCCCATGCTTTACACTGCTTACCGAACGGAACATCTAGAGTGACTTTCTTTCATTAATTGACGATGCCCGAAATCCGAAACCTGCAGCCTTTCGTTCAGGCCGTCCGTTGCGGCAGCTTCATCGCAGCGGCCACCCGGCTCCAGGTCACACCGCCTGCCGTCAGCAAGAGCATTGCCGCTCTGGAGCGTGAACTGGGCGTGCGCCTCTTCAACCGGACCACCCGCAAGCTCAGTCTGACGAGCGAAGGGCGGCAGTTCTTTCAACGCGTGGCGCCGTTGTTGAGTCAACTCGACGAAGCCGTCGCGGATGTGCGGCGCAGCCCTGAGCATCCGGAGGGGGTGATCAAGGTTTCGGTGACGCCCACGTTCGGAAGGCATTGCCTGACTCCGGTGATCGCGGCGTTTCTGCAACGTTACCCGCTCGTCGAAATCGACATCAGCTATGACGAGGTTGCGCCAAGTCTGGTCAATGACGGTGTCGACGTGAGCATTCAGCATGCGCGCGGACGAGGAACCAACCATGTCTCCCGTCCGCTGTGTGACTACCCAATCGTACTGGTCGCGAGTCAGGACTACCTCGAACGCAGGGGCGTGCCGCAATCGCCGGATCAACTGGCCGCACATGACTTCATCGGCATCCGGATGCCTTTTGGGCTCGCGGCGCTTCATCTCGAACGCTTGCCCGGCGGCACGCGAAAACGAACCAATCGCGGGGAAAAGGCGTTCATCCATCATCCCCGCGGCCGCCTCACCGTCGCGGGTCAGCCGGATACCAGCCTGATCGCCGCTCTCAGCGGCGCCGGCATCACGCCGTCCTCGGTGCCTGTGGTGCTGCCGTATCTGCACTCCGGAGCGCTCAAGATCGTGCTTCCCGACTACAGGGTGCGCGGAGACGAGGCGGAGGGTGCGGGACCACGCATTTACGTGCACTATCCCCACCGCCAGTATCTGCCCGCGAAAGTCAGGGTTTTCGTGGACTACCTGCTCGAACGCTTTCGGACAACCGATTTCGGCAAAGCGCAACTCGACGGATATTCGGCCTGAGCGCCGGCCGCCTTCACTCGCGGTCGGTGCCGCGCCGCCGATACGCGGAAGGACTCGTCGAAACGTGCTTGCGAAAGATGTTGCGAAATGCGCGCACGTCCGAATAGCCCACCATGACGGCGATCTGCTCGACGGAGATCTGCGTGTTGCGCAGCATCCTCTTGGCAGACTCGATGCGCAGTGAACTCGCATAGGCACGCGGCGTCACGCCCAGGCTACGTGTAAAGCGACGCAGCAACGTGGCATGACTGACGGCGAGGAGGTCCGCCAGCTCGCTGATCTTGAAGTCCTGAGCGAAACGCTGCGCGAGCCAGAATTGCGCGCTGCTCACGAGCGGATCGTCGCTCGTCAGGCGGCCTTCCTCGCGCTCGCCGTCGGTGCCGGTCGTCGATGCGAGCCATTGAGCGGTGTGCGGCGATATCGCACGATCGACCAGACGGGCTACGAGTTGCCACTCGCTTGCCGGCACGCTGCAAGTGTGCACGCCGTCATGCTCGGCTATCGTGGAACCCGGGTCCACGCGCACCTTTGGAAAGCGCGACCGGAACAGGCTTCTGAGCACTCGCGGGACCGCTGCCGGGCCACCGTCGAGCAAGCCCGCCTGCGCGAGCAGCGCCCCTGCCGTGCCGCTCGCTGCCAATACTGCTCCCCGCGCACGCTGCCAGCGCAGCCAGTCCGTCACCGGCTCCGCGTGGTCGAGGAGCGTAACGAGTGCCTCTTCACTGGCGACCGCAAAAGCCGGGACATAGACGATGCGGTACTCGGTATCGCCAAGCAGGTTCCCGTCACTCTCCATCCTTCGCCCGCCGGCGAACTCCAGGTCGTTCCCGTTGGCGCCGAGAAGACGCACCTGGGTCTTCATCGTGTGCCGGTAGGGAGGAGCGAACTGCCCAAATATGTGTCGTGCGATCAGCGCGAATCCGTCTACGAGCGCGCCGACGCTCGATAGATAACTGCCTGGCAGCACGAGCGCGGCAACGTCTTTTACCGGTTCAGTCGGAGCGGCGGGCTTGCGAATTTCGATCCCCCAATATGCAGATTTTGATCCTCTTTCGCCGCGATCTTAGCACGCATCATCGTTGCTATCGCCGGCCACCAGAACGGCGGGGAACGCGGAATCGCATCCGCTGCCAATAGCCGCGCCGTCGCGGTCAAACAGGAGACAGAAGTGAAGAACCTCGAAGAAAAGCTTGCCTACGGTTTAAAGGTATTCGGCGAAATCATGGGTGAAGACAAGGCAGCCGGCTTGCGCGCCGCGAGCGAGTCCACCGGCTTCGGATCCGACATTTCGCGCCTTGCCGTCAACTACGCGTTCGCGGATGTATGGGGCGACGACAAACTCGAGCGCAAGCAGCGCAGCCTCGTCACGCTGGGCATCCTCATTGCCAACCGGCAGACGCTCGAACTGAAGAACCACGTCCGCATTGCCGTGCGCAACGGTCTGAGCGCACGCGAACTCGAAGGTGTACTGA
Source organism: Paraburkholderia sp. BR14374 (assembly GCF_040948685.1). Lineage (NCBI taxonomy): Bacteria > Pseudomonadati > Pseudomonadota > Betaproteobacteria > Burkholderiales > Burkholderiaceae > Paraburkholderia > Paraburkholderia sp. BR14374. The sequence goes on along the minus strand of NZ_JBFPKF010000007.1, from coordinate 11,180 downwards.
TGCAGGCGCTCCCGTATGTCGGCTTTCCTGCCGTCGCCTCCGCTACCACGGCCGTTCTCGAGACGCTGCGGGAACTGGGCATCGACACCACCACCCGCACCTCGGAAGAGCGCGGCTTGCTGTAAGGCGCCATCGGAGCGCCCCGCGATCTAAGGAGACAATTTATGAGCACGCCAATCATGGATATCGTGCCGGCAATGCGCGAATTCAACGTTTCCAACGACCTGATCGGCGATCACGCCGCGCTGCAAGCACGATGGAACGAAGACGGCTACCTGTTTTTCCGCGACGTTCTGGACCATGAGCCGCTGGAGCGCATGCGCGGTCTGCTGGTCGACCACCTCGACAGCCACGGCTTCGTGGACCGCAACGATCGAGACGTGCGATGGACCGGCAAAGAACGCGAAAACTTCAGCTTCTTTCCTGTGAAGGCGATGAATGAACAGCGTGCCGCACGCACCGTGATGGAAGACCCGGCGATTCGTGCGTTCTTTCAGCGGCTGTTCGGCGTACCGCTTTACTGGGTGCCGTTCACCGAATACCGCACGTCGCCGCCCGCTATCGACAAAAGCCGCACGCGCTTCGACTTCATTCATGAAGATGCCATCTACAGCGACCGGCTCGATTTCATCATCTGCTGGATTCCGCTCAGCGATATCGATGCGCAAGTTGGCGGGCTGGCCGTAGCGGAAGGATTGCACAAGCTTCCGTGTCTGCACAGGAAAGACGGCGACAAGATCATCCCGATCGATCTCGCTAGCGTGCCCGAAGACGCATGGCGCCGCACGAATTACCGCTTGGGCGACGTCCTGTTGATGAGTCGGCGCACGCCGCACTCCGGCCTCAGCAATCATTCGGATCGTTTTCGTCTTTCTCTCGACACGCGCATTCTGCCGCACGGCGGAAGTTTCCCGTTCGAGCCGCGCCTGCCGTATGTGGGGACGCTGACGTCGATCGCATCGGACCAGATCGTCGTGCGCGACGCGCATGGCGACCATGTGCTGCGACTCGACGAGACGAGCTATCTGCGCGGTTTCCAGGGCAACCGTCTGCGCGGAGACGAAATCGCCGACGTTTATCAGCCGGGCTGCGAAGTGATCGTTGCGCATGAAGGCGGCCTCGTTCAAACGCTGCGGCCGCAGCACTGATCGTCGTATCAGACGCGAAGACGAGGCATCGTCTTCGCGCCACCTCACGCCTTACGTTTCCAAAGCATCGGCTCACGCTCCGCTCCCACATTAATTGAACATCGTGCTAGTATCAGAACGCGTGCTTCGGAGCACGAGGCCGCGCATCTGCAATTACTGTCACCGGGATCAGCGGCATCGCGCGCGAACCGTCCAGGCATGACACGCCTGGCCTGCGTATCGTTCGACCACGGGACAAGTCATGATCGATTCATCCGACGCGGTACTGGTCATCGGCGCCACTGGCATGCAAGGCGGTGCCACGGCTCGGCATCTCGTTGCGGCTGGGCGCAAGGTGCGTTTCCTGACACGAAATCCAGACTCGCCGGCTGCGCGTGCACTTGTCGAAATCAATGCGCAGGCCCTCCAAGGAGATCTGGACGACAGCGACTCCCTCGAAAAAGCGCTGGAGGGCGTCGGTTCCGTCTTCTCCGTTCTCCTTCCTGATTTTGATCGCAGCGACAGCGAACGCCGCCAAGGCTTTGCGCTCATCAACGCAGCACGTAACGCGGGCGTCGCGCAGTTCGTTCATACTTCGGTGGCGCAGGCGGGCAATCACGAAACGTTTCCCGGCTGGAACGACAAGCGTTGGAACCGAAAATACTGGACGGACAAATGGGACGTCGAAGAGGCCATTCGCTCGGCGGGTTTCCAATCGTGGACGGTCTTGCAACCCGCATTTATGATGGACAATCTGGCTGAGCCGAAAGCAGCCGCGATGTTTCCGCACCTACGCGAAGGCCTGCTGCTCACCGCATTACTACCCGACGCACGACTCGACTGGATTGCCGCCGACGACGTGGGTGCGCTCGCGACCAGCGCGCTAAACGATCCGCAACGCTGGCACGGGCAAACCGTGCCGCTGGCGTCCGAAAAGCTCACGATGTCCGAAGTCGCGCAGCGCCTCGCCAACGTAATGGGTGTACAGATCCGCGTTTCGCACGTCTCACCGGATGAAGCCAGAGCAAAGGGACTCTTACCGGGATGGGTGAATGCACAGGAATGGATCAACGCGGTCGGGTATCGCGTCGATCTCGATGAGCTTTCCGAACGTGGTGTCCAGCTCACTCCGATGGTGGACTGGATCGATGCGAATCGACAGCGCATCCCACTCGCATAGCGGTCGTTGCGAAGCAATCGATCTGTCGCACGTGCGAGAAGTCCTGCTTATGTCCAGCCCCAAGCAATGGAAAATCCACGATGAATGACCGTGCACCCTCATGGTTCGATGGCGCGATGACGCAGCCGCGTCGATCCCACTTCACCGAAGGCAGCGGGGTCAGCGTGCACTATGTCTCGTGGAATGCCGCAGACACAGCTAAGCCGCCCCTCGTTTTCGCGCACGGCTTTCTCGGGCACGCGCACTGGTGGGACTTCATTGCGCCGTTCTTCACCGATCGCTTTCGCGTTTTCGCTCTGGATTTCAGCGGCATGGGCGACAGTGCCTACAGGCAGGAATACAGCGCCGGCATTTTCGTGCGCGACCTCGTCGCCGTCGTGGATGCAATCGGCTCTGGACCGTGCGTCGTGGTCGGCCACAGCTTTGGCGGATCGCGTCTGCTTCAGGCGTGCGCGACCTTTCCCGATCGTCTCTCGCATGCAATCGTGCTCGATTCGTATTTCATGCTACGCGGCGACAACTTGCCTGCGGTGGAAAGACGGCCGCCGCCACGCCCCTATCCGGACTGGCGTACCGCCGTCAGTCGCTTTCGACTCATCCCTGAACAAGATTGCGAGCCGTGGCTGCTCGAGCATCTCGCGCAAACATCGCTTCGTCAAACCGCCGACGGCTGGATATGGCGCTTCGACCCGAAGCTGCGGACTCTCCAGCCGGTCGAAGGCGAGGAAGACCTGCTGAATCGCATCACAGTACCCGTCAGCTACGTTCATGCCGAGTGCAGCAGCGTGGTCAGCGCCGATCGCGCTCGCCGCATCGTGGATGCGATTCCCGGCGCGAAGGGCCCCATCACGATGCCACGCGCAGGCCATCACATGATGCTTGACCAGCCACTCGCGCTGGTGAGCCTGCTACGAGCATTGCTGGCATGAACCCCGACATGCGCGATCCGACGACAACGCCGTGGTCGACCGAGCTGCCTCTCTCGGCCCTGATTGCGCACGCGGTCGAAAAGCGCGGCGCCACTGCGCTGCATTTTCATACCCAGGGCGGTGCCTACACTTGCACCACCCGGTCGCTGCTGCACGACGCGAAAGAGATAGGCCGGGCGTTGAGAGCCATCGGCCTGCGTCGAGGCGATGTGATCGCGATACAACTGCCCACCCAGCGTGAGACTGCGTTGCTGTATCTGGCTGCACTCGAGATTGGTGCGGTGCTCGTGCCAATCGTGCACATCTACGGTCCCGCCGAAGTCGGCTTCATCCTTCGACAATCGCGCGCCCGATTTCTTTGCGTGCCCGACTTTTGGTCCGGCACCGACTATCTGGAGCGTGTCGCCGCGCTTGGCAACACGCCCGACCTCGAGCGCGTTATCGTCGTTGGCGATCGGGCGCCCTCGAACGGCATCACATTTGACGCGCTGCAACGACTCGCCGCGACAACGCATGATCAGCGCCCTGTCGACCTGCCAACGTCGGAAGATACCTGCCTGCTGCTGTACACGTCGGGAACGACAGCCTCGCCGAAAGGCGTGCAGCACTCTCATCGCACCGTAGGCGCAGAGTGGATGATTCCATTCATCGACGGGCCAGGGCCGTATATGACACCCTTCCCTGCTGGTCATATTGCAGGCTTCAATTTCCTGTTGCGTCCGTTCATAACCGGCACCGAAATGGTGTTTATGGACCGATGGGACGCCTCACTTGCCGCGCGACTGGTCGATGAGTATCGCGTGCGCCTTTCTGGCGGCACACCGTTCCATCTTCAGGCGCTTCTAGAAGCCGCTCGCCGCGACGGGCGCAGTTTGGCGTCCCTCGTGTCTTACGGCCTGGGCGGCACAGGCGTCACGCCGGAGCACGTCGCGATCGCCGACCAGGCCGGATTCGCCGGAACCCGCGCGTACGGGCTGACCGAGCATTCGACAGTGAGCGTCGGATGGGCCGATTCTCCCTTTGATATCCGGGCCTGCACGGACGGCCGCATTCAACCCGGCTCGCAGGTGCGCGTCGTCGACGAGTTGGACAGCGACCTGCCTACGGGACGCGACGGTGAGATTCTGATCAAGGGACCAGAGTTGTTTGTCGGTTACACCGATCCCGCGCTCAATGCGACCGCGTTCACGCATGATGGCTGGTTCCGGACCGGCGATATCGGCCGCGTCGACGAAAGCGGCTGCCTGACCATCACGGATCGCAAGAAAGACATCGTCATTCGCGGGGGAGAAAACATCTCGTCGCTCGAAGTAGAGCGAGTGCTTGCCACGCACCCGGCCGTGCGCGATGTCGCCGTCGTCGCGCAGCCAGACGCGCGATATGGCGAAAGAGTCTGTGCGGTCGTCGTCTTGCACGAACACACCTCGCTCGATCTGAGCGCAGTCCAGACCCACTTTGCCGCTGCGGGAGTGGCGAAGCAAAAGACGCCGGAACACCTTTGCGTGGTTTCGGAACTGCCGCGTACGCCTTCAGGAAAGGTGAAAAAAGGCGATTTGCGCAAGCAGCTTGCGGCGCAATAATAGTGGGTCGGTCGATATTTATCGAGCCTGGCCGTCGTGGCGAGACTTAAAAAATCGATCTCGCCGCCTTGACACCTCATCGGACGAAATAAGGCGATCATAGATCGCACGCGCCGCGGCCATACCCGCATCGAAATCGGCCGATTCGGCCGCGGCGGCGATAGCATTCAGACACTCGCTTTTCACCGCCTCGCTACAGCTGAGGCGTGAGCGCGCCTCGGCAACCACGGAAACCGGATCGCAATCGGGCAACGGCAGCCGGCGAATCAACGGTAATGACGTGCTCCCTACCTTCTCACGCGCCAGTTCTATCGCAACGCGCAACAGGTGCTCCTCATCGCCCTCAACGATCCGGTCGAATAACGCGGTGCCGCGGAACGTTCCTGCGCGCACGATCTGAGCGCCAAGAATGAAATCGATCGACTTTGCGAGGCCCAGCACGCGCGGCAAACGCTGCGTGCCGGAAAGAGGGATCACGCCGAGCTTGCATTCGGGCAGACCGATCTGCGCATTGTCCGCGACCACACGGTAGTGGCACACCAGCGCGGTTTCCAGGCCGCCACCAATTGCGAACCCGTGGATAGCGGCTACAACCGGCTTGTCGCTCGCCTCGATCACCGGATGAACATGCATCGACAACGCTGGCGCAGCCGTTGCAGCAGAAGTGCCGAATTCGCGAATGTCGCCTCCCGCCGAAAAGCCGCGTCCACTGCCGGCAAGCACGATCGCGCGAGCAAGCGCATCGCGTTGGGCTGCGTCGAACGCAGCGACGAGTCCACGGCGCAGCCCCAGCCCTAGACCGTTGACCGGTGGATGGTCCATCGTGACGATAGCGATGTCGTCTTCTACACGATACGTTACGTCGGCGAAGCGCTGCGGCTGGCAATGCATCATCTGTTGTTGGCTGTAGCGTTTGACGAGGCCGGTAATGTGTGGCTAGCGGCTGTTCGCAAGCCAGCTGGGCATATCCGCTGGCCACGGATCGGCGTACACCGCGTGCACACCCATCGCGGTCGTGTAGGCCAGGTTCAGTACGTTGCAAAATGCGATGAAAGCCAACACCCGAAGCGCCGTGCGAACCGCTGGACGACAGTCGATACGATCGACGCCTCGCTCGATGGCCGTATGTCCGTTCTTGTCGACGCTCAGCAGAATGAAGGCCGACGCCACGAAAGCAGACGGAAACAGCAAAAACTCATAGACCGGAAACTGGTAGTAGTGACCGCCCCAGAAAGAAGCGCTCTGGAACGCACCTGGCCACGCGTCGAACCCCATGAACCGGCTGGCAGAGATGTCGAGCAAGCCCATTGTCATCCAGATCACGGCGAAGCCCGCGAGCGCGAGTCGCAGGTTGCCGGCACGAGGCCAACGCTTGCGGGTCGCACGCATCGCCCACAACGCCACCACGGCGGTGCCCGTGAAGGTATAGAAGTAGCTTGGCGCGTCGATCAGAATCGGCTCGGCGATGCGAGCATGCGACGATTGCCAGAACGGAATGAAACGGCACCAGCAGCCGAAGTTCAGCGCATGGGCGTTATAGGTGAACATCGGTCGAAGAAAGTCCAACCACGGATCAAGCCAATATGCTGAGAGCCAGCCGATCATCATCAAACGCACCGCGTCGATGCGGCGACTCTTGACGATTCCGTAGACATACCAGATCGCTACTGGAATCAGGATCAGCACGCTGACCCACTGGTAATGGTCGATCGTCGCTTTCACGGACTCTGGAATCGGATCCGCGCCCAATTCCACGGGGCGGAAGTCCTCTGAACGAATCCATGCCACATAGGCGCGGATTTGTGCAAAAGCGAAAAGCGCACCGAGCGCTGCCCACGCATACACCCTATGCCAGGTTGTGCTGCTGCGCGGGGCGACCATTTCCGACATGCGTTGCCTCCTTCATCACGCCGTCATTCACCTATGTGAATGTTGATCGCAAAAATGTACTCCTACCGATGCGGCTACGTCAAGCGCATACGCAGGTTATCGACCCATGAGCTCGTGAATCTCGTGATCGAGCGCCGCCTTCGCGAACCGAGGCGCGACTGCGCAATTGTTGACTTCCGCCTGCCACTCCACGGGATTCACAAGCCAGAAGAACAGCCCATAAACGATGTGGCGCCGGTAAGCATCCAGCGCGCTTTCAAATGACGGCGGCTTGTCCACGCCGTGAAAAGCGAGCCGCTCGAGATAGTATTCGAGCAACTCACGCTCCCATCGCGGCCGATCCGCGATATCGAGTGCCGATATCAGAAAGTACGTGACGTCATGGGCCCACGGTCCGCGTCGATACGCCTGCCAGTCAAGCAAGCCGGGCTTGCCGTCGCGGTCGAAATAGAGGTTGCCGAGGTGCACGTCGCCGTGAAGAAACGTCATCGGCCCGATCCGGTCGAAAGCACGCAGATCGAGGAGCGCCTGCTCCATCCAGTCACGATCATGAAACCGCTTAGGCACTGCAGCGCCGCGCGGCAACTGTGTATAGCTGGCGAACACATCCGGTTTCAGTTGGCCCCAGTGATACGTGCCCGCCTCGCCGTCGGGCAGCGGGTCCTGCGCGGGGAGCCAGCCCAGTTCGCCACCGTTCTCGAGCGCAGGCGATTGCCAGAACTGCGCATGCCACCGCGCCTGGGCATCCAGATTTGCCGCCGCCTGCGCAAACGTCAGCGGCCGCTGCACGCGACAGAACTCCACTTGCCGAGAACGTAGATCCTCGAGGATCACGATTGACTGCCCGCTTCGACTGTCCGTCTCTGCATAGAAGCAGGCAGGCACATTCGCAAGTAAGCACGGATGGACTTCTTTGAAGAACCTCGCCTCGTATTCGTATATGTAGGCGTTCAGATTGCGATACTCGGGAACGAAGCCGCCCTTGACGATCAGAGACTCCGGCATGCCAAGCTCGCGTCCTCTTGCGTTGTAAGCGAGACGCACCCTGACTTTGGTAGCCGTGCCGTACATCACGTCGTCTATAGCCAGCGATTTGATCGCTACGCCCTCATGGCTCTGGGCGAGCGCCGAGGTCAGCCATGAAGGTGTGATTTCCTCGACCTGCAACGGAAGCCTGCCGGTGTCTGACTGTGGCCCGTGTGATTCCGTCAGGGCGAGGTTTTTCTTCGCAACACTCATCTTGACGCGCTCCTGTGAGTTCCGTGTGCGTTCGTGCTCGACATCGTCCACGCGCATGTTGCGCGGCACGTCTGAAGGCTTACAACGAGGGAAATCCCGGCTGGCGCTTCTGTTTCTTTATTAGCACGACGTGCGTTTATCTGCACGGCCCCGCTTCGACGGCTCGCTAACACGGCGCCGAGCCGGCTTTTTTCTCGCGGTTCGCGAAAGCGCGGAATTAGTGAAATTCGTTCACTCTAATCGTTCCGTCCAGTAACCATTGTGTACCGGGTGTTGTGGCTAGAATTCATAAAAATGCCTAAACCGAGCCCCCCAGGAGACAACTCGATGACCACGACCGTGCTTGAACGGCTATTCGGCATTAGCGGGAAAATCGCTGTCGTTACCGACAAGGGACGCAATTCCAGCATCGATATTGCGCCGGTTCTGGCCGAGGCCGGCGCGCGGGTGGTAGTCGCGGATCACAGTGCCGCGCATATGCAACCGGTCGTCGACAAGATCCTTTCGGCGGGCGGCGAAGCGATCGCCATCGAGACGGACGTGGAACGCGAAGCGTCGGTGATTGCCTTATTCGATCTGGTCAAGGCCACTTGGGGCAGCCCGGACATCGTAGTCAATTGCGCGGCGATGACCAATAACGGCCCGCTTACGGAGTTCTCAGAAGCCGCCTGGGACGAAGTCATGGCGATCGACCTGAAGTCTGTGTTCTTTTGCATGCGAGAAGCGATCAAGCACATGCTCGCCGCAGGCCGGGGTGGACGCATCGTGAACGTCACCACCATGGGCGCCACCCATGCCGTGCTTAATGGCAATGGCGCCTATGGCGCCGCGCGCGCCGGCGTCGCGGGGTTAGTGCGGTCCGCAGCGCTCGACTATGCCCGATACCGGATTCTCGTCAACTGCGTGCTGCCCGGCGCGGTGCCCGGCAAGGTTCAGTTTCATCCGGATATGCAGGCTCGCCTGAAGACAGGACAACTCACCGGACCCGGTACGGATGCGGAGCGACGTCTGCCGCTCGGATGGGGCGACCCCGTCGATATCGCCGCCGCGGTGCTTTATCTCGCGGGGCCATCGGGCCGCTATATGACGGGCCAATCGATTACGCTCGACGGCGGATTTCTGATTAGCTGAAGGCGTCGGCGGCCCGAACTTCATCGACCAATCAAACCGGAGCATTCCATGTTTAGTGAAACGCAGATCGGCGCGCGCCTCGCGCAGATTTTCAATCTCACGGGCAAGACTGCCGTTATTACCGGCTCTGCGCAAGGTCTCGGCCGCGAGACCGGGCGGCTGCTTGCCGAGGCCGGCGCTAATGTCGTGATTGCCGACCTGAACCCGGATGCCGCTTCCGCAACAGCAGCAGAGATCGAAGCCAACGGCGGCGTCGCGATTCCATGCAAAGTCGACGTTGCCGACGAAGCATCCGTCAAGGCACTCTTCGCCGCCGTCGATGCAAAGTTCGGCGGTGTGGACATTCTGATCAATAACGCCGCGCACCGTTCGAAAGCCGAATTCTTTGAAATGTCCGTCGAACAATGGGACCAGATGCAGGACGTCACACTGCGGGGCACGTTTCTGTGTTGCCGCGAGGCTATCACGCGTATGAAGGCAAAGGGCGGCGGTGGCTCGATCGTCAACATTTCCTCCGTTGGCGCACTTCGACCCACGCTGTGGGGCGTCAATGCCCATTACGACGCTGCGAAGGCTGGCGTTGATAGCATCACGCGATCACTCGCCAGCGAGTTCGCAGCCGATGGCATCCGCGTCAACTCGATCCTCCCAGGCGGCATGGCCAGCGAAGGCGGCAAGAACATCAGCGCGACCTTCAAGATTCGAGGACCAATCGTTGGTGCAGGCCGAGTTCCGATGGGACGGATGGCCGCCCCGATCGAGGTCGCCCAAAGCGTGTTCTTCCTCGCAAGCCCTGCCGCTAGCTATGTCACTGGACAGATCATCGCCGCGGACGGCGGCTTCACGGTTAGCTAGGTAACTGCCACTGCGTGGCTCGCCCGACTGCAAAACATCAGGACACTGAAATGCCAAAGATTACGTTTATCGAGCACGACAACACCGAGCATATCGTCGATGCGATTGCCGGACAGTCGTTGATGCAAGCAGCAATCGACAATTCGGTGCCCGGCATCCTCGCAGACTGCGGGGGCTATTGCAATTGCGCGACTTGCCATTGCTACGTCGACGATAGGTGGACCGCAAAGATTCCGCCTGTAAAACGCGCAGAACTCGACATGCTGAGCGGCGCTATCGATACCAACAACAACAGCCGACTCGGTTGCCAGATTCAATTGACCAACGACCTCGATGGGTTAGTCGTCCGGCTACCCGTTTCGCAAGTCTGACAAAGCCCACGGCGAAAACCTGTTCGCGGAGAACACACATGTCTCACAGCGCGGTCCCTCTCGTACCAGTCCCCGACCACGTTCCTCACGAGCTCGTGGTGGATTGGGATTTCAGCAAGCCTCCCGGCGGCGAAGCCGACATCATCAGCGCATGGAAACGTCTGCACGATGGTCCGGAGATCATCTGGACGCCGTACAACGGCGGTCACTGGATTCTCACGCGAGCGGAAGACATCGAATTCGCGCAGCGCAATCACGATCCGTTTTCCATGCGCGAAATCACGCTGCCCGCTAGTACAACAATGCAGATCTTGCCGCTCTCTGCCGATCCGCCTGAGCATGCCGACTATCGCGCACTGATCAACCGCTTCTTCGCGCCGAAAGTGATACGCGACATGGAAGGCGAGATCCGTGAACTGGCTGTCTCGTTGATCGAAAGCTTCCGCGAAAAAGGCCGATGCGAATTCATGGCCGACTTCGCGATGAAGTTTCCCATCACGATCTTCATGCGGCTCGTGAACCTCCCGCTCGCCGATCTGGACGATCTGCTTGCGTGGACCGAGGCGAGCGTTCGCGCCAACGATCCCGAGCGTCGAGAGTGGTCGCAGCGCATGCTGTTCGGCTACCTGGAGAGCATCATTCGTGAGCGCCAGAAAGAGCCGGGTACGGACCTGATCAGCGCAATAGTGAATGGAACCGTGTTCGACCGGCCCCTCACGGAGCAAGAGATCCGCGGCATGATGGTCAACGTCATCTTTGGCGGGCTCGACACTGTCGCGTCCACCATGGGCTTTGCGGTGCTCTATCTCGCTCGTAATCCCGCGCATCGTCGTCAGCTGGCGGAGCACCCGGAGCTGGCGGGCAACGCGGTGGAGGAA
>NZ_JBFPKF010000079.1:0-3409 GCF_040948685.1 Paraburkholderia sp. BR14374 | reverse complement strand
CTTCCGCCGACTCGCAAGAGACTACGAGCGATTGCCCGAAACTCTGGCTGGCTTGCACTTCGTCGTCTTCTCCGTGCTTATGCTTGTTCACTTTGCAACCCTTAGCAAAAGTGCCTAACACCCTCTAGGCAGCTCCGGCATCAAATAAATGCGTAGGCAACGATGCTTCCTCATTTTTTCCCGGAAGCCGAAAGGTCTGCTTTGACAAAACAACAACGATCGCCGCGGCACGGACTGCCCAGGAGCGGTTGAATTCGTTCAAAAACGAAAGAAACGAGACCCATTGATCGGTTTCATGACGGGCGTAAACAAACCACCAGGGCTGAGAGTTATAAGAGGAAGGAGCCCAACGGGCAGCTTCGAGAATAGTGAGAATGGTACGCTCATCGATGGGATCCGATGTGAAGGCGCGAGGTGACCAGCGCTCGACGAACTGCGCATCGATTGGATAACTAGGTATGCGAATCGTTTTGATAGCCATAGTCATAGCTCGGTAACGATCTATTCGAAACCAAAAATTGACGCAACATTTGAGAGGATGTCTCAGGAGTCACGCCCGAGTCTTAACGTATTGATGACATCAATCGAGACCTCCACTGCCACTGCATGTTTACAAGAGTCTCGGCAGAGTCATACATGACGTTTAGAAGCTGCGGCCACCTCAGCGAACCATCGGTCACGACACTCCTTCATAAACGAAACAAATGTTCGCCCTACTTTCCACAACGGGCGAGATCTCGGGTATAGCAGTCCAACCCTGAAGGTTATGCAAGGGTCTACGAGACGGACCTCGATCCGATCAAGGTATCCGTGAACACTGAATGGATCGATAAAACCGACAGATAAAACCGACACCCACTCCCAGTGCGGCCAACTCGCATGTGGAGTGGGAAAACGACGTATCGATACCCATGACACGGTGTATGCTTCGCGATTCGAAAAGGCGATCAACATGCGGCCGGGCTTGATAGTGTGCCGTGGTGGAGATAAACGTGCGCCCTTCGAAATCCGCCGGCTAAAGCATCGACTTTTCTCCGAGCTGATCCCCCTTCTTCATGACGGCGTAGTAGGGAACATTACAGAATTCGTCTACTGAAAGGTCTTCTCGGTCGTAAGGTACTTCCGCAAGACCAAGATCGATTCTTTCCGTCGCAATCCAGTCCTCCACCTTCGTGGAGCTTTGAACATCCAGTGAGATATCAACGTCTGGATGAGCTTCACAGAACCGGGCTATGACCGCCGGCAAAAACGTTATTCCCAAGGCCGGCATGCATGCGATGGAGATGCTGCCCACGCGAAGTTTCCTCACATCAGCGGCAAGTTCCCCGATCCTTTGGTACGCACGGAATGTGTTCTCTACTTGCTCGTGGATCATCCTTCCTTCAGGCGTCGGCACCAGCCTGCCAGCAGCGCGGTTGAACAAAGTCACGCCGAGCTCCTTTTCGAGCTCGGTGATCAAGCGACTCACTGATGGCTGAGATAGCCCCAGTAAGTCCGCAGCACCGTTTACAGTGCCGACCATCATAGTCGTGCGGAATGCTTCAAGTTGCCGGATGTTCATAGTTTCCCAGTTGATGGCCCACTTTCAACAACCATCATGGCTCTGTCACGTTGACGCAGGCGCGGGGTAGAATGAAGCGATGAAGAAAAGAAAGTCGCTTTATCACGGTCACCGCTTCCCTGCCATCGTCATCAGCTGCGCGGTTCGCTGGTATTTCCGGTTCAGCCTGAGCCTGCGCGATATCGAGTTGTTGCTCGAGCGTGGTGTCGTCGTCACGTACGAAACAATCCGTTGCTGGTGCGACAAGTTCGGCGCTGAATTCGCCCAGCGTGCAAAGACGGCGCGGCGCGAGCGGGGGCAACACATGGCATCTGGATGAGATGTTCGTGACGCTGCGCGCGGAGCCGTATCTGCTGTGGCGCGCGGTCGATGAGCATGGCACTGAACTCGACGTTCTGGTGCGAAAACGACGCGACAAGGCCGTAGCCAAGCGCTTCTTCCAGCGAGTGCTGCGATCAAACCCGGTGCCGCGCAGGATCGTCACTGATCAGCTACGCAGCTATCCGGCAGCGAAGTCCGAGATTCCAGAGCTCGCTTACGTGAAGCATGTTTTCGTCAAGGCGGTTGCGCGCGTGAATAACCGCACGAGAATAGCCACCAGCCGACCCGCAGACGCGAACGCCAGATGCTCGGCTTTCGCGATGCGCGTCGCACTCAGGCGTTTCTCTCACGGTTCGGCCCGATCCGGCAGCACTTTGCTTTACCCAGACATCGAATGAAAGCGGCAAGTCACCGCGCCGCACTCCAGGAACGCTTCGCCACATGGTACGGTTGGACTGGAACTGCCTCAATCGGCAAGGCTATTTAATAAGGATAACTACGGTTACCGGTACGCGTACAGTCTACGTTCCTTAACTTGACAAAGCCGTGCAACGGAACGTTCGGCATCCAGAAATTATAGGCAACGAGATGGCAGGGGAGCGGCGCTTCAGAGGGGTGGCACGTTTCCCGAAACGGGAGTTTCATCGAAAAATGAAATCCTATCGATAACAAGGGTTCGAGCGCAGTGTCGTTGTCAGTTACGAGACGATCCGCCGCTGGTGCGACAAATTCGGCGCGGGCTTCGCACATCGCGTCAAAGCTGCTCGCCGCAAGCCTGGGCGCACATGGCATCTGGACGAAGTCTTCGTTATGTTGCGCGGTGAGCCTTCTCTGGTGGGCAGTCGACCAGCACGGCGCCGAACTCGACATCCTGCTGCAGAAACATCGCGATAAGGCCGCAGCAAAGCGCTTCTTCAACCGCGTGTTGGCCGCCTGTGCCGACGCGCCACGAAGGATTGCGCCACGAAGGATTGTCACCGATCAGCTTCGCAGCTACCCGGCAGCCAAGGCCGATATCCCCGAACTGGCAAACATCAAACACGTCTTCGTCAAGGCTGCGGCCCGGGTGAACGAGCCGGCAGAGAACAGTCATCAGCCTACGCGTGAACCTCAGCGGCGCATGCGCGGATTTCGTGACCCGAAGCGCACGCAGGCTTTCTCTCCACCTTCGGCCTGATCCGGCAGCACTTCGCGCTCAAGCGACACCTGCTACGGGCTTCACGCTATCGCAAACAACTCGCATCCCGATTTGCTGCGTGGCGCCAATTCACCGGCATCGCTCAAAATCCGTCGACTGTCTCCTGAGCGATTGACTCTTCGCAGTAGTCCGTGCCACTGCCGACAAGTTGATAATCATTGAAAGGCCTCCTGGCCGCCCCAGAAAAGGGGGCGGCCAGGGTCTAGCAGGCTGTTGAATTTGGGTCCCGTGTAAACGGGGTTTGAGGGACGGGCGTTATGGATATCGTGTTCATGATCTTTGGCAGCGGATGCGATGCGCGGAATGGATGAGATGCAGGAACCCCTGTT
>NZ_JBFPKF010000078.1:0-3413 GCF_040948685.1 Paraburkholderia sp. BR14374 | reverse complement strand
CAGCGTCGTGGTCGTGACAGGCGACCCGCCGCCCGGCCGTGGACAACCCGCAATTTGATCTTATCGGGAGGTGCCACACCGCATTAAACTCAACTGCAGATCTGTCCGTCGAACCGGGTCACCCTCAATCTATGGTTCTCGGATGGGCCTTGGCAATGCAGCGGCAGTGTAGAGGCCAAGGCCCATGCCTGTCGCAGTCCCCGCTAGATTGTGAAGGATCGCTCGTGTCATCGGATCAAACAGCGTAGGCAGCGCTCTTTCCGGTATCTGGTTAACGCGGATGAAAACGGTTGGTGCTGGTCGCGCTCTGCCACGCGGCGGATCGCGACCAGCGATCGCCTAGGCGCACGCGACGCCTCCGAACGGAGGAAACCCGGATCGCGATTTGTCGCTGCTGGCCAGGCGCCGATCCAACGCCGCAGCCACGACCTGCACATTCGGCTCGGCGATCATCTCGAAGTGGTCGCAAGACACATCGACGACATCCAGCCCGCCGCGAGCGACGTGCTGCCACAGCGTCAACTGATTGTTACGGTACGACAGGGTGGACGTCGCGTGCACATAGACGATCGGTCCAGCGTGATAGGGCCTTGGCCGATACGTCGTCATCGCTACCCGCAACGTCTCGCGCACCGTCCGTAGTGCCGGCGGCATCATCGCGTTGTGGCTATTTGGGCGGTGTGCCATGCGTCCATTGCGCATGCGCAAATAATCTACGACATTCGCGAGTCTGTCCTTCACGTAGTGCGTAAGTTGCGCCTTGGGGACGGCGCGCAGCCTGCGCCAGTGCCAGCCGAGGAAGTCACGGTTGTGCCGCAGCCAGGCCCGCCACGGGAGGCAACGCTCGTGCGCATAGGTATCGATCAGGCACAGCAATTCCATTTGCTCGCCGGCGCGGCTTAGCTGTTGCGCAATCTCGACCGCAATCAATCCGCCGAACGAGTAGCCCGCCACCGCGTAGGGTCCCGTCGGCTGCACGCTGCGCATCTGTCCGATGTAGCTGGCCGCGATTTCGTGAACGCGCCGTTGTGCCGGCTGCTCGCCGTCGAGGCCTCGTGCCTGCAGCCCGAACATCGGGCGCGGCGTCTGCATCGCCGCGATGAGCGCCGAGCATTCCATGACGGTGCCGCTCACCCCGTGTACCAGGAAGAGCGGTGTACCCGTGCCTGCTCGTATCGGTACGACCGTCGGCGAAGATTGCGGCACTCCGGGCTCGTCGATTGCCGCGGCGAGGCGCGCAATGGTCGGTGCGATGAATAGTGTCGCGAGCGGCAGCGTGCGCCCCGTCGACTCATTCACACTGGCAAGTAATCTCGCCGCCAGCAACGAATTGCCACCTAGTTGGAAGAAGTTGTCGTCGCGACCGATCGGAGCTATGTCGAACAGTCTTTCCCAATGCGACTGCAAGTGCCGTTCGAGATCCTCCCGGGACCGGCCCACCGGCGCCAGTTCGCGCGTTGCCGAGTTCAGCGCCGGGTGACGCCGAATCGCGTCCAGACACTCGGGATTGCGCAGCGCCGCCGTGTTGCGCACCGGCAGGCCGCTGATCGCGTTGCGTGCGGCCGCTTCCGACGGCTTGCCATTGTGCGTAACCGGCAACGCATCGACGGCGATGATGCGGTCGGGCACGTGCGCCGGAGATGTGCGACGTGCAAGGTCGCGGCGCACACGGGCGGCCAGCGCTGCGTTCAGCTGGAAGCCTTCGCGCAGCACGAGCATCAACACCGTACGCTGATCCGTTGGGGCTGCGTTCGAAGAGCCAACCGTCATATTGCGCAACGACTGCTGAACGACCATCGCGTCGCGGATTTCCTCGATGTCATCCAGTACGCGATAGATCTCGACCGGCCCGACGTTGACGCCGCGCACGTTCAGGACGCCATCGGTGCGGCCATGCAGTCTCGCAGTGCCTTGCGGCGAAAACTCGATCAGATCGCCGTGAGTCCAGACGCCCGGATTGCTCGCGAAATAGGCGGCGTGAAAGACGGTGCCGTCCGTGTCGCCGAAGAAGCCGAGTGGACGTGACGGAAACGGGTTCGCGCACACCAGTTCGCCGATCCCGTCGACGGACTCGCCCTGCGAGCGGGCCTGAATGTCAAGCGCGAGACTCTTGCATTGGGCTTCGCCTGCGTAGACCGGCAGGTTGGGATTGCCTAGCACAAAGCAGCCGATGATGTCCGTGCCGCCCGAAATCGACTGCAAAGGCAGCGGCTTCACGTGATCACGCACCCAGGTGAACTGTGGGTCGAACAGCACTGCGGCCGTCGACATCATCGCGCGCAGGGCGCTTAGATTGAACTGCCGCCCTGGCATCAGCCCAGCGTCTTCGCTCATCTTCAGATAAGCGGGACTTGTGCCGAACACCGTGGCGCGCTCGTCGGCAACAAGGCGCCATAGCGTATCGACCGTCGAGATCGGGCCATCATAGGTGACGATTTCGACGCCGGACGCAAGCGCCGACAACTGCCAGTTCCACATCATCCATGCGCAGGTGGTATGGAAGTACATCCGGTCGCCGGGCCGCAGATCGCTATGCAGCCGATGCTCCTTCAGGTGTTCCAGCAAAGTGCCGCCCGCACCGTGCACGATGCACTTGGGCTTCCCGGTGGTGCCCGACGAGAACATGACAAAAAGCGGGTGGTTAAACGGGAAGCGCCGCCATTCGAACGATGCGGCGTCACTGTGCTCGACCAGTTCATCGAGCGAATAGATTCGTTGCTTGACCGCATCTGGTAGGGCGCCATCGTCGAGACGGACAATACATTCCAGCGACGGCAAAGCAGCCGCCAGCTCGCCGATCTTGGTCGCGACCGGTACGCCCGTGTCGAAAGTCTGCGCCGCTGCGTGCGCGAACAGCAGGCGCGGCGAGAGCGGTGTGAAACGATCGAGGAGCGTCTCGACACCCATCTCCGGTGCGGCCGTCGACAGCGTTGCACCGAGCGCGGTGACCGCCAGCGCAGTGACGACCGCTTCAGCGTCGTTGCGCATCACACACACTACGCGATCCCCCTGGCGCAGTCCCAATTCCGTGAGTGCATGCGCGAGACGCGATACGCGATCGCGCAGCTCACCGCGAGTCAGATGCACTCGCCGGCCATCGGCGTGACAGGCTGTCAGCGCAGGTGCCTCGGCCCTTGCTACCGACAAGCTCAAGAGGTTGTCGGCGTAATTCAGTTCGAGTTCCGGGAAGAACTGTGCGTGCTCGCATTCGTCGCCGACGCACACGGGTTCGAGACTGCCGGACCAGTCAAGACCTTCAGACCATTGCACGAAGACTTGCCAGAACTGAACCGCCCCGGGATTTCCGGAGGCTCCACTTCTTGAGAAAATGGAGCTATGGAAAACACGAAGAAGAAGTGTCCAAGGTACTCGCCTGAAGTTCGTGAGCGGGCTGTGCGAATGGTTCTGGAACA
>NZ_JBFPKF010000077.1:0-3481 GCF_040948685.1 Paraburkholderia sp. BR14374 | reverse complement strand
GGCAGTTGATCTTCGGTAAGCCACTCGACCCGCTGGATCCGCGCACCCGCCATGCGATCGCTGTTACACCCCTGTTAGCCTGGGTAGGCCTCGGTGCGGATGGCCTCTCGTCGTCCTGCTACGGTCCTGAAGAAGCCTTTCTCGCGCTCGGACCGCACACGCAGCTCGCCTTTTTTCTCGCTGTCGCCACCGCTGCCACGGTCTTCATCATCGCAATCGGCTACAACCAGGTCATCGAGCTGTTTCCGACTGGCGGTGGCGGCTACCGGGTCGCCACCGCGCTGCTCGGTCCACGCCCAGGCCTCGTGTCAGGCGCTGCACTGCTCGTCGATTATGTACTGACGATTGCCACCTCGCTGGCGAGCGGTGTTGATGCGTTTTTCAGCTTGCTGCCCGTTGGCGCGCAGAGCGTCAAACTTGCCAGCGAGCTGATACTGATCGTACTGATGACAGGTCTGAATTTTCGCGGCATGAGGGAATCGATCCTCGTGCTGCTGCCGATCTTTCTCGGCTTCGTGGTGCTGCACCTGATCCTGATCGTTTATGGCGTGGCCGTGCACGGCGATCATCTGGCCTCGGTCGTTCCTGGCGCGGTGGGGGAGGCGCGCGGCATTTCGCATGCGCTGGGGCCGCTCGTGATGATAGCACTGCTGATGCGCGCGTTCTCGCTGGGCGGCGGGACCTATACCGGTCTCGAAGCGGTGTCGAACAACGTCAACATGCTGGCCGAGCCGCGCGTGCCCAACGGCAAGATCACGATGTTCTATATGTCGACGTCGCTCGCCTTCACGGCCGGGGGCATCATCCTGCTCTACATGCTATGGCACGCGCAGCCGGTGGAAGGCCAGACACTCAACGCGGTAGTGTTCGGCAGCGTGATCGACCGCCTCGGCCTTGGTTCGGCACTCGCGCGGCATGCGTTGCTTGCAGCCGTGCTTGCCTTCGAGGCGGGACTGCTGCTGGTCGGCGCGCAAACCGGCTTTCTCGATGGCCCTGCGGTGCTGTCGAACATGGCTTCCGATTCATGGGTGCCACGTCATTTCCGTGATCTGTCGACGCGGCTTGTCAGGCAGAACGGAATCGTGGTGATGGGTATCGCGAGCCTTGTGATCCTGATGTGGACGCGTGGAGACGTGTCGGTTCTCGTGGTTCTGTACAGCATCAACGTGTTCCTGACGTTCAGCCTGTCGCTGCTCGCTATGTGCACGTACTGGTGGCGCCACCGCCGTGACGGCGAGCCCTGGGTACGGCACTTCGCGTTGTCTGCGCTCGGCTTATCGGTTACGAGTACCGTGCTGGTCATCACGCTGGTCGAGAAGTTCACCGAGGGCGGCTGGCTGACGGTACTGGTGACGAGCGCCGTGATTGCGCTGTGCTTTCTCATCAAACAGCATTACGACGATACGCGTATCCAGCTTGCGAAAGAGGATGCGCTCTTTGCCGGCGCACCTCCCGAAGTCGACGAGGCCACAGCCCCCGGCAAGCCGGACCCGTCGCAGCCGACGGCGATTCTGCTGGTCGGCAAGCATCGCGGGGCGAGCATGCATGCGCTGCTGTGGGTGAACCGGCTCTTCCCCGGGCATTTCAAAAACGTGATCTTTCTCGCCGTCGGCGAAGTCGACGCACAAAGCTATGAGGGCGCCGAGCACCTGGAGCGGCTGCGGCAAACCATGTCGGCCGCACTCGAGTACTACGTCGCGTATTGCCGCAAGCATGGGATAGCAGCTGAGTATCGGATCGCGTTCGGAACGCATCCGGTCGGCGAGTTCATGAAACTCGCCGAATCCACGGCAGACGAGTTTCCGAACAGTGTCTGTTTCGCCAGCAAACTGATCTTCAAGCGCGTTAATTTCCTGACTGCATGGTTGCACAACCAGACGCCCCTTGAGATACAGACGCGCCTGCATTTGCAAGGCAGGCAGATGGTGCTGTTGCCGATGAATGTCGGGTGAAGGACGGACCGTGGTTGCAGTCTGTATCACTATGCCCGGAGGGCTTTGTGCTGGTCACGTGGCGATGGGTGGACGCCTGCGGCAAGCTGCCAGCGCTCGCAAGGGGCGAAATGGCGGATGGCAAATCGTGCTCAACATGAAGCGATTCTCGCGGTGGCTCACGGGTGTGCCGCGTGATGCCGCCGATCCCGCCGCGCGCTCCTGCTGACCACCGTGCTAGCCTCGGCAGGGCTCGGAGCGAACGGCCTGTCGTCGGCATGCTACGGACCCGAGAAGGCCTTTCTGGCGCTCGGCGACCACCCCGAACTCGGGCCGATTCTCGCACTGGCGGCCGTCGCGACCCTGGCTGTTCTCGCGCTGGCCTACACCCAGATCATCGAGCTTTTTCCCTCTGGTGGCGGCAACTACAAAATCGTCTCGCAGCTGCTTGGACCGAGAATCGGGATGATCGCAGGCGCCGCGCTGCTGGTCGACTACATGCTGACCATTGCCGTATCGCTGGCAAGCGGCACCGACGCCGTATTCAGCCTTTTTCCATCCGGCGCGCAGGCGCACAAGCTCGCGGTAGAGGCCGGTCTGATCCTGCTGCTGATCACACTGAATATTCGCGGCGTGAGCGCGGGTATCCGGTTTCTCCTGCCGATCATCATTGGGTTTCTGCTGAGTCACGGAATCCTGATCGTTTACGGCATCGCTTCCTCGACGCACAGCGTGTCGGCCGCGGCGGCACACACGGCGACCGGCGCCTATCGACTGTCGCAGGCGATCGGCTGGCCGCTGGTCGCTGCATTGTTGCTGCGCGCCTATTCGCTTGGCGGGAGCTCCTTTACCGGCATCGAAGCGATCGCGAACAACGTCAATCTGCTGGCCTGGCCTCGCTACAGAAGAGGGAAGACAACCCTGATGACTGTCGCGCTGACCCTTGGATTCATCGCCGGCGGCATCCTTCTTCTTTACACGCTGACCGGCGTGCGGCCGGTCCACGGGCAGACACTCAATGCCGTCGCCTTCGGAGCGATCATCGGCAGGCTTCCAGTCGGCCCGTTCGTGAGAGGGTCGATCCTTCTGATCGTGCTAGCGCTGGAGGGGGCAATCCTGTTCGTGGCTGCGAATTCGATCCTGATCTTTGCGCCTTCCCTTTTGAGCACCATGGCGACGGACTGGTGGTTGCCCCACGGGTTCAGCCACCTGTCGAGCGGGCTTGTCAGGCAGAACGCCGTACTGTTCGTCGGCGGCTGCGCACTCGCCATACTCGTCGCAACCCGCGGCGAGCTTGGACTACTGGTGGTTCTCTACAGCATCAACGTGTTCCTCAGTCTCGCGTTAGCGAAGGCCAGCCTATGCCGCTATTGGTGGGCGCGCCGCGCGCAGGTTCGCGCGTGGCCCCTGCGGGTGGCTGTGGCCGGCGCAGGCTTTGCGATCGCGGCGACGATACTTCTCGTGACCCTGACACAAAAGTTTTCTTCGGGCGGCTGGGCGACCCTGTCCGTGACGTTGCTGGTGATCGCGGGCTGCATGGTAATACGGCG
>NZ_JBFPKF010000076.1:0-3691 GCF_040948685.1 Paraburkholderia sp. BR14374 | reverse complement strand
GCGAGGAGATGGCATTGGCCCCACCTGAATGAAAGACTTCGAGTATCAAATCGACATCAACCAAACCGGCGCAGCGACTCATTGAAATGAAGTGCTGCTCGCCAGCGAGGGGTATTTCAACAGCCTGCTAGGCCGCGCGCCAGCTTCGTTGAATTTTCGTAGGTCACTATGCAAACAATCTATTTCGGCAATCGCAAATTCCCAAGAGCCTTTGAACTGGCGGCCCTTTCCCTTGGCGTAGCGGTCACGATGATCCCGCTGTCCGCCCGAGCGGAGACCGACTGGGTCTCGACCCGCACCCAAGCGTTCCTCCTGTCGAACGCGCCGGCGCCGGCCGGAACTTCTGCCCCGCAGAGCTACTCGCTGAACAGCCTCGGCAATCCGGCGCTGACCGATACGAATGTGACGCCGCTCGAACTGAGTCAGCCGCTGCACATTGCCGTGGCCCTGAGGCACCGCAACGAGGAAACGCTCGACAGGTTCCTTCGCGACCTCAATCAGCCAGGTAGCCCCAGTTACCACAGGTACCTCACGCCGGCCGAGTTCAAGGCGCGTTTCTCGCCGACCGACGCTCAGGTCACGGCCGTAGTCGCTCATCTGAAGGCGAACGGCTTCCTCAACGTCTCCGTGTCGGAGAACAACATGCTAATCTCCGCCGACGGCAACGCAAACAACGTGCAAAGCGCCTTCCAGACGAGCATCAAGCGCTTCAACTATAAAGGCAAGCCGGCCTATGGGAACGATTTGTCAGCCCGTGTCCCGTCATCGCTCGCCTCGAGCGTTGATTCGGTACTCGGTCTGCAGGATGCGGTCGTGCCGCACAGCATGCTCCAACGCTTCGCGCCGGAAGCGGTCATCGAACCGGACTCCATTGAGAAGAACACGACAGACGCGTCGGAGCTGGTTGGCCACGAGCCAACCGATTTCGCGAAGATCTATGACGCGAGCAGTCTGCCCGCCGCGACCAACACGACGGTGGGCATCATCGCCTGGGGCGACATGACTAAGACCATTGACGACCTGAACACCTTCACGCAAACCGCACACCTGCCGAAGGTCAACACGGCGGTCGTCGAGGATGGATCGGGCATCCCGGTCCCCGGCGCCGATATCGAGTTTGCTCTCGACAGCCAGGTCATCATCGGCACATCCGGAGGCGTCAACGAGCTAATCTTCTATCCGGCCATGAGCGGTCCC
The DNA here is from genome assembly GCF_040948685.1 of Paraburkholderia sp. BR14374. Lineage (NCBI taxonomy): Bacteria > Pseudomonadati > Pseudomonadota > Betaproteobacteria > Burkholderiales > Burkholderiaceae > Paraburkholderia > Paraburkholderia sp. BR14374. Next base: position 2,494 of record NZ_JBFPKF010000076.1, on the reverse strand, counting down.
GGCACCGACCATGTCACCGACGCAACGGTGAACGCTGCTTACAACAAAGCGGTGACTGATCATGATCATAAGGCGACCATCATCAATGTGTCCCTCGGGAACGACGAATATACGTCCTATAAAACCGGCGCGCTCGCCGCCGCCGATGCCGTGTTCAAGCAGGCTGTTGCGCAAGGACAGACCTTCTCAGTCACTTCAGGCGATGCGGGCGTCTATGCTGGATCGTATTCGCCGCAAAGACACAAAGGGTACATCGGCACGTCCGACGACGGCACCTCGGTCACCACGATAAACGATCTGTCCAAATACAGCGTGCAGTATCCCGCGAGTTCGCCGTATGTCGTCACAGTGGGCGGCACGATGCTCTCCACGACCGGCACCATGACGTGGGCCGGCGAAACCGTATGGAATGACGGCGCCGCGTACGCGGACTTAGACGGAACTGGGAAGCCGGTCGACAACGCGATGCGCATCTGGGCGACGGGAGGGGGCGTGAGCGCGTACGAAGCCGCGCCCAGTTGGCAAACCGCGGCGCTCGGCAGTTCGGTGACGAAGCGTGTCCTGCCGGACGTGGCGTTCGATGCTGCGAAATCGACTGGCGCCTACATCATCTTCAACGGGCAGAAGACGAAGTCGCCAATCGGCGGCACGAGCCTCGCGTCACCGATCTTCGTGGGCGGCTGGGCGCGGCTCGAATCGGCCACGAACAACAGCCTCCGCCTGCCAACGCCGGCGTTCTATGAAAATCTCCCGGGCAATACGGCACTGTGCCACGACGTGACATCGGGCAACAACGGCTACCATGGCTACGGCTTCACTGCGAAGCCAGGCTGGGACATGACTACGGGCTTCGGCAGCTTGGACTTCGCGAAGATCAGCGCGGCAATCCCGAGTTGGCGCGCGCAGTAAGGTTCCGTCGCGTCAGCGGCGTCGAGCAAAGTCTTTCGAATCCCAATGTGTGACCTGCATGACGCCAAACACGAAGACACCGCGCACGAGGCAGTCCGCCGGTATTGGCAAGGTGTTTAAAGCGGCTGCGTTATGCGTTGGACGTGATTCTGATGTGTGCGCTGGTGCGTTGCGTACCAGCTGAGTTTACGTAATCTGGCTTTGACAGACGAACGGAGTATTCAGGTCGATCCTCAAGCGTGCACCACTGGATGCAAGCTCGTACGGTTGCTTCAAAAAAGAGTTTCGCGAATGCAAACACTCGATGGGCGGGAGCCGGCGCATGGACGAAACCTATGTGAAGGTCAAGGGCACAATGGATGTGCCTGCTCTTCATCATCGGTAAGGCTGCTAACACGGTCGATTTCCTGTTGCGTGCCCATCGCTACAGGGTCGCCGTTCGACGTTGCTTCGAGAATGCGATTGCACGGAAAGGTGCGCCCGAAACGGCTGCCGTTAACAGAGGCGGCAGTCGATCTGGGTGCGCTCAAAGTGCTCAACGCCGGGCGGCCCACACCGATCAATGTCCGTCAGAACAGGGACCTGACTTATGCAAGGGCAAACCTGCCGTTTCTTCGCTCCCACATTGAATTCTAACCAGAATCAAAAAAATTCGGATAACAAATCGTATGGCTTTATCTCGCGTCTTAACCGCATTGCTGCTAGCTGGACTGATCACGGGGACGACCGCACACGCACAGGTGCCACTCAACTTCGTGAACGCCGATATCGACCAGGTCGCCAAGGCGATCGGCGCGGCCACCGGCAAGACGATCATTGTCGACCCACGCGTCACAGGTCAGTTGAACCTAGTATCGGAAAACGCAGTGCCTGAGGATCAAGCGCTGAAGACGTTGCAATCGGCGCTTCGCATGCAGGGCTTCGCACTCGTGCAGGATCATGGCGTGCTGAAAGTGGTGCCCGAGGCCGACGCCAAGCTGCAAGGCGTGCCGACCTACGTCGGCAACGCGCCGACGGCGCGCGGAGACCAGGTCGTCACGCAGGTCTTCACGCTGAGGAATGTGTCGGCCAACAATCTGCTGCCGGTTCTGCGTCCGCTGATCTCGCCGAACAACACGGTCGCGGCCGACCCCTCCAACAATACGATCGTCGTCACCGACTACGCCGACAACGTGCAGCGCATCGCCCAGATCATCGCGGGTGTCGATAGCGCGGCCGGCCAGGCGGTTGCAGTCGTGCCGCTGAAGAACGCGAATGCGATCGACATCGCGCAGCAGATGAACAAGATGCTCGATCCGGGCTCGATCGGCAGCACGGACGCGACGCCCAAGGTGTCGATCTGGTCCGATCCGCGCACCAATTCGCTGCTGATGCTCGCGTCGAATACCGCACGCCTCGCGGCGGCCAAGGAGCTCGCCAAGCAGCTCGACATGCCGACCACGATGCCGGGCAACATCTACGTCGTGCCGCTACGCAATGCCGACGCGACGAAGCTCGCGCGCACGCTGCGCAGCATGCTCGGCAAGGGCGGCGGCGAGGGCTCGTCGGGCGGCGCGAACGAGGCGAACTCGTTCAACCAGAACAC
>NZ_JBFPKF010000075.1:0-3692 GCF_040948685.1 Paraburkholderia sp. BR14374 | reverse complement strand
CGTGGCCGGCCTCGTCCTGCACCTTGGCGATCAGGATCGCCTTGCGCTTGAGGCTCGGCGCGCGGGTGATCCAGTTGCCCTCGGGCAGCATGCCGACGATCTCCGAGTGCGCGTGCTGCGAGATCTGCCGCACCAGCGTCTTGCGGTACGCGTCGGGCATCCAGTCCTGTGGCTCGATCTTGCCGTCGGCGGCCATCACCGCGTCGAAGCGCGCCTGTTCGGGCGAATTCGCGTCCGCGTCCAGTGGGGCGACGTGGCCGGGGATATCGAGGGATTGGGTGTACATGGGGGACGCTCTCTGGAGGAGTGGTCTGTGTCGGCGTAGTATAAACCAACCGACCGGTCGGTTAATAAATTTTTTCGAGGACGGGGATTGGGCTTGATAGCGTCATTTAGGGGTGTCGAAGCACGTCACCCCACCCCGACACTTACCGGTAAAATTGCGAATTGGCCGCGATCTGCGGCCCACTTGCATCTCCGGTACTCATGTTACGTCTAAGCGAAATCAAACTCCCGCTCGATCATCCCGAAAGCGCCCTCGAAGCCGCCATCCGTGCGCGCCTCGCGGACCTCGGCGTGGCGCGGGACGGGCTCATCCGATACACCGTGTTTCGCCGCGCGCACGACGCGCGCAAGCGCGCCGACATCAAGCTCACCTACATCGTCGATGTCGAGGTCGAGGATGAAGCGGCCGCGCTGAAACGGCTCGCCGACGTGCCGCATTGCGGCGTGACCCCCGACATGAGCTACAAGTTCGTCGCCAAAGCGCCCGCCCAACTGAGCACGCCGCGTCCGGTCGTGATCGGCATGGGACCGTGTGGTCTTTTCGCCGGACTGATCCTCGCGCAGATGGGCTTCCGGCCGATCATCCTCGAGCGCGGCAAGGCCGTGCGCGAGCGCACCAAGGACACGTTTGGCCTGTGGCGCAAATCGGTGCTGAATCCCGAGTCGAACGTGCAGTTCGGCGAAGGTGGCGCGGGCACTTTTTCGGACGGCAAGCTCTACAGCCAGATAAAGGACCCGAAACATTACGGCCGCAAAGTGCTCGACGAATTCGTGCGGGCCGGTGCGCCCGAGGACATCCTGTACCTGAGCCGGCCGCATATCGGCACGTTTCGCCTCGTCAGCATGGTCGAGAAGATGCGTGCGAGCATCCATGAGCTGGGCGGCGAAGTGCGCTTCGAGACGCGTGTCGAGGACATCGACATCGACAACGGCCAGGTGCGCGGGCTGAAGCTGTCGACCGGCGGGACGCTGCGCTGCGACCACGTGGTGCTGGCGGTCGGCCATAGCGCACGCGACACCTTCCAGATGCTGTACGACCGCGGCGTTCACGTCGAGGCGAAGCCGTTTTCGCTCGGTTTCCGTATCGAGCATCCGCAAGGGGTGATCGATCGCAGCCGTTTCGGCAAATTTGCCGGTCACAAACAGCTCGGTGCAGCCGACTATAAGGTGGTGCACCACTGCAGCAATGGGCGCGCGGTGTATAGCTTTTGCATGTGTCCCGGCGGCACCGTGGTGGCGGCCACGTCGGAGCCGGGGCGGGTCGTCACGAACGGCATGAGCCAGTACTCGCGCGCGGAGCGCAACGCGAATGCGGGCATCGTGGTCGGCATTACGCCAGACGACTACCCGGGCGGCCCGCTTGCGGGCATCGCGTTTCAGCGCAAGTGGGAGGAGCGGGCGTTCGAACTTGGTGGCGGCAACTATATGGCGCCGGGGCAGTTGGTCGGCGACTTCATCGCCGGGCGTCCGTCCACGTCGCTCGGCTCCGTCGTGCCGTCGTATAAGCCCGGCGTGCGGCCAACCGATCTCAGCACCGCACTGCCCGACTACGCGATCGAGGCGATTCGCGAGGCGCTGCCGCAGATGGAAAAGAAAATCGCCGGTTTCGCGATGCATGACGCGGTGCTGACCGGCGTTGAAACGCGAACGTCGTCGCCGGTACGCGTTCGTCGCGGGGACGACTACCAGAGCGTCAACATCAAAGGGCTGTATCCCGCCGGCGAAGGTGCGGGATATGCGGGCGGGATCTACTCGGCGGCGATCGACGGAATCGAAGTCGCCGAAGCCGTCGCTCTGAAGATCATGAGTCAGCAAACGGCATGAGTCCAAACGGGCACAGCCGCCGGGCACCCGCGATTGCCGCGTCGTTCGGGCACAATGCGCGTTTCGTCTCGAACTGATCGTCCGAATGACCATTCGCACCCTGGCTGCCGCATGCGGCGCGGCGCTGCTTGCCCAATTTGCTCCGTTTGTCGTTTCCTCGAACGCGTTCGCTGCCGAAGCGCCCGAGCATTGGGTCGCCGTGTGGGCGACCGCGCTGCAACCGCTTCCACAGCGGGCCGACCTGCCACCGCTGTATCGCGCGCCGGAAGTCGCCGGGCGCACCGTCCGGCAAATCGTGTATCCGACTTTGTCGGGAAAGACGGCGCGAATTCATCTGAGCAATGCGTATGGCAAGACACCTCTGGTCATCGACGAACTGCGCATCGCGCGCTCGGCCGGCGGCGCGGCGGCGGTAGCGAGGGATGGCAGTCGAGTGACGTTTGCTGGCAAGGGCGCGGTCAGCGTTCCGCCCGGCGGCGAGCTGGACAGCGATCCGATTGGGATCGACGTCGTCGAGGGCGCGCCGTATGCGATCAGTGCGTTTATGGGACCGGAGCAGCGGATCGTCGCGTGGCACCGTGTGTCGAATCAGGTGAATTATGTGTCGGGGCCGGGCAATCACACCGCCGACACGTCCGCCGCCGCATTTCGCGGCCGCTTCACCCAATATGTGTGGGTCACGGGCTTGTCGGTGGAGGCGGCGGCACCGTCAGTTGCTGTGGCTGCGATCGGCGACTCGATCACCGACGGCATGCGCTCCAGCCTGAACCAGAACCGTCGCTGGCCGGATGCGCTGGCTCGGCGACTGGCGGCGAGCGGCGCGCAGTCGACCGCGATCGTGAATCTCGGCATCAGCGGCAACCGGCTTCTCAGCGACTCACCTTGTTATGGCGACGCGCTTGCGAGCCGCTTTGAGCGCGATGTTTTGCAACGTCCGGGCGTCAAGGCGGCGGTTGTGCTGATTGGCATCAACGACATTAACTTTGCGGCAATGCCGCCTCATGGCGGGCTCGACTGCGATTTTCCTCATACGTCGGTCACGGCTGCCGATCTGATCGCCGGTTACCAGCGAGTGATCGCGGCCGCGCGGCGCAACGGTGTCAAGGTGTTCGGCGCGACGCTGACGCCGGCGTCGCTGCCGCAGGAGCGGGAAAACATCCGACTCGCGGTTAATCAGTGGATCCGGACTAGTCGCGCTTTCGATGGCGTCGTCGATTTCGACGCGGCGTTGCGCGACAGAGCGCAGCCGGAGCGTCTGCAGCGCGCTTTCGATAGCGGCGATCACATCCATCCGAGCGACGCGGGCTACGCGGCCATGGCCGACGCTGTTCCTGTTGAGGCAGTGGTGAGCGCGGCCCGGAAGTGAGTCACAACTTTTTTTAAGCAAAAGCGAAATCGAGTATTGACGAGACGAGAAAGAGTCTCCATAATCTCGTTTCTCTGCTGCAGACGCAGCGACGCAAACGAAGCGGTGCCGGGTGGTGGTAGTTCAGGCGCTGCGGGTTGGGCGGATCGATCTTTAAAAACTAACAGCCGATAAGTGTGGGCGCTTGATGCGGAATGCGGCGGCGGATCCGTATGGA
>NZ_JBFPKF010000074.1:0-4442 GCF_040948685.1 Paraburkholderia sp. BR14374 | reverse complement strand
GTTGCTCGAGGGCATTGCCTTCAAGGACGGCGAACCGGTGCAGGACGATCGGCCGGTTCAGCAGAAACTCGCCGCTTGATATCGACAGTCACGGTGCTGCCCATACACCACTCTTGACGTTAGCTCGAGACAATGAGGGAATCGACAAACACCTGTCTGGAGTTCCAGCGCACCCCATCTTCTGTTCTTGACTCCCGTTTCCCACAAAAAGCAATAATGGCAAGACATCCAAGATATATCGCCCCTATCCATCGGACATAAAGTAACACCCATTGGTTATCCTGTATAAAAATCCCAACACCCGACAATACGACTGCTGCGTGAACGGCCGCACCAGTACCAAATCCGACCGCGCCAGGAATTGCGATTTTGAGCCCGTGCTTCAATGTTTGAGCAACGGCAAAAATGACGTTCGGACCAGGCAAAGCCACGGCGGCAGTAAAAGTAACAAGAAACAAAACAAATAGATGAAAATCCATGAAGCCCCGCCTCGATTTGCAAATCACTCCCGAAACGAACAACTATCGACACAAAATCCGGCTAATCTCCGCATCTCAGTGGACCGCTGCGTTATATGCCTCACAGGCTCTCCCGAAGGCGCCCAGAATCTTCTGGCTGATTACATCGCTGGAAGCATGCCATTCTGGATGCCACTGCAGCGCCAGTTGAAAGGTGCGTGAATTCCTATATGACAGCGCTTCTACGACACCGTCCCCCGCTACTGCCTCCACTCGGATTCCTTCACCAAGCTCCGCGATGCCTTGCCTATGCAACGAATTGACGCATAACTCGTCGCCCTGGATAACGGACGACAGCAAGCCGCCGGAAGCGACCTTAACCGTATGGACCGGACGGTACTGTTCGTCGCGAGGAATCTCTGGATTTTCGCGATGCGAGATCCCCTTGTGCGTCAACGATAGATCTTCGTGCAATGTGCCGCCACGGTAAACGTTCATCTCCTGCAAACCGCGGCAAATTCCCAATACTGGCATATCCAGTTCTTCCGCCACCATCAACGCAACCATCGACAGCCTGTCTCGCGGACGATCCGTCCTGCAGGCGACAATGTCGTCTTCAGCAAGCGCCCAAGCGCCACCGTTCCTGTCAAAGATCCCGGGATCGAGATCTGATTCGTCGCCAGTTAGAACAAGGCCGTCAAGACGACGCATCAGGTCGCGTAATCTCTGGAAAATCGCGTCGCAAGGCAGATCGCGGTCGATCGTCGGTAAGATGACGCACTCGACCGACGCGTGTCTAGTCAGCGCCTCGATATAGCGCCGCCGCAACCAGTCGCGGTGAACGCCGTCTTGAAGATGACGATTGGCTGTGACTCCAACGACGGCGCAGCCCAGATGGCGACGTGTATCACTCATTGACCACGCCCTCCCCTGCTAACCGTCCGCGCTGGGCCTCGTACAGCCGCCTGTTCCGGTCGAGCAGCTGGTTGATGACACTTGGCTGCCCTTTTGGTCCACTCGCGAAGAGTCCTCCCCATGACTCTGCAACCTCAGCATATCGCGGATCGCGCAACCTGATCTTCTGTGCCCGCTTCAGGTGCCAGAAAGGCACGCCTGGCGAAAGATGGTGTTCCAGATGATATTCATCAAGGTTCGCGCCGACCAGCAGTCGCTCGATCAAATTGCCTTTGCGGTTACGCGTCAAGTACACATCTTCGGTTTCGGTCTCACACATTGGCGAATGCTCAGCGAGTTCAATGAACCAGCCCAAGGCTTGGAACGTGGTTAGATATGGAACAAGCCAGAACAGCACAAGCAAATCCAGCGATTGCGTCAGGGCAAAGCCGAAAATGACAATCAGCCAGATATCGCAAATCCATAGGTGTCGATGGCAGCACCCCGCCTGTCGATGTCTTTTTTCCCCTCACGAGAAATAAGAAACCGCTCACTCCATAGATACTTGAGATAGCGTACCGTCGCTCCGCCAAACATCGCTTTCCAGACAATGGCAAACGCGTATTCACGTGGCGGGCGCACATCATACACGCCCGATGATATAAAGAACTTCAGGTCAGGATCCATTTCAGGGTCGCCGAGATATGGATGGTGCAGATGAACATGCGAGTAGCGATAAGCCCAGTGCCGCTGAAAAACAGGATATGCGGCGAAGACGATGCCGAGCACGTAGTTCCATCCGGTGCTCCTGGCAAGCGTCCGGTGCGCGGCATCATGCGCGATAGTTGTCAGTCCGCGTTGTTGCGCGCCGATTATGAGTACTGCAAGCGGGTAGAGCCACCACGAGATTCGTATCGTCGCATAAGCACACGCAAGAATGACAAGATAGTCCTTCACAATGTAAAGTGCGCCGGTCAAATTATCTGGCCTCAATTCGGACAGCTCTCGCATAATGTCGCGCGAGAATCGCCAGGTGGTGAAACGTTTGCCTCGCAATTGCCAAGCGTCATAAATTTCCATGATCAAATTCCCTCCCAGAAAGATCGACGTCAGACAGCGTCAAGTCCGCGTTGAAGATCGGCGACGATATCATCAATGTTCTCAATCCCAACGCAAAGCCGAATCGAACCGTCGAAAATACCAGCGGCCTCGCGCTTTTCCTTGGGAACCGTTGTGTGCGTTGTCGAAACGGGATGCGTGACCAACGTTCGCGCGTCACCGACATTCGATACGTGGTACATTAGCTCGATGTTGGTTATGAATCTTCGCCCTGCCGCTTCATCGCCCAGTTCAAACATAATCATTGCGCCGTAGCCGACGCGAGCGTCAACTAACTCGTCGACAAGCTCACGTTCGTATCCTGACGACAGTGATGGATATGAGACACGTGCGACCTTCGGATGGGCGTTAAGGAACTCCGCAACCGCGACGGCATTTTCGCAATGCCGCTGCATGCGCAGATGAAGGGTTTCGAGTCCTTGTATCAGCTGAAAGCTGGCGAGGGGACTGATCGCGGCGCCGGTGTCACGAAGCCAAGTCATCCGGGATTTAAGCAAATAGGGACTTGCGCCAAGATCGCCAAGTTTCAGAACAGCTTCTTTCCAGAGGATGTCGCCATGCGCTTCATCTCCGTCGTTGAACAACGGAAAGCGGCCTGCGTCGTCAAACGCGAAGCTTCCGTTATCGACAATCAGTCCGCCAAGTGTCGTTCCGTGGCCGCATAGATACTTTGTCGCGGAATACGTGGAGATATCCGCGCCCAGAGCTTTCGGACGGCAAATCAAAGGGGTTGTCGTGTTATCTACAATAACAGGAATCCCGCGCCGCTCACCGATTTCCACCAGCGCCGGAACAGGCAACGGGACAAGGCACGGATTGGAAAACGTCTCTCCAAACATAGCAATCGTCCTGTCGTCCAACATCCGCTCGAACGATGTTACGTCTCGTGGATCCGCAGATCGTGCCTCGATACCCAATCGTTTGAATGTATTGAAGAGCAGATTCCACGTATTGCCATATAGATACTTCGATGCGACAACGTTATCGCCTGGCCTTCCGCTGAACAGGTTAGCGATAGCGAGAAAGGTTGCGGACTGCCCTGAGGCTACCGCCAGGGCGTCGCTCGCACCCTCTACTGCAGCGAATCGCTTCTCGAGGATGCGCGTTGTAGGGTTGATGATCCTGCTATACGTGAACCCATCTTGTCGGACGTTGTAGATATCGGCAATTTTTTCAAGATCGCCGTCAAGTTCATAGGCGGTAGATTGATAAATCGGTACAGACACCGCTTTGGTGACGGGGTCATGACGATAGCCAGCGTGTAGAAGTGACGTCTCGCGGTTCATTTCGGCGTTGGCATTGTTTCTTGACATGTCAAATGGCCTTTTTCCATAAGTCGGTTATACGGCGGCCCGGGTGGCTTCCGGATTCATCGAATGAAGCTGAAAAAAAGTCTTCAAATGCTATTCCCAGCAGGCGGATCCACATCGGATCAATACATCCCATGCACCCGATCCTGAAACTGCGTGTCGGAAGATGCAGTTTGGTATAGATGTAGAGGTTGTACTCCACGAGATGGGCGTACAGCGCATCGAGATCTTCTTGCGTACGAACGATATCGCGTGCCGTCAGCGCAAGGCATACCGGCGATCGATCCCGCGGGTCCAACAATGGAGAGGCGTATGGCCCAGTTGCGCGGATGACAGCGTCACGGACAGAGGCGTATCGCTCTCCACGGCGAACCACCCCTTCAATAGCCAGTTCTTCGAGGGCCTTTGCGCACGCCTGAACAACATGTGTCGGTGGCGTGGAACGCCACTCGCCAGTCTGTTCGAAGTTACGCCATTGGTCCCGAACGTCCAACACGAACGAGTTGGTCTCTGAGGTCTTGCTATCGAGCGTTTGAGCTAACGTCAAGAGTGGTGTATGGGCAGCACCGTGACTGTCGATATCAAGCGGCGAGTTTCTGCTGAACCGGCCGATCGTCCTGCACCGGTTCGCCGTCCTTGAAGGCAATGCCCTCGAGCAACA
>NZ_JBFPKF010000073.1:0-4515 GCF_040948685.1 Paraburkholderia sp. BR14374 | reverse complement strand
CGAACCGAGACGAGGAGTTGCAATGAACCCATCGACCAATCCGGCCGCGCCGGCCCAGCTGACTGGCGCGAAATTCGCCATCGGCACGTTCGCCGTAGCGCTCGCGACCTTCATGAACGTGCTCGATTCGTCGATCGCCAACGTCGCGATTCCGACGCTGTCGGGCAACCTGGGCGTCTCGATCGACGAAGGCACGTGGGTCATCACGCTGTTCGCCGCGGCCAACGCGGTGTCGATTCCGCTGACAGGGTGGCTCACGCAGCGCATCGGCCAGGTCAAGCTGTTCGTCTGGGCGATCCTGCTGTTCGTGCTGTCGTCGGCGGCGTGCGGCATGGCTCCGAACCTGCTGGTACTGCTCGTCGCGCGCGTCGTGCAGGGCGCGGTGGCGGGGCCGCTGGTGCCGCTGTCGCAGGCCATGCTGCTCGCGTCGTTTCCCAAGGAAAAAGGCTCGAGCGCGCTTGCGCTGTGGGCGATGACGGCGACGGTCGGGCCGATCGCGGGCCCCGCGCTCGGCGGCTGGATCACCGACAGCTACAGCTGGTCGTGGATCTTCTACATCAACGTGCCGGTCGGCCTGTTTGCCGCGGGCGCGATCTGGGCGATCTATCGCGATCGCGAGACGCCGGTCCGCAAACTCCCGATCGACAAGGTCGGCCTGATCTCGCTGATCGCATGGGTCGCACCGCTGCAGATCATGCTCGACAAAGGCCGCGACCTCGACTGGTTCAGCTCGCCGGTGATCTGGGTGCTGACGATCGTCGCCGTGGTCAGCTTCCTGTTCTTCCTGATCTGGGAGTTGACCGAGGAAAAACCGATCGTCAACCTGCGGCTTTTCGCGAGACGCAACTTCCTCGGCGGCACCATCGCTATTTCGGTTGCCTACGCGATCTTCTTCGCCAACCTCGTGATCCTGCCGCAGTGGATTCAGGGCTTCCTCGGCTACCGGGCGGTGGACGCGGGGCTCGTGACCGCGCCGCTCGGCATTTTCGCCGTGATCCTCGCGCCGGTGATGGGCAAGATCATGCCGCGCTCGGACATGCGGGTGCTCGCCACGCTTGCGTTCGCCGGATTCGCTGCGGTGTTCTTCATGCGCTCGAACTATACGACCGGCGTAGACGCGTGGACGCTCATTCTGCCGACGCTGCTGCAAGGCATCCCGACCGCGCTGTTCTTCACGCCGCTCACTGCGATCATCCTGTCGGGCCTGAAGCCGGAGGAGATTCCGGCGGCGGCGGGTCTGTCCAACTTCGTGCGCATTTTTGCGGGAGCGGTGGGCACCTCGCTGATGAGCAATGCATGGAACGACCGTACGATTCTTCATCATGCGCGACTTGCCGAGCAAACCAGCGTCGAGAACCCTGGTTTCACCGGCGCGATCGCGCACCTGCAGGCGGCGCTGGACGCGGGCATTCCCAAGGCCACGGCGTTTTACGAAGCCTCGCTGAACGCGCAGGCGACGATGCTGGGCCTGAACGACATCTTCTGGATCTCGGCGGTGATCTTTGTGGTCATCATCCCGCTGATCTGGGTGACGAAGCCGACCAAGGGTGGAGCCGCGGGCGCGGCAGCCGCCGGCGGACATTGATTCCGATTGGGCAACCCGGTTCGGACGGAAAATGAAACACACAATCCTCTTCTTGACATTATCTGACAATGCAGATATTGTGAAAATCAACAAGGAGGACGCCGCGATGGACCACTACACGACGAAGAACTTCATGCTTACAGAGAGTATCGGCTTCAGGCTCGTCAAGGCCCGCAACGTCGTCGTCGCGGAAATGGACGCGGCGCTCAAGGACCTCGACATCAACGGGCAGCAGATGGGCATCCTGCTTTCGCTGAAGCAGGGTGTCGCAACTACGCCTTTCGAGCTGTCGAAGCTGCTCGGAATCGACACCGGCCTGATGACGCGGATGCTGGACAAGCTGGAATCGAAGGGGCTGCTGGAACGTTCGCGCGACCCGCAAGATCGCCGCGTGGTCAATCTGACGTTGACCGCGGAAGGGCAGAAAACCGCCGCGCGAATTCCGGAAGTCGCACCGCATGTGTTGAACGCGCGCTTGCGCAAATTCACGAAGGCCGAATTTGCCGAGCTGGACCGCCTGCTTCGCAAGTTCACAGGCGATTGAGCGGCGCGGCCGTGGGCCGCGCTTTTTTTCACCCATTAATCTGATTTGTCAGAAAATGAACACGCAGACTTCTAGAGCAAACACCGTCGCCCGTACGCTGAAGCTCGGTGTTTCGGTGATCTCATTCGCAGTGCTGGCAGCCTGTGCAAACTATGCGGGCATCCACAGCGACAAGCAGATCGATCAGCCACAACAGCTGGAAACGGCCCGGAGCCTGCCGCAGGAGCATGGGAACTGGCCGTCCCCGGACTGGGTCGACCAGTTCGGCGACGCTCAACTGAAGGCGTTGATCGCCGAGGCGCTGCAAGGCAGCCCGACGCTTGCCCAGGCGCGCGCCCGGGTCGAACAGGCACAAGCCTACAGCGAAACGGCGAAGGCGGGCACGCTGCCGCGCGTCGACGCTTCGTACTCGCTGACGCGCCAGCAGTTCAGCAGCAGCGCGCTGATCCCGCCGCCCTATGCCGGTTCGTGGCAGACGGAGAACAAGGGGCTGCTCAGCGCTTCCTACGATCTCGATCTGTGGGGCAAGAACCGCGAAGCGCTGCGCGCGGCTGTGTCGGAGGCGTCCGCTGCCGAGGCCGACGAGCAGGTCGTCAGGCTCACGCTCGACACCTCGATCGCCCGCACGTACAACGAGCTGGCGCGGCTCTACGCATTGCGCGACATCGCGCAGCAGGAAGTCGCGCGACGCGAGCAGATCGACCGCATTACCTCCGGCCGCATCGCAAACGGACTCGATACCGAAGTGGAGCGCAAGACCGCCGACGCGAATCTGTCGACGAGCCGTGCCCGCGTCAGCGCGCTCGACGGCAGCATCCTGAGCACCCGCTATCAACTGGCGGCGCTGCTTGGCAAGGGTCCCGACCGCGGACTCGCGATCACGCGGCCGACGCTCGGCGTCGGCGACGACGTGCGTCTGCCGGACAACCTGCCGGCCGATCTGCTAAGCCGGCGGCCCGACATCGTCGCGGCGCGCTGGCGCGTCGAGGCGATCACGCATGAGGTGAAGGAAGCGAAGGCCGAGTTCTATCCCGACATCAACCTGAGCGCCGCGATCGGTCTGGACGCGTTCGGCTTCGGCCGCTTCCTGAGCGCCGCGAGCCGCACGGCTTCGGTGGGCTCGGCGATTCATCTGCCGATCTTCGACGGGGGCGAGTTGCGCGCGCAGTTGAAGGGCCGCTACGCCGAGTTCGACTATGCGGTGGCGACCTACAACCAGACGCTGATCGGCGCGCTGAGCGGCGTGGCCACGCAGCTCGCGCAGATTCGCGCGAGCGACGCGCAACTCGGCGATGCACAAGCCGCGCAGCAGGCCGCGCGCGACGCCGATCGCCTCGCGACCACGCAATACAAGGCCGGCCTGACCAACCAGTTGACCGTGCTCAATGCCGACGTCACCGCACTGAACGCCGACGAGGCGATCGCCAATCTGAAGATGAACCGCCGCGACCAGCAGATCGAGCTCGCGTCGGCGTTGGGCGGCGGCTATGTCGATACGTCGGCGGGCACCGACCATCATGCGGACGCGGCTCGCGCATCCGCCAGTCAAGTCAATCCCACGGTTGCCGCACGTTGAACGGCACGCCGGGAAACCTATCAGGAGAACTGCAATGAGCGATTCGATCACGACCGACCGCGAACTGGCGGATCAGGAAGCCGTACAGAAGACCGGCGCGCAAGCGCCCGCCACGCCCGAAGGCGACAACAAGGCGACGCCCCCGTCGAGCCGCAAGCGCCTGATCGCGCTGCTCGGTGCCGCGGTCGTGCTCGCGGGCGCGGCCTACGGCGGTTACTACTACACCGAGGGCCGCTATCATCAGGAAACCGACGACGCGTACGTCAGCGGCAATCTCGTGCAACTGACGCCGCAGGTCACGGGCACAGTGATCGCGGTCAACACCGACGACACGCAAATCGTGAAGCAAGGCGACCCCGTCGTCACGCTCGATCCGGCCGATGCAAAGCTCGCGCTCGCCGATGCCGAAGCGCAGCTGGGCCAGACCGTGCGGCGCGTCTCCGGCCTGTATGTGAACAACGACTTCTTCGCGGCGAACGTCGCGCAGCGCGAAGCCGATCTGGCCCGAGCCCGCGACGACCTGCGCCGGCGCGAGGCCGTGGCGGACACGGGCGCCGTGTCCGCCGAAGACATCGCGCACGCCCGCGACGCGGTCAGCGTCGCGCAGGCCGCGCTCGACGCCGCGCGCCAGCAGGGCGAAGCCAACCACGCGCTGACCGACCGCACCACGGTCGAGCAGCATCCGGACGTGCAGGCCGCCGCCGCGAAAGTGCGCACCGCGTGGCTCGCCTATGCGCGCGATACCTTGCCAGCGCCGGTGACCGGCTACGTCGCGCAGCGCCGGGTTCAGGTCGGCCAGCGCGTCGCGCC
>NZ_JBFPKF010000072.1:0-4738 GCF_040948685.1 Paraburkholderia sp. BR14374 | reverse complement strand
TGCCGGGCTATGCGACCGGCCGCTTCTTTTTGCCATCTTTGGGTTCCTTTTGCTGGTCCCTATGACCAGCTCAGGCCCCGACCGTTCCACTTACCGACCTTGTCCGAAATTCCGGCGCCACCTCTGATCACGACATTGTTTGCTCTGAGCAATCTATGGACGGCGCGTAGAGCTTTGCGCAAGGCTTGATAACCTACGCCGTGTTTTGCGCCTTAGTAGCGCTGCGCGGAGCGGCGCAAGTCGCAGACGCCTTAACGACTCAACAAATTCTCATCACCGCCATTGCGAAAAATATAGAAGGTCAGCGCGCAAAATTCCGGTTGTGCAGACCTTTCCTAAGTATGCGTCTCGTACTTTCGACGTGCCGTACACCTCCATCCATTCCGACAGCGACGTTGTGCAGCCGACGATCCGCAACATACGACCCATCGGGCAAGTTTCTAGAATCACTAGGTCATTCCAAAGAACTGGGGGTACCCGATATCGAATTCTTACCGATTACGGACACAACAAGGGCGGGGTGCCCTATGTCACTCGTCAAGTGTGAGGGGCGGATTTCGCTTGATAGAAGGCGCCGTCGCGCAGCATGTGAAACTCGCTCCCGGTAGCACATACTAATGCGATCACCGATACGTGCTGCGCGGCGGGCGATTCCCGATCTGTGATTGCAGTGCCTGCGATGCGTCGTTGGATCATGAAAGGGCCGCCCCTGGGCACTGACGTCAATGCCAGCGAGACGACCCCAACAGCCAGCGGGAAGTCGTCCTGATTGATCGCTGGCACTAGCGAGGACCGTAGGCCGACGCGGCGTTGAGAACGGACGAGGCCGTCCTAACTCGATAGGCGTAACCGACGGGCGCGATTGAAAAAGCCTCGCCCTTTGCCGATCTGCCGGTGGACTGAACGTACTGGTTTGCGTTTTCATGAAAAGAGTAGACATCGTCCGGCAAATCCAGACCGACCTGAATGCTCTGGTTAGTTCTAAGAAAATAGTTGCTTTCAACATAAACGACGCTGCCGCTTCCGATCTGCAGGGCGTTGTACTGGGTCTCGTCTGACCCGACGGCCGTGAGGCCAGTCGGTGTGGCGTCGTTATCGAAATAATTGTCGTAGGCGTGGACCCAGCCCCGCAGCAGCGGACGCCCCTTTAGGTTGGGGCCGAACTGGTTATGGTGCAAGGTGACATGCAGCCTGTGCCCACCATATGCATACGAATCCTGCCGAGATGCGCCCACTACCATCGCCAGGCGTTCATTGGCCAGATCTTGGTTCTTGCCCGTCCAGTCCCACAGGGGATCGGGGCGCATCGCCAGCCATTCATTGGTGAAATAAAACCGGCTATACGAGACCGTCACATTATCCGATGACAGCGTCACACTCATCAGATTGTCGCTCGTATCGTAGAAGGAACAATGATCGACCCATGCATTGGTGACCCGTCGCAGCGACACGCCTTCATAGTTGATGCCGGCGTTGTTGGATGTGCCGTAGACTTGGGCGGGTAGGGCCTGTAGATCTCCGATGACGCCATGAAAAGTGATGTTTCTGATCACGACATTCTGGATGTTCTGGTCTGCCGGCAGCATTTCGCCGTCGAATTTAAGCTGGACGTTTTTCAGCACCGCATTGCCACCGCTGGCGCCTTCGATCGTGGTGTTGTTCCAGTCCGTGCTGGCGAAGGTGATGGTCGTCAGTCGCGGTCCGCCGTAGATTTCGCCCTTGACCAGGATGTGGTGCTGTCGCGCGCTGAACGCAGCCAGCAGATCAGCGAGGCTGTCGACCGTGACGGCTGGATCGTCTGATCCGGTCGCCGTTGCGAAACCGCCGGTGTCCGTCGGCAGACGCGCGGTAATTGCGGTCCGATTGAAATTGGACCGCAAGCCTGTCTCTGCTGAGGGGGCTGGCGCAGAAGACGACCCGTGCCCCCCAACACAAGCGCACAGCAGATATGCGATCAATATTGTCAGGATCAGCTGCGGCTTCATTTCATTTCCTCCTTTCAGGCCCGCACATGGTCAAGAGCCGGCATAGGCGATTTCGGCACGAAGGTGCTTCCGCACTGTCAGCTTCTCTCATTCAGCTTTGAAGTACGCCGGCGCCAATGTGCATCTTGTGGCGTGGCTGCTAGTTCGTGCCGCGCCCGGTAGGACCGCCGCACGCGGGCGGATGTGAAATCCATGCCCACAGGAGCGTTCGAGATTGCGCCAATGCGCCAATGCGCGCGCCCCAAGGCGCCATAACGCCCAGCCATTCACCGAAACCCGGCGGATGCCGGATTTCTGTCAAAAAGAGCGAGAATATCGGCTTTGCTAATGAGGGTCAATCCAGAGCCCACGCGGGAGAAGGTACTGAAGGCGGCCGACACGCTAGGGCAGTTGCACGGCGTAGACGTGATCTCCGTCAAACAGCGAAAGCTAGCGGTCCAGCCGAGATGTTCTCGTACGGACCTCGATGCGAGGCCTACTCGCCAATGAACCGCCATTTTTGGCGTAGAACCGACGACTGAACGACGGAAAGAGGCACGTCTCCAAGTCGGAGCTCGACCGAACCCAACGACGTTTGGCCGGAACGGCCCTGATGCGCTTCCGACTCCGCGCCGTATTCATAGATGCTCCAGTTCCACGCAAAGATCTCGATAAGCTTCGTCATATTCTATCCATCCAGATGTCGAATTCTTAGTGTGGCCCGCGGCGTAGCACGTTAACGTTGCGGACGGTCCAGATTCGCCAACTGGTGAAATGCGGTAGTTTGTGTTACGTTGCTAACGCATTGATGCTTTTCGCCAAGTCTTGCGGTTCCCTCGCGTCCGCCCGTATCTAGGGGCTGCGCATTCACTGCCCGTTGCGATTCCACAGCCTGTGTCCGTCTGTAACAGCGAAACGTGCGCGGCTCGTCGGCCGAGTGTGGACAGTCGCTGGTCGCGATTGCCGGGCAATCACGTCCAGGAGAATCTATGTCAAAGGTCGATTGGCCCTATTCACGTCCAGGCACAGTTTCGTCCGCTCTGAACGCGTCGGTCCCGCGCGCGTCGAAGGTCGATCCCGTAACACCCCTGCAGTCGATCGACGGGATATCGCAGGACGAAGAGCAACAGGAGCGCTGGATGCGCACTCTCATCCGACTCGGCAACCAGCGCGGCTACCTGACTCATGCGGAAATCAACGATCATCTCCCCGACAATTTTGTGCATACCGCGGCCATTGAAATCATTGCCAGCACTTTCAACGACATCGGCATTGCAGTCTACGAGCAGGCGCCTGACACGGAGAAGCCGTTCTTGGACGACGCGGCGCCGGCAGCCACGTCGGACGACAAGGCAGATCTAGAGGCCGAAGGCGCGCTTTCAACCGTCGATCCTGAATTCGGGTGCACAACGGATCCCGTTCGGATGTATATGCGTGAAATGGGTGCGACCGAATTATTGCCTCGCGCGGGCGAGACTGAGATTGCGAAACGCATCGAAGAGGGACTCCACGAAATGGGCTTGGCGATCGCACGCTGCCCGCCGACTGTCTTCACGATCCTTCGAATGGTAAAGCAGATTCAATCTGGTGAATGGTGAACTGCGCATCGATGAACTGGTCGACGGCCTAAATGAAGACTCCGAAGCGGTCCTTCGGTCGTTGCCAGAGCCGGCCAAAACCCCGGACATTGAACACGACAGCGCTAAGGGCGACGGCGGTGAGGGCAGCGTCGTCGAAGACCGAGACATGGTGAAGGGGAGCGAACCGCGAATGAAACAGCTCACGAGAGACGGCCTCGCTATCTTTGCGCGAGTTCGTGACCTGTACGAACAGATTTCAGAAGCCGACGCCGCGCAAGAAAACGGACAGGTCGCCCGCGAGCGCCTTTTTGAAGCGATCCAGCGGGAGCTTGCGGCTGTTCGCTTCACGGCACGGACTATCGATGCGCTATGCGCTGATGTGCAGCAGCAAGTCGCACAGGTACGTGCGGTCGAGCGACGTATTCAGCAGATTGCCGTTGACCGGTGCGGCATGCCGCGCGCGCGATTCGTCGAGTCGTTTTTGGGATACGAAACTGATCTCGCGTGGACTGAAAACTCGGCGACGTCCCGCGAGTACGGTGCGGCACTTTCACGCAGTCTACCGGAGATCCAGACTGAACAGCAGAAGCTTATCGATATTGAGGCTAAGGCCGGCCTGTCCTTGCAACACTTGAAGAAGATCAACCGGCAGATGGTGGCAGCCGAGTCGAAGATGCGGCAGGCGAAGCGCAAGATGATCGAGGCGAATCTGCGTCTCGTGGTCTCTATCGCGAGAAAGTACGCGAACCGAGGCGTGCCCCTTCTGGATCTGATCCAGGAAGGCAACATCGGCCTGATGAAAGCCGTCGACAAGTTTCAATATCGACGCGGCTGGAAGTTTTTAACTTACGCAACATGGTGGGTCAGGCAGTCAGTCACGCGTTGTCTTGCGGATCAGGCGCGCACAATCCGAGTCCCCTCGCATATGATCGAGTCAATCAACAAGCTAAACCGGATTTCGCGGGAGATTCTGCAGGAGACTGGGCAAAAGGCTAATCCTGCTGCGTTGGCTCAGCGCATGGAATTATCAGAAGACAAGATTTGAGCCGCCCCGGGTTTTCCGGAGGCCGTTTTGCTTGCGTCATGCCACAGTGACAGACTCAGCGAGATTTGCATAGTAAGCGGCTTCTGCCTCGGCAGGTGGAATGTTGCCGATGGGGCCGAAGAGCCGACGATTGTTGAACCAGTCCACCC
>NZ_JBFPKF010000071.1:0-4963 GCF_040948685.1 Paraburkholderia sp. BR14374 | reverse complement strand
CTGGAAGACCGCACGCCGGATGAGGCATACTTCGCGACACTGCCTGCGATCAAATCGGCAGCATGAACGCCCCGGTGGTTCCACTTAAAAATCTCGGGACCCTGCCCGAACAAGCGGCGCCACCTCTCAGAGCCATTGATATTCCCCACTTGTTTGCCCCCAAGGTAAGTCGAATACTAAGTTGGCCATGGCACGACCCACCTTCGGCTTCGAGATCGATTTCGGGAATATTTAGGAAATCGTTCCAAGGCTGATGATGTGCTTGCGAAGCGCAGTCGCAGCCGGGCCAAACTTCGCCTCTGTATCGTTCTTTTCGCCGTAGACGTAGCGGATCGTCGTCACGCCGGCCATGTCGCTCGGAAGCTGGACGCCCTCGCCGCGCGGTTCCATCAAGATTGCGCGCTTGCGGCTGAGGCGTCCCATGAATAGGCCAAGCTCGAAACCGACGTTATCGCGCGGGCGCCGACCATTCAGTGACGCGGGCATTGGTGACGTCGTCGCCATGTGCGATCGCCACCGCGAAATCGCACTGAACCAGCTCACGTTCGATATCGTCGCGCGTATGGTTTGCGACCTCGAACACCCCTGGTTCCATGGCACGGTCAGGAACTTGTCGTGTGCGAACATGGATTGCAGCAGGTGCGAGACGTCAAGCGCCTCAGCGCTCGAAATCACGAAAACGCGGATTTTGTCGCACTTCGCGTTTACGATCTGGTTGCGCCCCGATCAGGCGTTTCCAGAGTTCTTTTGCCATCCGGCGTCAGAGGTCTGCATAGCGGCTGCCGAGCTCGCTCAGTTGCTGTTCCGTGATTTTCGCGGCAAGGGAATCCTCTGCCTCACGAACCGTCACAGACCATTTCTGGATCGGCTCAACGGCTGCCATCTCTCCGACCGAATCGCCGGGGAACCCCCGGCGGATCGGCGTGGGGTTGACGACGATGTCGAACGCGCCGGTGATGATGAAATACACGTCGTTGTCGGTGGCGTCCTGCTGGATGATAACGTCGCAAGTCTTGACCTGAATCAGTTCGGCCATGTCGGCCAGCTCCGCGGCCAGATCTTTGTCGCCGCCGACGAGCTTCTGGCCCGTGAACGCTTCAACACGCAGGCGTTTGCCCGTTTCCCCAGAAAATCTCTCAATCATTCTTGCTCTCTCCGTGCCGCCTTTGGGAAACAAGCAGCAGCGATATTCTGATGGAGGACAGGCTACAATTCGGTGCCGGCAGCGCCGTCCGTGGGGTGTCTGCGAACGTGAGAAAGCGGGGTCCGGTCGCAGGTCATCTATCCGGTTATTTCGAGATCGAGTTCGTGCCGCATTGTGGTGGTGGCAAGGTCGACAGCGAGCTCGTGCACACGCTTGTGATGACTGATATCGCGACGGGATGGACCGAATGCCTGGTCAGGCCGTGTCGCAGAGGCGCATTCGTTCTGGAGCATATTAGGCAGGTCCGCGGTGCATTGCCGTTTCCCCTGCGCGGTCTAGATTGCGACAACAATAGCGCCTTCATGAACGAGACGGTGTGCTACTTCTGCAAACCGACGGATATCGAGCTTACTCGGTCGCGTGCATACAAGAAGAACTACGAGGCGTGGGTCTAGCAGAAGAATGGCGCTATCGTTCACCGCTTGGTCGGCTACGGAAGGCGCCAAGGTCTGGAGGGCCACGGAAATCCTTGCCCCCTTTAGCAGGTCTCGCCGCTCTACATCAACTTCTTCCAGGCGTCGTTCAAGCTGAAATCCAAAACCCGTCACTGCGCGAAGGTGCCAACGTTCTTTTGGGGCTACATGGGGCCGCCAAGGCGACGGCAGTCTCGCTTGATCCTTATGGGTATGTGGCGCGCTCCGTCGCAGCCACCGAATCGAAGAAACGGAGGCACTCGGCTGCTGCGATCGGGATGAAGTTGAGGCTGGCCTCACGCGGCCATGGTAAGTACTGGTCGCGTGACACCTAACCGCTAATGGGTGCGGGTAATTGCAAGGGTGAGGCATCGCTTACAGATACGTAGCGCCTCGACCTCGCGCAGGCTCAGATTGAAGCGGTGATACAGCGTACCGCGGAGCCGGTCACCGCGGCCGGGAAGCGCAACCTTGGAAGACGATTGACTCTTCTTCATCCTGCCGATCTAATGGACTCGACCTTCAATTTGACAAAGTCCGCGCCGGGCGATCCAAGGTGCGGCATTACCGGTCTGATGCCGTGCGCTACTATGGTTTTCCAAAATTCGACTAAATGGGCTTCGAATAGGTCCCACGCGCTGCATATGTCACTTGACCCTCGATTCGATTGCGTGAGCGTGCCTGGCGATATCCAGCATAGGTTGACGAATACTTGCGTCGCACGACCATTCCCCCCATTGAAACGGGAGGAAGATTGAGAGCCTGCGAGGCCAATCTCACACTCCCCACCCTGAAGATCTACTTTGGGACTAGAAAATACCCCTCATGATAATATCCCCCGCCAAATACCAAACCAGATGGCAACATCACACCTGCCATCGAAATACAAAGAACATATTTTTTGGCCCACATTTCGCACATCCTAGTAAAAATTCAAAATTAACTGCCCATTAAAAATCACCACGCAAAAGCCAGACAGGCGCCCCCATCCACCGAATTCAAACAAATCGCGACTACGTAAGAACACGCGAAAGACAATCAGAATCCCATATTACACCGCCCGATATTACCCTGAACACAATCGTTATATGGAAGGGATGGAGTCTTTGATGCGATCTTCTTGCCCGTGCAGGTCGTCATTCCGAAAACGTCTCTGACGTCTGTTAGTAAGATCGGGGCCACGCCATGCGTAGCAATTTTTATTGCGCCGTACTGAACCTTACGTATCTCATCGCTTAGCCGATCCCACCGCGTAGTTCTATTTGAATCTTCGAGACTCAATCGATATGGAGTGAAAGCATCATCGCCTAATGCAGTCGATGCAAAATTCCCTTGGATACTACGAAACCTTACCGCCTCTGATAGCACTGTTGCGTACGATAGCAAGGCCCTTGCCTCCGCTCCGTTTATCGTACTGGTCGAAGAAACATGATTCATTAGGTTCCTATACCCCTTCATCAGTGAATATCTATCGATTGACAAATCTGTTCTATCCGCGCTTACTCCGGCACTCCTTGCCAACGAGAGATAGCTAGAATCTCCTGTCATATTCACCGTGAAATCTACCAAACGCCGTGGCGCATTCACCTGTACTCTTCCGCTGTCTGCATCCGAAAAATCAGAAAATCGGTAAAATATACGCGCAACGATAAACCCTGTCAGGTACAAATCGGATGGGTTCATCACAAACCTAACATCTGTATTTGAGGATGGGTCATTGGGACCAACTCCAATTATTTCAATGGTAATCCCCTCTACAATATTTGACGCATCGGGCCTTAATTGATACAAAATTTTATTGCCAGGGATATTCGCGAGCGACATCGCATCGCCCATTGCAGCTCTAATTGCACCCAACGATTGAACATATTTTTGCGGGGAACTAAAATCGACCCTGAATTCGGCAGCATATAAAAATGAACAGGTCGAAAAACACCACGAAATTAAAATGGCCTTCATGAATTTTTTCATCAAAACTCCACCGTTATATCGCGTCATCTCAAAACGAAATTTGCAATCCTGATGGCCCCTTGCTTATTAAGCGAAGTTGCCACATATTAAGCACAATCAATTTTATCCAAAAATCGCATAAATGCACTCAAAACTGAAGCGGCCTTTTTCACATAGCGACGCCAATTATCAATTTTGCGCAAATACAGGGGCACGCCGACATTCGATGAGCCTAGCAGCTGGATTACTTACGCATAGCCCCACTCCCACAAGATTAGCCTAACCACATACTCAATTGCTAAATCTATGCCAACAAGCCAACGCCAATAGCAAGTAGAAGCTCGAAAGCCCTTAAAGCCCATTCACCGATAGCATCAACAGACAAACCGGACAAACCGGACAATTCCGACAATTTGTGTCGCTACCGATAGGGGGCGCCGGGAATTCAGACAGTGGTGCAAGTGGAACGACTGGTCCCGTCTGCTGCTATCGTTCGGCAGCGAAAGCAGACAAACCTTTTGAGCGGGGCCACAACGACATGTTCAAAAAATCTATGAAAGAATCAGAGACTCGACATCGGTTCCACTCCGGTCGGCGGCCTTTTTATTGGCTTTGACGTGATCGCGGGACTTGCAGCTCTGGCATTCTGAGGAGCTTCATGGATGTGACTCTGACTGCGATTCCTCGCTGCGTCCTAACGTAGCGTTCCTTGTGTTCGCTGAGTTCCTCTATCGGTACTTTCACAGCGAAGAGAACAAAGAGCTCTGTTGGCTAAAAACGCGGGAAACCTTCCATTTTTGTCGAGTCGAACTCGAACACTCTGATCTTGGGCTTGTCGACGCTGGAATGCGTGGTTCGGCATGAGAGAAAGGACCGGCGACAATAACCACCGCTATGTGGAAGAGTCAGGCACAGTAGAGACCGCCGGAAAGTGGCGCGGTGCCTTGAAACCGGCAAAGCGGCCTTATAGATATGTAACGTCGGCGGTCTCGGAAACAGGAAACGATCCAATAAAATTGGTCGATCGAATTCGTTAGTGGTTAATAAGGTGGCGCAGTCTAACGAATTTGTAAACCGGTGCAGCCGTACTCGTCACCAATGGCAACCGTCGAACTTGAACCGCAGGTGCTCGCCAGCCGCCTCGGCGTGGCATTTTCTCTGCCTTCCAGAACCGCGAGATCGATTGCATGATCACGATTACGGCGCTGCAAGCGTATTTGTGCCTCGAGCCGCGCGCAGGCGACGCGCGCATCCTCAAACCTTCGCGATGGTGAGCCGCCCCGGGTTTTCCGGAGACCGTTTTGCTTGCGTCATGCCACAGTGACAGACTCAGCGAGATTTGCATAGTAAGCGGCTTCTGCCTCGGCAGGTGGAATGTTGCCGATGGGGCCGAAGA
>NZ_JBFPKF010000070.1:0-5064 GCF_040948685.1 Paraburkholderia sp. BR14374 | reverse complement strand
TGCTCATGGTGGATGGTTTGTTGTTTGCTGGTTTCCGACTTCGACAATCAGATTCTCAGCTGAAACCTCCACCGCCTTCAATTCCCCGCCCCAGATCCCCCGTACACCACTTCCGACTTTAGCTCTCTAACGCGTAGCCATAGGCACTTTAGACAGACGAATTGGGCTGCGTCCTTTGATACGATCGGGGGCTGAACTTGACTAGTGAATGACGGCAGATGAACGATCCACATGGCTCTGACACAGGCTTCAGTGTCCACATCCTTTGGGAGGATGCAGAGCGCACTTTCTGTCGCGTCCGGTCCCCGAGCGGCAGCGATAGCGTCCTGACTCTCCGGACCACCGAGGAACATCCCTCGATTGCCCTTCTCGAGCGCCTTGCTCACGAATTCGCGCTGAAAGAACAACTGAATGGTACGTGGGCGGTGCACCCGATAAGGCTGGTACGCGAAGATGAACGGATGGCACTGGTTTTCGAGGATCCGGGCGGCGAACCACTTGAGCGACTGGTGGGCGCGCCTCTCGGGGTGGAACGTGTTTTGTGCCTCGCCGTCGGAATTGCCGGGGCGCTTGAGAAGCTCCACCGGAGTGGGTTCGTTCACAAGGATTTCAAGCCTGCTCATGTGCTAGTTGACTGCACGGACAGCCGGCCGCGGCTCACAGGATTTGGGATCGCTTCACGACTGCCGCGCGAGCGGCAATTTCCACAGCCACCCGAAACGATTGCCGGCATCCGTTGGCACTATTTCTTGACGATCTGCAATGGCTCGACGCCGCGACGCTCGACTTGCTCGACGGGCTCCTTGCGCGCTCGGATCTGCAGCATCTGATGGTAATCGGCGCCTATCGCAGCAATGAGGTAACTCCCGGACATCCGCTGCTGCACAAGCTTCAGACGTTAAGGGCTGCCGGCGCAAGGCTCGATGAAATTGTTCTCGCGCCTCTTGCTTGTGAACACGTGGAGCAACTGATTGTCGAAGCGCTTCACTGTGAGCCGGGACGTGCGGCACCGCTTGCGCACCTCGTGCATGAGAAGACGGCGGGCAATCCGTTTTTCGTCATCCAGTTTTTGCGCGAGCTTGCCGATAGCGATCTGCTGAGCTTTGCCCATGACACGGCCTGTTGGAGCTGGGACCTGCCCCGCATCCACCGGAAAGAGTACACCGACAATGTAGTCGACCTAATGGTGGTAAAGCTAGTGCGCCTATGCGTCGGCGCTCACCTATCTCACTGCCGGCGCTCAACTCCTCCAGGACGATTGCTGGGGACGTAGGCACGAACTGGTCTTTCCGCTCCAGTTGAACCTGGCAGAATGCGAGTTCCTCACCGGGCGGCTAACCGATGCCGAAGAGCGGCTGGCGATGCTGTCAAACCGCGCGACGAACACGGTCGATCAGGCGAGCGTCGCGTGTCTGCGAATGGATGTTTACCTGACTCTCGATCGAAGCGATCTGGCGGTCGAGGTGTGCCTCGATCACCTCCGTCAACTCGGCATCGACTGGCCGGCACACCCACATGAAAGCAACGTACGGGGGGAGTACGAAAACATACGGTTGCGGCTTGCGGGCCGGGCTATCGAGGCACTCATCGATATGCCGTTGATGTCGGACCCAGCGTCGCTCGCAATTACTGACGTGCTTAGCAAGCTCCTGAGACCAGCCTGGTTTTTTGACGCGAATCTGGCTTCTCTCGCTATATGCAAAGTGATCAGCTTGAGTCTGGAGTGCGGGAACTGCGACGCCTCGTGCTTCGCGTATGTCATGTTCCCGCGGATCGCTGGGCCACGCTTTGGCGATTACCACGCTGGAGTCCAGTTCGGTCAGCTCGGCTTCGATCTGGTCGAGCGACGCGGACTCAAACGCTTCGAGGCAGTCACCTATCTTTGCTACGCGCTGTATGTTGTGCGCTGGACGAAACACGTGCGCTTCAGCAGCGAAGTGCTGCGCCGTGCGTTCGAAGCAGCGGGCCGGACCGGGGACCTTCCGTCTGGCGCCTATACCTGCTGCCATATCGTTTCGGACCGACTTTTCGGCGGTGACCCTCTAAGCGATGTCGAACTCGAAACTGAACAGGGCCTCGCGTTTTCCAGGAAGGCACGTTTCGGCCTGGTCGTCGATAACCTCACCACGCAACTCGCATTGATCCGGATGCTCCGCGGCGTCACACTGAAATTCGGCCACTTCGACTATGACGAATTCAACGAGCTTCGTACAGAGGAGCACCTGTCCGGCAACCCCGCGCTCGCGACGGCCGCGTGCTGGTACTGGATCCGGAAACTGCAGGGACGATTCTTTTCAGGCGACTATGTGGCCGCCATGAACGCGGCATCGATCGCGCAAGAGCAACTTTGGAGCTCGTCGCCGCACCTGGAGGAATGCGAGTACCATTTTTACGCCGCTCTCACAAGGGCCGCGCATTTCGACCGGGTGCCGGCCGAGGAGCGACAGGAGCACCTCCACAGCATCGCCGCGCATTGTCGGCAATTGGAGATCTGGGCGAACAACTGTCCGGCGAATTTCGGCAATCGGGTTTCACTGGTAAGCGCCGAGATGGCGCGCCTGGAAGGCCGTGATCTCGAGGCGATGCGACTCTACGAAGCGGCCATTCATCTTGCGCGCGCAAACGACCTCATACACAATGAAGCGCTTGCCAATGAACTCGCATCCGCGTTCTACGCGGCGCGGGGGTATGAGAAGATTGCCCGTGTCTATTTGCAGGACGCACGACGGGCTTATCGACGCTGGGGGGCAGAAGGCAAGGTGCGTCAACTCGACGAACTGTACCCAGGTCTCAGGGCCGACGAGCGAGCGCCTGACTCAGGCAGCACTATCGGGGCGCCTCTCGAACACCTTGACCTTGCTACCGTCATAAGGGTGTCGCAGGCTGTTTCCGGAGAGGTTTTCCTCGACAGACTGATTGAGACGATCATGCGTACCGCTATCGAGCAGGCGGGAGCCGAGCGTGGATTACTGATACTTTCGCATACAGGAGAACAGCGGCTCGCAGCGGAAGCATGGACGGACAGCGACAAGGCATGCGTCCAATTGCGTGATGCACCCGTGAGCGCGACCATGATTCCCGAGCCTGTTCTCTACGATGTATTGCGCACAGGCGAAAGTGTCATTCTCGATGATGCTGCGGCCGATCCCAGGTTCGCGACAGATCCTCATATCCGGCAGTATCTGACTCGTTCCGTCTTATGCCTGCCATTAATGAATCAAGCGAAGCTGATCGGGGCCCTGTACCTCGAAAACAATCTGATCACCCGCGCCTTCAGATCGACCCGGATTGCACTGCTGCGGCTGCTCGCGTCGCAGGCGGCGACTGCGCTGGAGAACACCCGCCTGTACCGCGACCTGCAGGAACGGGAGGCCAGGATTCGCCGCCTCGTCGACGCCAATATCATTGGCATCATCGTCTGGAATGCCGCCGGCGACATTCTCGAAGCCAACGACGCTTTTCTTCGCATGGTGGGATATGAGCGAGAGGATCTTGCGTCAGGATGCCTCCGCTGGAGGGATCTCACGCCAACTGACTGGCAGGAAAGCAGCGAACGGGCTTTGGCCCAAATCAGAAACGACGGTGACGTTCAACCCGAGGAAAAAGAATACATGCGGAAGGATGGCAGTCGTATACCGGTCATGGTCGGCCGCGCTGCTTTCGACTGTAGCGGGAAGGAAGGCGTTGCTTTTGTAGTTGATCTCACGGAGCGCAAGGAAGCTGAGCACCGCTTGCGTGAGTCCTACGAGATGCTGCGTGAACTTGCCTCACATCGCGAGACGGCTCGCGAGGATGAACGCAAGCACATTGCGCGGGAAATGCACGACGAACTCGGGCAACACCTTACCGCGCTTCGCCTGAGGGCGTCGATATTGCGCATGAGGCTTGGCGCGGATCACCCGGATCTGGTCGAGCATACGCAGGCGCTCGTTTCACTTGTGGATGTAACGATGCAGGTGGTCAGAGGCGTTATCGCGTCGCTGCGCCCCGCAGCGCTTGATTCCGGTATTGCAGCAGCGCTCGAGTGGCTCGTGGCCGATTTCAACCGCAACGGCCGGACGGTCTGTCATCTCAACTTGCAGGACGAGAATATCGCCGTAAGCGAGGATCGCGCTATCGTGCTGTTTCGCATCGTTCAAGAGGCACTGACTAATGTCACCCGACACGCTGCGGCCAGAAGAGTAATCATCGCATTAGAGCGAACCCCCGATGCTTGCCTTCTCGAAGTGCACGACGACGGTTGCGGATTCGATGTTTTTGCAACGAGAAAGAGGTCATTCGGACTGGCAGGGATGGAAGAGCGTGTTCTGATGCTGGGCGGTGCGATCGACGTTATCAGCTCGCCGGGAGCCGGCACCATGATCAAGGTGCGACTTCCTGACAAGTGGGCGATCGAAAATAGCCGTTAAAGTCACACACGTAACGCCTGCGCTCGCTCGGCGTGCTGAACCGAAGGTCCGGAATCCTTGCGCGCCGTAGATCCGGAATTCGCCTTTCCGAGATCGGTCGGAAAAAGTGGAAGCCAACGGTAAGGGGCCAGCAAACCCGTCTTGACGAATTGAGCTAAGCGACCGCAACTGTCGGCTGCCAGCGATGAGGCAGCAATGTTGCGACGTCGCTGGCCCTGTGGGTCGGCAATCGCGTGAGGACGTCCTTCAGATAGGCGTGCGGTTCGTGCCCATTGAGTTGTGCTGAGCGCAACAGGCTCATGATGGCGGCAGCGCGTTGGCCCGCTCGGAGTGAGCCGGCGAACAGCCAGTTGGCCCTGCCGATAGCCCACGGACGTATTTGGTTTTCGACCCAGTTGTTGTCTATGGGCACATGTCCGTCGTCGAGATAGCGCGTCAGCGCTTCCCAGCGTTTAAGGCTGTAATCCAGCGCTTTCGCAATCGCTGAACCTTCCGAAACCAGCTTGCGCTGCGCCACCATCCATTCATGAAGTGAACCGCCCCGGGATTTCCGGAGGCTCCACTTCTTGAGAAAATGGAGCTATGGAAAACACGAAGAAGAAGTGCCCAAGGTACTCGCCTGAAGTTCGTGAGCGGGCTGTGCGAATGGTTCTGG